>JANPIE010000106.1:0-3523 GCA_031424835.1 Chitinophagaceae bacterium
TGTTCGTAGTTCGCATACGTATTGTTTTATAGTTAAGAAAAAGGATGACCATCATCAATGAAAACCTCATTAATTCACATTACTTCACCGTTAAAGTTGCTAGCTGGTGCCCTGAAGAGTTGAAAAAAGGTTGATGACCCCTGGTGCCGATTGGCAACAGTAGAGTCTTAGCATGATTAACTACAAAATAATTATTCCACCATGTTGTCGCATTGATTCCATGATATGGCTACACAATTCCCATGAAATTTTTCGTAAAAAAAGTAATACGATTAATGATAGCGTAATATTTTCTACACTATCTGATATACGCGCAGAACAGTCATACAGTTTTGTTTAACTAATCAAACATTTATCACCCAAACATTAAACAAATAAATTAGCGACGGTAAATGATGCATGAGCGCTTACCGATGCGGCGAGATAGTAGGACAGATTGCGGAGAAAAAACAAGAGAATAGAAACAGGATTGAAACCCGCCATCAATACATATCCCTATGCTTTGGCAAATTTCATCCTCGGGAGAGACATGATATGCTAATCAATCAGTTTATCCGGTGTTATCGGGAGATCCCTAACGCGTTTACCTGTTGCATGGTACACGGCATTGGCAACTGCTGCGGCAAAACCAATCAGCGCTATCTCCCCCATCCCTTTTGCACCCATGGGATTGATGATGGGGTCGGGTTTGTCGATAAAGATCGTATCGATATGCGGTACATCGGCGCTAACCGGTACATGGTAGTCTGCGAAATTATTATTGACAAAACGTCCGTAACGGTGATCAATTACTGCTTCTTCGGTGAGCGCCATACCTATGCCGCCGGTAACGCCACCCACCATCTGGCTTGCAGCAGTTTTGGGGCTCATGATCTTGCCTGAATCGGCAACGGTTACCACCCGTGTTACTTTAACCACACCTGTGCGCGGATGAACATGCACTTCCGCAAAATGAATGGAGAAGGAGTACATGGAATAGTTCTGCGCTTCGGCACTTCCCCTCGACTCTTTTGTGGCTTCAATAGAAGGCAGATTGTTTTGTTTTAGCAGATCGCCAAGCAATATTTTTTTATTGCGGTCAGTTATGGTAGATACATATCCATCGGCAAAAACAAGTTCAGTGATTTTGGTGTCCTTAAATGTTTCGTTTTTCACGAGCAACCCCAACAGCAAATCTTTCAGCGCCGCGCAGGCGTCATATACTGCTGATCCAACCGTAGAAGTAGTGGTGGAACCACCCTGGCTTCCAGATGGCGGAAAGGAGGAATCGCCCAGTTCAAAACGGATATTCTTTCCGGCTATACCCAGTGATTCATGCGCAATATTGTTCATGGCTGTACCCGTACCCGGGCCTATATCTGCCGTAGCGCTCTGCAGCAATAAAGTTCCGTCAGCGTTAAGCACTGCGCGACAACTGGCCTGCCCGCGAAAAGCACCGAAAGTACCGCTGCTCATGCCATACCCCACAAGCCATTCACCATTTTTCATAGAACGCGGCTGCCGGTTGCGTTTGAACCAGCCGATCTTTTCTGCGCCTAACTGATAGGCCTCTTTTACAAATTTACTGGAGTACGGTTTTTTTCTTTCCGGGTCGGTCTCGGTATAGTTTATGATCCTGAATTCCAACGGATCTATGTTGAGCTTATAGGCAAGTTCATCCATTGCAGATTCCAGCGCAAAAGCACCGGTAGCTTCACCGGGTCCGCGCATCCATATTGGTGAACTGATATCCATCGGCAGTAAACGGTAACGGGTATTTACATTGGGACTCGCATACATAAATTTGGTCATGCCCGCCACATTCTCCGTAAAATCTTCGTAGGACGATGACTGGGCGATCACATCATGGGTAATACCCGTGATCTTACCATCCCTTGTGGCGCCCAAGCCAATGGTTTGAATGGTTGTTGGCCGGTAGCCCACGGTGGTAAACATCTGGTCGCGACCCTGAACGAGTTTTACGGGGCGCTTCAATTTTTTGGCAACGGCAACAATGGCGATCTCCTGGGGCCAGGTACGAAGGGCCATACCAAATCCACCGCCTACAAATTCAGAGTAAACCTGGACGTTTTTATCGGTTAGTTTAAATGCAGACATAATGGCCCGCTGCGTGGATTTTACGCCCTGCGTTTTTGCATACACCGTAACTTTCTCCTCTCCTTCCCAATACGCTGTGATACCATGCAATTCCATAGGATTATGCATTTCAAGCGGCATGGTATATTTCGATTCGATGAATACCGGCGCATTTTTATAGACATCCGCTTCTCCGCGTTTATAATCAGCGGCACGTGGAGTTAACGCAGCTTTTGCCTGATGCGCGGCTAGATCCGTTTGTGGTGCTTGCGTTTCATATTTTGCTCTAACCAGTGACGCTGCATGCTGGGCGCGTTCCAGACTGTCTGCAATAACCACAGCAATGGGCTGACCATTGAACAAGATTTTATTACTGCCCAGAATACGGTAACGCTGACCACCCAATGGAACGGGGGCATTTGCGGCGGGTGGCGTATCCCAACCGGGTATAGCGGGCATATTCTCATGCGTAAACACACCCAGCACACCCGGCGCATTCTCTGCAGCTTTGGTGTCCATTGCGGTGATTGCCCCCCTGGTAATCGTACTGGTGGCCAGCACCGCATACACCAACCCGGGCAGGTCAAATTCCGCAAAATATTTCGCTCCACCCGTCACTTTCAGTTTTCCATCTACCCTGTTAATCGGGTCGGCGGTGTATTTGTTTGGCATTGTGTTTCGGATTTTGTGTTTCGGATTTCGTGTTTCGCAAAGTCTGTTCATTGACTCTTGTCGCTTCCTCAGGTGCCAGCGGCTAATTTCAGCGCTTCTACGATCGTATTCGGCGCGAGTTTTAATTTGAATGCATTGTGTCCATACGATCTCGCATTTCGCAGGGCTATCTCTGCGGCCTTCACAAAACTGGATTCATTCGCGGGTTGTCCCTTCAATGCTTTTTCGGCTTCCGTTAAACGCCAGGGTTTATGTGCCACACCGCCCATTGCAAGGCGCGCTTCCTGTATTGTGTTTCCTTTTATATCCAGGGCAGCCGCCACTGATACCAAAGCAAAAGCATACGAGGCGCGGTCGCGGATCTTTACATAATGTGAATGTGAAGCAAGGTTATTAAAAGGAATATTAACCGAGGTGATGAGCTCGCCTGCCTGCAGCGTATTGTCTTTTTCAGGGGAATCATTAGGCAGTCTGTGAAAATTTCCAAAAGCAATTTTTCGTTCCCCCTTTGGCCCTGCAACGGTTACCACGGCATCGAGCGCAGCCAGCGCAACACACATATCACTCGGATGTACAGCAATACATTTTTCGCTCGCGCCAAAAATAGCATGCATGCGATTGTACCCACCCATTGCGCCACAACCAGAACCCGGCTCACGTTTGTTGCAGGGCATAGCAGTATCATAGAAATAGGTGCAGCGCGTACGTTGCATCATGTTACCGCCAACTGTAGCCATATTGCGCAACTGCGGTGAGGCACCTGCCTGAAAAGCAA
>JANPIE010000107.1:0-35652 GCA_031424835.1 Chitinophagaceae bacterium
AGGTTAACTTCAAGTAACCATCTTGAGTTAAGCGGTATGGCAGACAACAAGGCCAACATACTCATTTCGGTAAATGCAATCATTATCTCCGTGATTCTTGGTGTGCTGCTGCGCAAACTGCAGGACGAGCCCTATCTAACCATACCAGCCATGATCTTCCTGTTATCATCTGTGGTAACCATTGTGATCTCCATTCTTGCAACCCGGCCCAAGCTGGGGGGTGGCACTTTTACAAACGAAGATGTGATCAATAAAAAGACCAACCTGCTTTTCTTCGGAAATTTCCATAAAGCGCCATTCGAGCAATACAATGAAGCCATGCGGCGTATGATGCGCGATCCCAACTATCTCTATGGAGCCCTAATCAATGATATTTACCAACTGGCAGTAGTACTGGGAAGAAAGTACAAACTCATCCGGCTGGCCTACAACATTTTCATGTACGGTATCGTGATCTCTGTACTTGCTTTTGCGCTGGCGATATTTTTCTTTAAAAAAGAGGCGGTAGCAACGGCGGCTTCCTCTGGTTTCCCGCTTTAATTGTGTACTATGCTTATTAACAGAGATATCAGTTGGCTACAGTTTAACCTGCGCGTATTACAGGAAGCCAACGATGCCACAGTACCACTGTACGAACGGATCAAATTCCTTTCCATTTTCTCATCCAACCTGGATGAATTTTTCAGGGTCAGGTACCCCTATATTACCACCCTGGCTAAACTCGATAAAAAAATACGCAAACAGGCAAGTCTCGAAACCAAAGAAGACGTTAGCTCAGTAATACAAAATGAAATCAACCGGCAGCTCGATCTGTTCGGGGATACCCTGCAGGACCAAATCATACCAGCTCTGAAGGAAAACAAAATCATCTTCTACTATAACAGCGAGATACATGAACAGCACCGCGCCGAGATACGGGAATTGTTCCTTTCTAAAATATTGTCATTTGTACAACCTTTGTACCTGGATACCGATATGAACCAGAAGTTTACCCCGGAGAATAGTAAACTCTACCTGTTCATTTCCATGAAAGACCATGAACCAGGAACGCTCAAACACGGCATTGTAAATATTCCCTCCGATAAACTACAACGTTTCTACGTGTTAACCCCTATTGACGGCCACGAGTATGTAATATTCATCGACGACATCATCAGGCTCAACCTTCCGTTTCTTTTCCCGGGATCTGAGATACAGGGTGTTTACAGCATCAAATTCAACCGCAACTCCGAAATCTACCTGAACCATGAATTAAGTGGCGATATACTGCTGAAAATTGAAAAAGAACTAAAAAAACGCGCATTGGGCGCGCCGTCACGGTTCCTGTATGAAGCCAGCATGCCAAGAAACGTACAATTCCTCATCGCCGGCTTATTTGAATTAAATTTTGAGGAAATGTTTTCCGGTGGCCGATACCACCAGTTAAGTGACCTTGCCTCCTTTCCCAAATTCAATAAGAATCTTACCTATCCCAAAAGAAAACAACTGTCATTGCCGGAACTACAGGATACGGCAGACATATTCAACGTACTGAATACGCGGGACATCCTGTTACATCTTCCCTATCAATCATACAATCCGGTTCTGTCGTTTTTTAACCAGGCAGCGGTAGATTCCGGTGTTACAGATATTTACATTACACTTTACAGGGTGGCTGCAGAATCACACATCATTAATGCGCTCATCAGTGCCGCTAGAAACGGCAAGAAAGTAACCGCTTTCATAGAACTGAAAGCCCGGTTTGACGAAGACAATAATATTCGGTGGAGCAAGGAGATGAAAAAAGCAGGCATTACCATCATTTACAGTCTGCCCAATATAAAAGTACATTCCAAGATAGCACTCATCAAAAAAAACAGCGGCAACCAGGTGCTTTCCTATGCCATGCTGAGTACGGGAAATTTCAATGAAGTGACGGCGCAGTTCTATACTGACCATGTGCTCATGACAACAGATCCCCCCATCATCAATGAACTGAGCAGCCTTTTCAAAATATTACAGAAGGATTCTGCAGATAAATTCAAAACCAAACAGCATTTTGACAAACTGCTCATTTCACAGTTCAATATGAAAGAGCAGTTTGAAAAACTGATAGAAAATGAAATAACCAAAGCGAAATCAGGACAGGATGCATTGATCCGCATCAAACTGAATAACCTGGAAGAGCCCAACCTGATACATGCACTTGAGAAAGCGGGCCGCGCGGGTGTTACCGTGCAGGTGATCGTGCGTAGCATCTGCTGCATGCTGCCGGTAAAAGCAGAGGGAGATGACAATGTTACCATAAAGAGACTTGTTGACAGGTACCTCGAACACACACGTTTTTTCATATTTGGAACTGACCTGAACGCCGAAGTGATCATGGGTTCAGCAGACTGGATGAACCGGAATATCCATCATCGAATAGAGGTATGCGTACCGGTGATCGCCGCAGAATGCAAAAAAGAACTGCTGGACTATTTCAGTATGCAATGGAGCGATGAAACCAAGACCACGATAATAGGAATGGAAACAGATATTGCAACGGATGAAATTACTCACAGGGGACAAGGTGCTCAGCAAATGATCTATGAGTACCTTGAAAACAAACAATAAAAAGAAATGGCCAGGATGCCCAAATTAAGTGTGCTCAACAAATACCGCTACCGGGTGGTATTGTTTGTAGCCATATTCTGGACCCTGGTAGATTTTACCGTGGTGGCAGTCTTCAACAAACTTCCGCAGGAAGGTCGCGTTAACCAGTTGATCATACGGGAGGTGATCGTTTTTATCATGAGCGGCGTAATGGGATACCTGCTTGTGTTTGTACTGCGAAGAATTTTCAGGAATTTTCTTCTATGGGTATCATTCCTGCTGAAAAGCCTGTCGCTGCTGGTGGCCGCGTTCATTATGAATGCCATTGTCTATGCATTAAGTTCGCTGCAATCGTCCATCCCCATTCAAAATTCCTTCCGGAATCTTTTTTACGATATACAGCATATAGAACTCTTGCTGCAGAAACTATCCTACTGGATGATACTCATTCTTGTAACGCAATTGATGATTGAAGTAAACGAGAAATATTCTCCGGGCGTATTCATAGATATCTTACTCGGACGCTACCACAACCCAAAAACCGAAAACCGCATTGTTGCGTTTATTGACCTGAGCGACTCAACCACCATCGCTGAAAAATTGGGGCATACCCAATATTTTAAATTCATCCGGGAATTTATCTATCATGTATCCAATGCCCTGATTGAATACGGCGGAAGAATCTACCAGTATGTGGGTGATGAAATAGTGGTGTCGTGGATATCGGACGACAAGAATATTAAACGATGCCTGAAAGCGGTGATCGAAGCGAGAAAGAATATACAGCGCGACAGCATTAAATTTAAAAGGGATTTCGATATCATTCCGGAGTTCCGCGTGGGTATACATGTGGGCGAGGTAACGGTGGGTGAAATTGGCGTGATCAAGAAAGACATTGCCATGAGTGGCGACACGATGAATACCACGGCCAGGATACGCAGCGCCTGCAGCGAACTAAATAAAAAATTCATCGTGTCAAAAGACTTTATAGAAAAAAGCGCACTCGAAGATTTTCAGTGGGAAAGCCTGGGGCTCGTAGAATTGAAAGGAAAAAGAAAGGAGATAGAGCTGTTCCATCTCAAGATTTGATACCTTAGCTTGCATACGTTTTGCCGGCCTCTCCCGGCCGGTCAGATGGCATAAATTTTTTAACGCCAGTTACAACAGGTCATTATTTAAAGCCCGGGTATGAGAAAGATTGTCCAATTATTGTTCCTTAGCATAAGTGTTCTTACCGCGGCAGATGGTTATGCACAACAACCCGATACCCTCTTCAAAAAACTGGATAGTCTCCGCCGAACGGATAATGACTCCTCCGCCAGGAAGGTAAATAATACGGACAAAACGGCCTTTAATGAAAATACGGTTATCACCCTTCCTGCGTATTTTATCCTGCTTGGAAGCAATGTAAAACAGTCATTCACCAAGCCGTTTCACATGAAGAAAAAAGACGTTGGGAATGCCGTAAAATTCGTGTTGCTGGAAGCTGCACTTACTTTCGCAGACCAACCCATTCAAAGGAACGCGGTGGATCTGCGGGAAAACAATCGAACCGTCCGCGACCTGAGTAATTATATTACGCGGTTTGGCGGCATCTATGAAGTGTATACGCTCGCAGCATTGGGTACCTATGGATTTATTTTTAAGAACCAGAAGTTAAAAACCACTACCCTGCTGGCCACCCAGTCTTATATTACGTCCGGGGCCGTGTCATTTGCCGTAAAATTTTTATCGGGCCGGCAGCGCCCGTCTTATGCAGATAATTACACACTCGATGCAAAACCCACTTTTCATGGCCCATTCTATAAGATGGTTGATGCAAACGGTGTAAGATCCAACAGTTCATTTCCCTCTGGGCATACTACTGGCGCTTTTTCTGCAGCTACGGTATATGCGCTTGAATATAAAAACAAACCGCTGGTACCCATTATCAGTTATTCATTTGCCACGCTGATCGGTCTGAGCCGTATCACGGAAAACAAACACTGGTTCACGGATATAGTAGCCGGCGCGGGCCTGGGTTATTTGACCGGATTGCAGGTAGTCAACAACTATCACCGTTACGCCCGCATCCGCAACGGTGAGGCAACCACAACCCCTGAACCCAGGAAAAAAGGCAGCCTCAGCTTTAATTTGAATATCATCCAGGGTGTGGTTACGCCGGGGGTGGTGTATCAGTTTTATTGAGAGAGTCGTGAGCGGCCAGTCATTAGCATTTAGGATTTAGCCATTGGGTGAAGCAACGACCTAACAATAAACGGCTAATCGCAAATTTCTAATCCCTAAAAGCCTGCTTCTAAAACGGATAACCTATGGCTATATTGTAAATAATATTCTTGAACGGGTTTTGTCCCAGTACCCACTCTTTTCCCCGGTCGTTTGAGGGAACACGAAGTGGAACGGCCACGTCGAAACGGATTAACAGGAAAGTGATATCAAACCTGGCGCCCAGACCGGCATCTACGGCCATATCATTCAGGAACCTGCTGCTGAACTGCCCGTCCTTTCCATATAGGATGGGATCTTTTGTCCATACATTACCCGCGTCAACAAATACCGCTCCTTTTACTTTTGAGAACATAGGGAAGCGTAACTCTGTATTGATCTCCAGTTTATAATCACCACCAACCTGCGGATAGTACTGTTGCTGGATTGGGGTAGTTTTCGCGCGGCCGGGGCCCAGTTGCCTTACCTGGAAACCCCGCAGGCTGTTGGCACCGCCTATGATGAATTGTTTTGAAAAAGGAAGGAACAAAGAGTTTCCATAGGGCATACCCACACCCACCATCAGCCTGTTTACCCAGTTGAGGTCCTTACCCAATTTCATACTATACCGAAGATCCGCATCGATCTTTACGTATTGTGCATAGTATGCGCCCGATATTTTACCTGTGTAGGGTTGCGACGCTTTGTTTATCAGGCCCAGGATATTGCCTGCTGCATCAATGCTTCCATTAAAATAAAAGACATGCGGACCGGTGCTGTTTCTTGTCCGGTAATTGTAATTGTAAAAAGAACCCGATATCAGTTCAGGCAGGTTGCTGATCTTCAGCACAGGCATCTGGTCCAGCAATGCTTTATATGCTGGAGCATAGGCACTGGTGGTATTAAACGTAATGCTAACGGGCGCGAACAGGTGTTGCTTGTTGAATGACTCACGCCAGGCAAAGTCATACTGCAAACGGAAATAGTTCTTGGTATACAATGCCTGCCGCCGCATCCATTCATAACCCAGTGTAAAAGTGGTTTTGGGAGGAAAGGAAAAGCTATCCCGCACTTTGAAAGGCGTAACAAAACGGGGAAATACCATGGAAACATCCATACCTACCCTGAAATTATTATTCTGCCGAAGTGAATCTGCACCCGAAGATTCGAAGGCACCATAAGTGCGCACCAGCAACTGTTCGGCTCCCCTGAACGCATTTCGGTTTCTCCAGGTAACACTTGCCTGTGCGCCGGTAAAGGAATTGCTTTTTGTAAACGCACCTATTTCAGCCTGGAGGGTTTTCCGTGGCAGCGGCGTGAGATAGTAGTACACATCCAGCCAGCGGGGTAACAATGTATCACCGTTTACTTCATACCGGTTCTTTACAAATTTGAATACGCCGGTATTGATAAAGCGGTTAAGTGTGCGGTTCTGTGATCGAACACTATATAATGTTCCCGGACGATAAGTAACGGCCCGCACCATTGTGGGATCGTTAAGATAATTAACCGTATCCCTGATATAAATCCCATTAACCAGTCGCATACCAGTCCTCGATGTATCGGGCGGCGGATACAACAATGTATAATTAGGGAACAGCGTAATGCTGCGGATGGTTTGTGGGATAACGGCGGCTACAGGTACTTCATCCTTCAGCTTAAAGAACACATTAACCGTATTATCAGCATTGGTGGTATCCACCCATGCCTTAATATGCTCGGGACTGAAATAATAGAAGCCACGGTTCTTCAGTGCCAGGTCAATACGCGTTCTCTCCGCCTTGAGGTTATCAAGATCAAACTGTTCACCTTTTTTAACCACCGCCGTATTGCCCGGAATGCGATAGATCTCCTTTCCGATTTCCGATATGCTGTCGAGTATCCAGCCGACGGAATTGATATGATAGGGCATGCCCAGGTTCACTTTATAATTGGCCTCCATCTTATAGCCTTTGATGGTTGTATCGCCCGTAACCGTTGATTTAAAATATCCTTTGTTGATCAGGTGATTCTGAAAATTGAATGAATTGGCTTTTGTATTCACCATGGTACTGAGTACGGGCTCCTGTCCCAGGCGGTAACGCAGCCAGTAACGAAACCCCGTTTCTTTGTGAGGCGCTCCTACCAGGTACCAGAACCATACCCGAAAAGGGAAACCAAGTATTTTTTTATTTGGCTTGGGTACGCTGATGGCAGTCAATTGCTTCTTTATTGAGCGCTCAGACACCTTATTGGCGGGGTCTTTCACAATGGTGAAATTGGCCCCGTTGTATAACTGGGTACCTGCAGGTAAATGTTTTTGGATACTGCATGATAACATGCCGCACATGAACAGTAATAAGATGATATGATGTAAACGGACGCGCATATTATTTTCTGTTCTTATGAAGCAGTTCCCTGAATTTATTATAATCCATCACCAGGCTGAAGGCAACACCCGTTTCGATAAAATAGCCGTCCAGTATGGCTTCATACTGGTTACGCTGGTATGCTTTAAGCATATAACGACCATCTTTGGAAAGTTTATACGTAGTAGTAATGTCAGGCATGAACTGCGAACTGGAGCCGCCCACGGGTTCATCACCCGCTACCGTAAAGCTTTTACCAACAGTGATGGTAAGCCGGTCATCCATGAAGCGTCTTGACAACGCCACATTGAGATCTGTTCTTTCTGTAGCAGTAGAATAATCCTGTGCGGAAGAGAGACCCACGGCAATATCCACTCCTCTAAGCAGGTTGGATGCTAACTGGTTAACCGCGTCGCTCAGGAAACGGCTCACACTTTCCTTTACCAGGTCACCGGCATTAAAACCGCTGCTGCCACCGATATTGCCAAAAAAATCCGTGCTCTGGTCACCAATAAACCTGCCCATCACCAGCAGCCCGAATACCTGCTTATTCATAGTGGATGGATCCTGGCGCATCTGCAATAGTTTAGTATCTATGGTGTTTGCAAAATTGTAATTGATGCCAGCTACATTTTGCTTCAACCTTACATCAAAATTCAACTCGGGCGCTGTGAGTGTTCCTGTGATACGAAGCAAAACTTCAAAAGGAACTTTCTGACTGTAAAGCCTGGTATCAATGGCAGAATTATCCACCTCGTTGCTCACCAGGTCATAAGGGGAAGCTTCGATGTTATAAATGGCAGTGATATCTGCCTGCGCATTCATGGGGTCACCGGTAAAAACCAGCGTGCTCCCCTCCTGCAGGTCAAATTTGCGCCGGATGAACTGGTAGTTCATTTCGTAGGTGCCCTGCGATAAATTGTAGGCGCCTGTAATGGACACCAGCCCGCCGGGACTCACCCCCGCATTTAATTCCCCTGCACCCTTTACCTGCAACTGGTCACGTGTTAAGGGGTCAACGATGATATTGAATTGTGCGTCCTTGCTGATATCAATATTTAAATTATAATTAAGGGCCCTGTATTCCCGTGCGCGTTCCACCGCCGGCGCAACAAAGTCGGTGCGCACCGTATCCATATCCACAAATGTCATCACATTCTCCCTGTCCTTCGCCGAAGCCACCAGGGGCTGTTTCACATAGGTAATATTCGATTCTCCTTTCAGTGCCAGCCTGCCATCAATATCCGGTGTGGTTACCGGTCCCTTAACGCTGGCATCAACATCCACCACCGCAATTCCGTATAACTGGTTATTGACCGCCGAGGTACTGTTCATTATGGTGAAATCAGTTGCCTTTACGGTAAGGTTTGCCTCAGGAATAATGCCTTTTCCCTGTGTAAGCGTACCATTCACCAGGAGTTCATGCCCCAGGGAATCTTTTATACTAAAATTATTGAACCCCATCACAGGGTATTTCAGGTCCAGCGTTTGGTTGCTTACAGCAAGTGTCGACCCGAATTTGGTAAGCCTCGTCCGTACAGAATCAAACCGGATGGAACCATTCCATTCGGGTTGTTTAACGCTTCCTGTGATATTGATGGGTCCATAAACATAACCGGAAGAATTGGTCAGGCTGCCCTTGGTAAAAGGCTCAATGGTTTTAAACAGTACCGGGTTGAGGTTGATCTGCGCGTTAATATTTTGTTTGTTATAGGTTCCCGCAAGGGTAACATTGTTTCCATACCCTGTAAGCGAACCTGATAAGGTTACGGATTCCGTTCCGGATGTGGCAGCTTTAACATCCACCCTTCCCATACGCAGTCCCTGGTACAGCAGGCTGTCCACTGTAACTGACCCATCCAGGGTAGGCACGGGGTTATTGAAATCAGAAACACGCACCAGCGCATTTAATTTTCCGTCAAGTTCCAGTGAATCGGTATTAAATAAAGATGTCAGGTTATGCAATGCGAAATTGTCCACTTTCACATCAATAGGCGCACCCAATGCGGAAGAGATGCTGTTGGCCGATACCTGTTGTGCACCTTTACTGATGGCCAGTTGAGACACATTAAACCCTGAGGTACCAAACGAGATTTTGTTATTCCCGTTTACCTGCCAGGTATCGTAATTTAATTTCAATTGATCCATCAACTGGATATTGTACAAATCAGCAGTGCCATTACCCCTGATAGAAGCCGCGTATCTTTCCCTCCCTGCTTTATCATTTGAGGATAGGGCGGCCGTAAGGTTATTGTTATGCAGCCCCCCCTGCACCGTAGTAGTATACAGCAGGATGGAGTTGGCTTTGATGGTATCTGCCCTGGCATTGAACCGCAAAGAATCATTGATATCCACTGCATGTACAGAAAAGTTGGCAAGATGGTTACCGTTATAGGTAATACCCGGCGCAGATATATCCACATAGCGGGAGCTGTCAGTCCGGTTGTCATCTATCCGCCCACGCATAAGTATATTTTTGTCAAAAAACAACCCAGGAAGAAATACCGCATACAACGGATCCGATTTTAACTCTGCTGAAAGGTCAAGGCTGTAACCCGCGCTAACCGGCGGCAAAGGGCCATTGCTTTTGAGGTATCGCTCAGCAGTATGCTGAAAGATGGCGGGTAATTCCGTATAACGGTATATGCCCTTCAGTGTTGCGTTAAGGGGCGCCGAGTTGAGTGTAATAAACGTTTTTCCGCTATCGGTATACCCCTTTGCGAGCAGGCTGTCTACACGAAACACACGGCTGTCTTTTCGCACAACCGTGCTATCAAGTCGCACCAGCGCATTCAAGGAGGCAGGGTCCAAATTGGCCAGGTCCACCCTGGCAAGTGTGCTGAATGTTAAAGAGTCATTGTACAATCCTAGCGCATACGGGTTTGCGTGCTTGATATTGAATACCCCTTTCCCGGTCGGATATTTTTGATTGAGCGAAGCACTTCCATCAAAGCTGGTTACCAGTGCGGGATCAGTTGTGTAACCTTTGAAATCATAATTACCTGCCTTTGAAGTAAGGTCTACATGAATACCGGTGTAGGTATGTTTGAGAATGCGGAAGGAAGCTAGGTCGAGCCCGGCCTGTATCGTGGAATTTTTAAAATCAGTACCGGATCCCCTGAGGGCTATGGTCCCGTTTGCTTTTCCAAATAACGAATCCTGCTTTATCCATTTACCGGTTTCCAGGTTCCGGGCAAGAATGCGAAGGTTATAATTTACCCTGGAAGGCACCATGAAATTTCGCAATGTGCCTTTTATTCCCGCAAAGCCATAGGCACTGCTCACGGTGAGGTCATTGTTCAACTCATAGAAGCTGCCTTTGATATTGCCCCTGATATTGAAGGCAGGAGGAAGTTGCACCTGCCCGCGCATTTTTTTATCCATGAACCCTGCCACCACGTTCCTGGTAAGGTTCAATTGATTGATCCGCGCATCAAAGCGCATATTATTTTTTGAACTGGCATTTGTAATAATACCCGCGGCATCAATAGAAATATCATTCCTGTTGGACCGTGCTACCAGCCGGTGCACAACCATCCGGTTTGCATTACCATCTGCTTCAGCCGTAAGGTAAAGAGCAGAGATGCCTGCCAACTGTGTGCGGTATGTTCGCATGATATCCGGTATCAATAGTTCCAGGTCGCGCCTTGCGAGCACATTGTTTTTCAAACTGATCCTGTTCTGAACCCTCGAACGGTTACCTGGCAACAGGCTGAATGGATAAAGCACCGCGGTACCCGCCATTCTCGACTGGGGTGTTACTACTACGAGATTCTCTACGGTAACTAGCGAATCGGTAAGCAAAAAATTACCGTGGAGACTGTCCACGGTAAAACCACTTTTATCCTGCCCTGATACAAACGCGAGCGACGCGTTGATTTTTTTACCTGTATAGTCAATGTCCTTACCATTTGCCTTCAAGCGCCTGATCATCATATGGTGAAGGTCAAAACCCGATCTCTTTCGTTTTGAGATGTCATTGTAAACAAAACTTGTGTTATTGATCTTCACATCGCGTACATGAAATACGCCAAGTGAATCATTGACAAGTTTACCGGTAACAGTATCTACCCGTAACTTTGAATTATCAAATGCGGGCCTGTCAACCGACACATAGGAATCATTCAGTAAAACCTGGCCCAGGGTTACACTTCCGGAAGGATGCAGATGTGACGAAGAAACATACATTTCCTTAATAAGGTCATCGGTATTGATTCCATTGATCTCATCCTTATAGATCAGATGAGTTCTTTCTATGTGCGACTGCCCCAGTTTGATGAAGGGTAATGCGGGCTTAAGACCACCTACTGTGGGATTAACGGCCTTGTACATGCGCATATTAAAATATACATCTGTAAGATGGGACTCACGAATGGCATATTGGTTTTTATACACATCAAGACTATCAATGAACATATCAACCTTACCCAGTTTGGCTTTCATGGCTGTTCCCGTTTGCGGATCGCTATAATTGAAACCTGACTGGATGATATGAATTTCTTTGAGGGACAACACCAGGGGTGTTGAATCTTTGATGTCCGATTTGGTGGTAAACGCATCAAAAAGGAACTGGTAGTTAAAAGTACTGTCCCCTGGTTTTTTTACCGCATCCACATACACTTTTTCCAGTTCTATCCTGTTGATCTCGTAAGTGCCTTTCAGTACTTTGAAGAGGTTAAGGTCGATGCGTATTTTATCGCCGGTCAGGATGGTATCACCACCATGACTCCTAACAGACACACCATTCATCTGCACCCATTTGGGAAGCCGGTAATTGACGGATGCGATATGGAACTGCCCACCGGTTTTAGCGGTAAGATAGGCCTCCAGCTTACCCCTGATCAGGTCCTTTGCGAACGGGGTATGCAGTACCAGAATAAACAGTAAGACCAGGAGGAATATTAGCAGGATAATGTTCCTTATCCATTTTGCCGATTTGCGCATACTATGTTAATAATGTATTATAGATACAAAAGCGTACCACGCCATGGGACCGGGATACCCTTTACCAGCACAGATTACAGGGTCCATTTGTGAAATTAATTCCCCACTAATCTGCCCGTAAAGGCCTCTGGTACAGTGATATGAAGAGGGTACGGGATTTGAATAGATAATAGAAAATCGAGTGTATGAATACGAATAATCATCTTGGTTTCATAACCGGGAAAATTGAGGAGCTGGGAACGGCAGTATTGCATAGTCACAGTAATAGCGTACTTAATATAAAATCCACCATCGTTAAAACCCGCCAGGTGGATGATAACGGCAATGTGTGGTTTACCATTTGCAAACCCGTGCAGGAAATAACACAGTTTGACAAACAGTTCCCTGTAGCATTGAATTACTACAGAAAGGGTTCACCTTTCTTTCTGAATATTTTTGGAGTAGCCAGGATCGTAACAGATCCTGAGGAACTAACCTGTGCAGCATTAAACAACCAATTGGCCGTAGCAGACGACCAGATACTGGTTTGCGTAAAAATGCTTAACGCCAACTATTACGAAAAAGAAGAAGCAAAAAATCTGAGCTGGTTTGCCAGGTGCAAGAACGCTTTGAAAGGGATAT
Organism: Chitinophagaceae bacterium; assembly: GCA_031424835.1. Classification (GTDB taxonomy): domain Bacteria; phylum Bacteroidota; class Bacteroidia; order Chitinophagales; family Chitinophagaceae; genus Sediminibacterium. Next base: position 12,693 of record JANPIE010000107.1, read on the forward strand.
TCTCTGTGGAAGAAGACGATCATTACTACTGGAACCTGGAGGCTGACAAAGAAAGTACTTTCGCCTAAGATCGTCTGGTAACTTAGTGTGGTTTCTTTTTATATAGGTTTTGGGTTTTAAATGAAGAAGCGGGGAACAAATTTGTTCCCCGTTTTTTTATGTCGCAGGCTGCAGCTCATGTAAATAAATGCGTTATCCTCCTGCCGGGGTTTCCAGGCTTTCCCGTTCGCAAATTCTCGTGGAGCTAACAGGCATCCCGCGCGGAAACGGCAAAAGCCCACACCAAATTTTACAATAAAAACATAATCCGGAAAGTGGTGCCCTGGTTTACCTCCGAGCTAACTTCTATATCGGCGTTATGGGCCCTCAGAATGGTAAGCGTGGTAGCCAGTCCGAGGCCCATACCATTACGCTTTGAAGTAAAATAGGGCTCAAATAAACGGCTTTTATTTTCTGCGCTGATGCCACAACCGTTATCACAGATGACTACTGTGGCCTGTTTATTCTTTGTATGCAGCAGTATATCAATTACACCGCTATCATCCTGCACCGCCTCCACTGCATTGATTACAATGTTCAAAAATGCCATCTCCAGTTTAGACGGATCCGCTTTGATGATAACAGGTTCTTCTGGAGGCGTATAGTTGATGGTTATCCTTCGTAATACCGCCCGGTCATCCACTGCTTTGATAACGTTGTGGAGAATATCCTGTAACGGTACCGGCTGCAGATTCATATCAGACGGCCTGGAACTTTGTAAAAGTTCCGTGATCAAGTCATTGATCCGCTTGCCGTTTCGCTGAATAATCTCAAGATAAGGCCGGTCATCCTCTCCCATCATCTGTTCCAGAAGGTTCTCAACAGAGAGGTTGATATTGTTCAGCGGGTTTCTCACTTCATGAGCCAGTGTGCGGATAAACCTTCCGGATGCAGCCAGTTTTTCCGCCTGTAATGTAACCGTCTCCGCTTTTTTCAGACTGGTGATATCGTGAATAATGCCCTGCACATATTGTTCATCGTTTCCCTCCACTTCTAATGACGCAGAAATAAGGCAGCATTTGATTGAGTTATGCGCGGTTAAAAGCTCCACCTCAAAATTCTCCACCTGTCCGGCCACTTCCAATTCCGCTACAAACTGCTCCCTCTGCGAAGGGATATTGAAAAAATTGGTAAGCTTCCTGCCGATCGCTTCTTCCATCGAAATTTCGATGATATCATTTACCGCGTTATTGATATTGAAAATGGTAGTATCGGGAGATGCAAGAAAAACAATGTCCTTTGATTTCTCAAAAATACCCCGGTACTTACGCTCACTGTCACGCAGTTTCTGCAGGTTGTTCATCCGCTCCAGGGTATAACGTATGGTGCGTTCCAGTTTGTCAACATCAAGATCTGCCTTGATCAGGTAATCGTATGCACCCGCTTTGGTGGCCTGGATATCGATCTCGTAATTGCCGCGGCCCGTCAAAAGAATAACTGGGGTAGTGCAATTTCCTGCCTGTATATCCTTGATCAGGTCAATCCCATTCTTGGCGCCGAGCCGGTAGTCTGAAAAACAGATTGTATAGTTATTGCTGCATAACTCCTCAACCGCTTCTTCATAACGGTAAACCCATTTTACCTCGCATGACCAGGCAGGCAATTTTTTAAAATAGTCGTTGATCAGCAGGAAATCGTCCTCATCATCTTCAACTACCATTATTTTCAGTACTTCATTTGTTCCGGGCATCCGTTAAGAACTTTTTGGCAAAATTATAAAAAAACTACTTCCTTCCCCCGGCGTGCTGGTGGCGTATAACTGCCCACCATGACTGGTAACAATCTTTTTGCAGATGCTCAGTCCGATACCTGTGCCGGGATATTCGTATTTCCCATGCAAACGTTGAAACAACTGGAATATTTTTTCGCTGTACGCTTCGTCGAAGCCAATACCATTGTCTGCAACGATGATCTTGTAATACTCTTTTGAAACAGCCAGCTGCTGCTGCTGTTTTTCTTCATGGGTTACCTCACCCATTTTAACACTGATTACCGGGGCAACATCCTTGCGGCGGAATTTAATTGCGTTGTTAAAAAGGTTGTGAAACACCTGTAACATCTGCGATGGAATAGCATCAATCACCGGCAAAGTGTCCACTTCAAGAATGGCCTGGCTCTCCTCTATGGATAGCTCCATTTCTGAAATAACAGTTGCGACAATCGCTGACAGATCCGTTTTTTCAAAAGGGTGAGAACTGCGGCTGATCCGGGAAAATTCCAGCAGGTTATCAATCAGGTTGCGCATATTGTCTGCCGACCCCTGTATTCGGGAAATGAACAGTTTGCTGTCATCGTCCATTACGTCCGACAGTTTATTCTGCAGCCGTTGTATGAAGGTGGATATTTTCCTAAGTGGCTCCTGCAAGTCATGCGAAGCGATATAGGCAAACTCTTCCAGTTCTTTATTGGAACGGTTCAACTGGCCTATTTTGTCTTCCAGCATGCGCTCTTTTTCTCTTATCTCGGTAACATCCCGTGTAGTACCAATGATCCGCTCAATTTTATCATGCGCATCACGAATGATTTTTGCGTACGTTGATAAAATTTTGTGTATACCATTTTTATCCCTGATCTGGAATTCAATATGGTACTCGTGTTTATTGACCAGGAATTTTGCCACTTCCGCGGGATTCCGGCGATCTTCATCCCTATTCATATGCTTACGGTACAGATCAGCATTCACGCGGAGCGATGCCCTGTCATCATCTCCGTACCCAAAAATTGCGTACATGCCATCTGTCCACGAAATGTTTTCTCCCGAAGGGTCACTCTCCCAGGTTCCGTACTTCAGGAAAATTTCGTTTTTCTGCATCATGTCTTTATAATCTGTAAGACTTTGCATACTCTCTGCAGGCTTAGCAACTTGGGAGCGGCGTTCAAACTGAATGACATAACAGGACTTATACAATTTTCTCGCCTTGAGGCGATAGAGAGATGCGGATTGGTCCTTGGGAATGAGCCGGTAGTCCGCCTCGGTGGATTCGCCCTCAATACCTTGCTGCACCGTTTTTATAGCGGTGCGAAAAAGTTCTTTGTCCTCGTCGGAAAGCATGGGGTAAATACTGTATTTCCACTTGGAGAGGTCCTCAACAGTATAATGGAACTCTTCCGCAAAACGGCGGTTCACATAAATGATCACATCCTTATCAGAATGGTAAAAAACGACAGGTTCACCCGAAAAAAAAGAAAAATTCCTGTCAAAAAAATGATGCTCACCTTCTTTATCAAGGGTTTCCCGGATAAAGGCAAAATCTGACAGGTATGATTCTAGCATGTCAGCAATTTATTGCTCGTTGAACTCATTGTATTGCTTCATTTTATTGTACAACGTTTTGCGGTCAACGTTGAGGAGTTTAGCTGCCTTACTCTTATTGTAATTTGCCTTTTTAAGTGCCTGAACAATCATTTCATATTCAGCATCTATGCTCGCGGTTTTATAGGCATGTTCACTAACTTCAATAGGTCTTGTTTTCACCACATGGGGTACCGGCGGCTCCGCAGCTATGGGTACGCTGTATTCTACCGGGGTATGTACCGGCTTTTCTTCCACTTCTCTTTCTTCATAGGCTTCATGCGGCGCCGAACCCACGTCAAAAAGTAACTTGCTGTGATTAACCAGTTCAAAAGGCAAAGCGGTTACATCGATAAATGATTCATCAGCCAGCAGTGCTGAACGTTTCACCACGTTCTTTAGTTCCCGCAGGTTACCGGGCCAGGAATAAGTTTTGAAAATATGTTCCACTTCCGGCTGAAAGCCTTCTACGTGCTTATCCAGTTCATTATTGGTATGATCAAGGAAAAAATGTGCAAAGGTCATGATATCATGGCGCCTGTCGCGCAATGGCGGCACATTGATGCTGAATTCGTTGAAACGATGGTACAGATCTTCCCGGAATTTACCTTTCTTGGTAGCTTCCCATAGTTTTTCATTACTGGCAACAATGATGCGTATATCCAGTTCAATATCCTTGTTACCGCCAATCCTGCGCATTCTTCGCTCCTGAACCACACGCAACAACGAAACCTGCACATCATAGGGCAGGTTGGCAATTTCATCAAGGAATACGGTTCCGCCATTGGCTATTTCCAGGCTACCTACTTTCTGGTTCAGGGCACCTGTAAACGAACCTTTTTCATGGCCGAACAATTCACTACCGGCTAGTTCTTTAGATAATGCGCCGCAATCGATGGCGATAAAGGGCGCATTCTTTCGCTTACTGCGCGAATGAATCTCCTGTGCAATCACTTCCTTTCCACTTCCACTCTCCCCGTATATGATCACACTGTAATTGGTTGGGGATACAAGGTCCATCTGCTTGAGAATATGCCTGAACTCCTTGCTATCACCAAATATGTATTTTCCGTTTCCAACTTTCTTAATCACTTTCCTTACTGCCGTATCGCCGGCAACTGAAGCTGCCCCAGGAGCCTGTACACCTGCTTCAGACAGGTTCACCGAACCCTGCGAGGGGTTTTTGGAATCGCTGATAGCCTTATTAATGGTTATTAAAATCTCCTGTGGAAACAGGGGCTTGGTTACATAATCATAAGCACCGTGCTTGATTACCTCAACAGCCACTTTAATATCGCTGTAGCCGGTAATGATGATTACCGGTACCTCCGGCATTATTCCTTTGATCTGGAGCAACAGGTCCTTGCCATCGGTATCTTCCAGGCGAAAATCGCACAGTATCACATCAGGGGGAAAGTTTTGTACTTCCTCGATGCCTTTTTTGCCGGTGTGCGCAAAACGTACTTCAAAATTATTTCTGATGAGAAACCTTTCCAGCAAACGACACATATCCAGATCGTCATCGATGATCAGTACTTTACTCATAGGTTAGTCTGCATTAAGTATCTAAAATTAAACGAATTCATGTAATTATTTATACCGTTTTTGCCCAAAGCCTGCGCATGTCTCCAACGGGTATGTTCATAATATCCCTGTACTTAGCCACTGTTCGCCTGGCTATTTTAATACCGTTCTCATGCAGCAATGCCACCAGTTGCTGGTCATTGTACGGATTCTCTTTGTCTTCCACATCTATGATCTCTTTGAGTTTAATCTGCACCACTTTGTTGCTTACTGCAGTACCATCCTCATTAATGATACCCTCTGTAAACAGGTTTTTGAGCAAAATATAACCGAAAGGTGTATCAATATACTTGTTGCAGGTTACACGGGATATGGTAGAAATATCCAGTCCCACCTCATCTGCAATATTCTTCAGGATCATGGGTTTGATATTTGCCACATCACCCGTAAGGAAATACTGTTTTTGTTTTTTGATGATAGCCTTGATGATGCGCAGCATATTCTCCTCGCGCTGTTTGATCGCATTAACAAACCAGATGGCGGAAGTAAGTTTGCTTTTCAGGTATTGCAAAGTGGATTTTTCTTCAGAGGTCCTGCCTTCTGCACCTTCAACAGAACTCATCAAAGATTCATTGATAAACAGGTTCTGCGATTTCTGTCTGAACAGATCCACCATAACGGTCTCTCCTTCCACAGTAAGAATAAAGTCGGGAATGATGGTTTCCTTCACCAGCACATTCTCATGCGACTCATTGATGGGCTTTAACTGAAGTGTGCTGATGTGTTTTAAAATGATGGGCAACTCATCTTCGTCGATACCTAGTCCGGAATAGATCTTGTCGAAATTTCTTTTCTGCAGTTCAGTATAATAGCTCTCTATCAATACCAGGCATTTTTTTACGATAGGGCATTTTTTCTGGTGATTAAGCTGCTTCAGTAAAAACTCCCTGATGTTGCGTGAGCCCACACCAAAGGGTTCCAGTTCCTGTATTTTGAACAGAACCTCCTCTACCATTTTTTCTTCTACAAATAATTTCTGTGAAAAGGAAATGTCATCCGCTATTTCACCCAGGTTCCTTTCCATAAAGCCGTTGTCTTCCAGGCAATCAATAATGTATTCGGCAACAATTCTTTCTTCTTCACCAAGATTCAGGTTAATCAACTGCTGCTTCATGGCTGTGCGGAAATCCACGAAATCACGCATGGGCAGGTTCACGTTGTTGCTGTGAATGAAACTTTCGTTTTCTATCTTATAATCTGGAACATCGTCATAGCCATACTCTTCCCAGTCCTGGTAATCCTGGGGTTGGTCTTTTTCAGCAGAAGCGCTGTCTACGGCATCGTCTTCGCCGGTTGTTTCCAGTAATGGGTTTTCATCAAGTTCATCCTTGATCCTTTGTTCGAGCTGAATGGTATTGAGGTGATAGATACCGAGCATCTGGATCTGCTGGGGCAGGATCTTGAAGGACTGTTTCTGGAGTTGTGATTGATGCAGCATCGATTGGGTTTTTTAAGATCAAAAAGTTTTTAACTACCCTACTTAAAACAATTAAAGCTCCAATCTTTCACTTTTCCGGCTCGGTTTGCGTAAACGACTGATTAACAGTCACTTTCTTTTTTACACACATGCTTATCCCCTTAGCTAAAAAAATCGTCCGCGGGATGCTGGGGAATTAATTCCACAGTTCTATGCCAATTTTTACTGTAACATTGCTTTGGTCGAGTAAAGATGAAAAACAGGTACTTATATATTGCCTTAGGCCTCTCGATGGCCTTACTGGTTTGGCTGGGCGCCATCTATTTTAAGCAATACAGGCTCCAGATGCAGTATACCGCGGATGTGGAACGTACCTACCAGGTGATCATTACCCTACGCAATATAGAGGAGGACCTGCTGAATGCCGAAACCAGGCAACGGGGTTACCTGCTCACCGGGCTGGAACATTTCAAGGGGCCCTATTACAACTCCGTGGCAAGGGTAGATTCCATCATCAAAGAACTCCGCCCGATGATCGTGGATAATCCCAAACAAAGGGTCAATCTGAAACTGCTGGAACCTGCCATAGCGCAGCGCACCGGCCTGCTTGAAGCCAACCTCTATTTGCAAAAGAATGCACCCGATTTTGTTGAACGCCTCGATAAAGGCGAGCAGGTAATGAATAAGATCCGGGTATATATAAAGGCCATGGCAGACGAAGAATATGCCCTTCTCGCCTGGCGGAGCCGCGAAAAAAACCGCTACCAGAAACTCAATACTGAATTTCGCACCTACACTTTCGGGTTTGCTGCTTTTGTTTTTATGTGCTCAATACTTATGATTATACGCGAACTGAAAACAAGGGTAAGAACCCAGAAAATGCTGGAGAAAAGCGTATTTGAATTGAGGCAAAGCAACGAAGAAATAGAACAGGTGAGTTTTGCCGCTTCGCATGACCTGCAGGAGCCGCTGAGGAAAATCCGGACACTAAGCACATTGCTGAGCAAAAAATATAGCGACAGGCTGCCATCTGATGAAAAAGATATTATCACAAGGATTGACCGTTCTACGGAACGCATGCACATGCTGCTGAAAAACCTGATCGATTTCACCAACCTTGCGGGTCATCCCGAAAAAATATCGCAGGTAAACCTGGATAGCTTATTCGCCAGGGTATTTATGAAAATGAGTGAGGGTGCAGAAATATCACTGCATAAAAAAGTAACACTGCCCCTGGTGGAAGGTTATGAAGAACAGCTATCGCTGTTATTTTCGCAAATATTGTCCAACGCCTTAAGGTACCGGCACCCCGGGAGGCCACTTGTCATTGATGTCAGGTGCGAAACCCGCAAAGCCGGGAATAAAAAATTCTGGAAGCGGAATAGGGAACGTGATTACCATGCCATTACCATCGAAGATAACGGCATCGGTTTTGAAAAGGTATATAATGAAAAAGTGTTTGGCCTTTTTCAACGATTGCATAACCAGACGGAATACGAAGGCCAGGGCATCGGCCTCACCATCGCAAGACGCATCATGACCAATCATTACGGGTTTATTGAAGCCGAAGGAAAAAAAGGAGAAGGAGCCGCGTTTACGCTTTACTTTCCTTTTCAATAGAGAGAGTAGTAATTAAGGATGTTGGTTATTTGGCCTGGTGATAAGGCAAACCCGATCAGCTCATTGTTGTCTATTCCGCCGAACGTTTGGAGCGGAAATAATACTGCAGGGTATCAATATCCACCTCTACGCCGGGGAAAAATACACATCCACAAAGCATTTTAATCATATTCTTCATCATTTTCCTGCGCGGTTCCATTTTACACATTTTTGTTTTGTTGCTATTCTTACTGACTATAATGAAAACGGTATGCCATTCCAAAACCCCGCTGTTGTAGAATTATTTTCGCAGAAAACCGGTTTTTACAGGTATGATTTTTTAAGAATTATTAATGTCAAGAAAAAAAATTCTTTCATTTAAATCTATCATTATGTTACGCTGGACAGTTATTTTTCTGATCGTGGCAATCATTGCCGCAATATTTGGTTTTGGCGGTATAGCAGCTGGTGCTGCAGGTATTGCAAAAGTTCTGTTCTTTATCTTTGTCATCCTGTTTATAGTTTCCCTGTTATTCGGCAGGAGATCAGTGGACTAGATAGTGAACCAACCGATTTAAAAAGCCTCATTCGTGAGGCTTTTTTTATGGGGGGATGAGGCGTGAGGCGTGAGGCGTGAGGCGTGAGATGTGAGAGGTGAGGCGTGAGGCGTGAGACGTGAGACGTGAGGCGTGAGGCGTGAGATGTGAGAGGTGAGGCGTGAGACGTGAGGCGTGAGACGTGAGGCGTGAGACGTGAGGCGTGAGACGTGAGGCGTGAGACGTGAGGCGTGAGGCGTGAGGCGTGAGATGTGAGATGTGAGAGGTGAGGCGTGAGACGTGAGGCGTGAGACGTGAGACGGGAGGCGTGAGAAGTGAGAGGTGAGGGGTGAAGGTGATATCTAGGGGTTAGGGGTAGTTGGGTAGTTATGTATGTTTGTAATATGGGGGAAGGATGGGGCGAAAAAAAGGCCCAGCTCTTTCGAGACCGGGCCTTGCAACTGACTACCAATTACCACTTATGAGAGAATCTTGAATTAATTTCTGCGCAGATTTGGGTGCGGAGCTGGTACCATGGTTGGTCCTGTTTCCATAGTTCCCTGGAGATCTACTGTGTTGGCATCGCCATCCTGGCCATACTGGAACAGCAACCTGCTTTCAGAGATACCCTGCCTTTCAGTAAGGTATTTGATTACGGCATTCACTCTTTCCCAACTCATCTGCTGTGCGGCTTTGCTTGCAGCGCCATAGCCGATTACGCGGATGTTACAATTTGGATTTGCTTTGATGCTGGCAGCAGCGCTGGCCAATACATTCTCAGCAGCCCTTGTTAACTTAGCGCTTCTTGCGGCAAACTGTACACTTGGTAATCCACCGATCACACACTGTGCTGTAGGTTCTACCGGCCTCTGAGCCAACAGATCCCTGATTTCTTTGCAACATGCTGGTTCAGGACAAGTTCCTACACCATCACTGTTAACAGGGAAACATTTCAGTTGTGTCAGTACTTCTTTATCACGGCAATCCGGAACACCATCACCATCTGTATCTTTGGAAACACCATGTGTATCTACAGGGCAACCGCGCGGAGTGTTTGGCTCCAGGTCAAACTGGTCTGTTACACCATCACCATCGCCATCAGGTAATACAACTCTTGGCAGTTTCATGTGACGTGGAACATTCAACTCGCTGTAAGCGTAGTTAAGTGGATTGAGCCACCACAAAGGCTGAACAGCTTTTGCTTTGTTACCGAGGTTGATATTCAGGTGAGCAGACGCAAAAGCAAGGATATCATTGCTGCCGGTATTCACCGCATCAAGGTCTCCGCTGAATGTGTTGGTCAACCTTTCTTCAAAACCGATATTGATCCTGTCTGATAATTTATAAGAGAATCCACCACCATAAGTTAACGCATGGTTTAAAAGGAAATTACCTGTTGTGAGGTCATCTCTTTTCCTTCTAACCGGTGCATTGGTGTAGTTTTCTTTTGATCCACCTGTATTGGGTGCGCTGATGATATTATCTACTGCGCCCTGGATATCATGACGGGGCTGGTTAAAGTTTACAGTAGTAAAATTGAAGGGAGTGGCACCGTTGCCACCAAGGGCCAGGCGTGTATCCACATCTGAGTTCACCATTGAGTAACCACCGAATAAGTACCAATCCCATTTAGGATTGCCACGGTAGAAATCAAGCGCGTTTAATGAAAATACGAAGTCAACGGTTCCGGCCGCGGTGCGGGTGCGGTAGTTGGGAACAAACGCACGAAGTGCCGCGTTTGGATTGGCAGGGTTATACGCTGTATACACACCGTATGAAGTGAAACCCCTGTAGCCCAAAGTAGGACTCATATAGCCGTCAACACGGTCTGTTGACCACAGTTTGGTATCAATACCTTCAGCTTTATGGTACTGGAGACCAAACCTTACAGAAACCAGGTGGCCCAGTGCCTTGCGGAAAGTGATCGCACCGCCGGTGTTCCAGCCATGATTCACAACGTCACCAAAGATTTGTGAACGACCAACCTGCAATCCCAACTCCCACTGACTACGCGGCTTGGCCGGGTAAGGGTATTGGTTGTTTAAAAATTCATTGTGTTGGGGAAGAAACTTAACAGCGATCTTAGATGTGTCTTTCCAATCCCAACCCCAATCTGTTTGGGCTAAACCGACCGACTGTAACAGCACGATCAGTGCCACCATGAGGATGTACTTTTTGCTTGCCATAAAAAGTGTGTGTTTATTGATTAAATTAAGAACTTGACGGAAACATGGCAAAAATATGCTTTATGAAGAAATTGTACAATTTTTACCCTAACAATAACTTCGGTAATTCGCAGGTATTGACCGCAACACAGCAATTAACGCTGCTTGCGGGGGTGTTATTGTATACGCCAAGTGTTATATTGCAGCTTTATTTCGATAGATGAAGCTAGCAAAACAGGTTATCGCAGAAGAACTTAGATTATTCGAATCGCATTTTAAAGATGCGGTGAGGAGCCGGGTGGCTTTGCTGGACAGGATCATGCAATACATAGTAAAACGCAAGGGTAAGCAGATGAGGCCCATGTTCGTGCTGCTTAGTGCCAAATTGGGAGGGGCGGTCAATGACAGCACCTATCGCGCAGCTTCTTTGGTAGAGCTGGTGCATACCGCCACACTGGTACATGATGATGTAGTGGATGATTCCATGGAGCGGAGGGGTTTTTTTTCAGTAAATGCCCTCTGGAAAAATAAGATAGCCATTCTTGTAGGCGATTATCTTCTGTCCAAAGGGCTGCTTCTTTCCCTCTCAAACCGCGATTACCGCGTTCTCGAAATTTTAACAGAAGCTTTTAAATTAATGAGCGAAGGAGAGTTGCTTCAGTTCGAGAAATCAAGGAAGCTGAACTTGAATGAAGAGGTGTACTATGAAATCATCAAGGGAAAAACCGCTTCTTTACTCGCTTCAGCCTGTGCCTCCGGGGCAGCCACTACTTTTACCGACCCTGCCGACGTGGAGAAATTGAAAATGTTTGGCGAAAAAGTGGGGATGGCCTTCCAGGTAAAGGACGACCTGTTCGACTATGGACTATATGACGTAGGAAAACCCACGGGCAACGATATAAAAGAAAAGAAACTGACGCTCCCACTTATCTATACACTGCACCATGCAACCCCGGAAACCAGGCGGAAGCTTATATATATAGTTAAGAACCAAAATACACAGAAGGACAAAGTAAAATTTGTACTGGAGACGGTAGAAAAAACCGGTGGCATTCAGTATGCCACCGAAAAAATGCTCGCTTTCCGTGACGAAGCGCTCGGCATCCTATATGAATTCCCCGACTCAGATGTCCGCAAGGCATTGGAAGACCTTGTCCGTTATACCACGGACCGAAAATATTGATGCAGAAAAGATGGAAAATATTAGAAGCAGATGAAACGGCTGTGGCTTCTCTGCAGGAAGCCCTGAAAGTTAACCGAACACTTTGTAAAATACTGGTGCAAAGGGGAATGGATGATTTTGAGAAAGCCCGGAAATATTTCCGTCCCCAACTCTCCGACCTGCATGATCCATGGCTGATGAAGGACATGGATACAGCCGTTAACCACATCCTGACCGCATTTGAGAAACAGCAAAAAATACTGGTGTTCGGCGACTATGATGTAGATGGCACCACCTCTGTGGCCAGTATGTTCAGCTTCCTGGCCGGCATTTATGACCGGGTTGATTTTTATATCCCCCATCGTTACAAAGAAGGATACGGCGTTTCCAAAGCGGGCATCGACTACGCAAAGGAAACCGGCTGCACTTTGATCATATCCCTCGACTGTGGTATCAAATCAGTGGAACTTATCAGCTATGCAAAGTCGATCGGGATCGACTTTATCGTTTGCGACCACCATTTACCCGGTGCGGAACTACCGCCTGCCGTTGCGATACTTAATCCCAAACAAGCGGGATGTCCTTATCCCTATAAAGAACTATGCGGATGTGGTGTAGGATTTAAACTGATGATGGCGCTGGCAGAGCAGATTGGACTCCCTGAACAATCTTACCTGAACTATCTTGACCTGGTTGCTACGGCAATTGCTGCAGATATCGTTCCTATTACAGGTGAGAACAGAACCCTTGCGTATTATGGTCTAAAGAAAGTAAATGAGAACCCCTGCGCCGGTATTAAAGCCCTCATGCAACTGGCCGGGGTACAGAAAGAAATGCATATATCCAGCCTGGTGTTTGTGATAGCGCCACGCGTAAATGCGGCCGGGCGAATGGATGATGCACGTAAAGCCGTACAGTTGTTTCTTGAAACCGACTTTGAGAAAGCACTTTCTTTTGCAGGCATGCTCCACAGCGATAACCTCGAACGCCGCGAGGCAGATACCACAATTACAGAAGAAGCGCTGGCCCTGATCCAGGAAGATGCGGAACACGCCAACCGCAAAACAACCGTGGTTTTCCAGGAACATTGGCACAAAGGTGTGGTGGGCATCGTGGCCAGCCGTTTGATCGATACCTATTACCGCCCAACGATAGTGCTTACCCGGAGTGGCGATTACGTTGCCGGCAGCGCACGCAGTGTTGCGGGCTTTAATCTATATGAGGCCATCTATGCATGCCGGGATCACCTGCTGGGTTATGGCGGACATTTTGCGGCTGCCGGAATGACCTTATTGCCGGAGAATGTGCCCGCTTTTGCAGCGGCTTTCGAAAAAGAAGTGGGACTGCTGATCACCCAAGAGCAACTGGTACCCGAGATCATTATCGATGCGGAGATCAGCTTCACGGAGATCTCCCGTTCTTTTTATAATATACTGTCACAGATGGAGCCATTCGGACCGGATAACATGCGCCCTGTTTTTATTGCCAGGGGCGTAATGGATACGGGCTACTCAAAAGTAGTAAAGGATCAACACCTGCGTTTCGTGTTAAAACAACACAATATTACCCTCACGGGTATTGGTTTTAACATGGCCGCCAAATTTCCCCTGCTGCAGGCTAAACAACCGCTCGACGTTGTATTTACCATTGATGAAAATGAGTGGAACGGCGAAAAGAATTTGCAAATGAAAATGATAGACCTGCGGGTCGGGTAGTTATGACCCTACACGCGGTGTTCAAAAAAAGGAATCTGCGCATAAATCAAAACCGCAACTCCACATCCCCACCCACTGCATACCCGGTACAGGTTAGTATACGGCCTTTATCCATTTCTTCATCAAGCAATACATCATTATGCCACATCCACACTTTGCCGGATACACAGGTAGCAGAGCAGGTTCCGCATTGACCGGCTTCGCAACTATAGGGTAAAGGGATCTTCAATGCCCGGGCGGTTTGTAATATGGTTGCAGGATATTGTGTTGTAAAAACAAATTCCCTGTCACCAACAATCGCACGTATGCTATGCGGCAGCTCATCGGGAGGCAATTCTTTGATCACAGGTTTTTCGCTGTGAAAGATTTCCTTTCTTATCCTCCGATCGTCTACGCCGGCGGTGCGCAGCACGATAGCAATGGTTCGCATGTAATCGATTGGGCCACACAGGTAAAACAAAGAATGGGCGGAATAGGCATCTGCGATCCGCTCAATCATCCCCACATTCAACCTTTGCCGGGGCTCACCTTTACTGAATAGAAAATCTACTTCCAACCGGAGAGGATACAAAGCCTGCAGTTCCATCAGCGCAGCATAAAAAATAGTTTGCGAAACGGAAACATTACTATACAAAAGTTTCATACGTATAGCAGAATGGGAATGCAGTACCGTTTTAATTAATGCATACACCGGCGTTATACCGCTACCTGCCGCAAAAAAAACCAGTTGCCTGTATTCTGCTATTGCTTCGGGCAAAACAAAATACCCACTGGCGCCAGTGGTGTATAGTTGATCTCCTGCCACGGCCTTATCGATCAACCACCTTGAGTAAGCGCCATTGGCTACTCTTTTTACCGTAATCATCATTGGCTCAGCTAAGGATGGCGACGAAGAGAGTGAATAACTTCTTCTGTCTTCCCCGCCATGTTTATTCGGAAAAACAAATGTCAGAAACTGCCCGGGCAGGTATGGCAACGCTTTACCTGACAGGTTATGCAAAACAAATGTTTTCGCACCCTCAGCCTCCCGGTTGATTTTTTCAATGCGCAGTGGAATCAGGTTTGGGTGGGACATAGATAAAACTAAGAAATCATTAGGATCTTGGCTAAGGAACACCTGCCTGCCAGTTATCAACTGTAAAATCCAGCACATAAAAAAGCTGCTCACCGGCATGAGCAGCTTATCCAATAAAAACTATTTATGCCTCTACTTTCTTCCTGTCTTGCTGTAAAAGCTCCACACTGCGATTAATAAAGCTTGTGAGATCATTGCCCTTTAACAACCCCTGTGAAAGCAATGCCAGGTCCGCAAGGTTACGCACCTGCTTTAACTGTTTTTCGGTATCGGTTTCCTTTAGCAGGGATTGGTATATAGGATGGTTTCCATTTACCGTGAGGGTAACTTCATCAGGCATCTGTGCGTAGAATGCGGTCATACCGCCGCCCACTGCGCCCATATCCTTCATCCTGCGCATGAATTCGGGCCGGGTAGCAATTACGGGTGCAGATTCTGCGCTCAACCCGCGGATCTCGGTAGTTACATGGAGATCAGCAATGGGTAAAGTAAACAATTCTTTCAGCCTGCCCTCTTCCTCTTTGCTTAATACACTTTCCGCACTCTCCTGCTTGTCTACCAGGTTATCTACAATATCCGCGTCTACACGCACAAAAGTTACATTCTCCCATTTCATCTCCATGGTATTAATGAACGCGGCATCAACCAGCGTTTCCATTTTTACCACCAGGTAGTTCCTGCCTTTTGCTGCCTGGATATACGCATCCTGCTGTATGGGATTGGTTGTATACAGAATTACCTGTTTACCGTCTTTGTTTTTCTGCAATGTTTCAGTGGCAATTTTGTATTCTTCCAGTGTATGGAATTTGCCATCCGTATCTTCCATTACCAGGAATTTATTGGCTTTCTCCAGAAACTTATCGTCGGTCATCATCCCGTATTTCACGAACAGGCCCAGGCTCTCCCATTTTTCTTCGAGGGAACTTCTCTCTGTACGGAAAATCTCATCCAGCTTATCAGCCACTTTCCGGGTAATATGCGCGTTGATCTTTTTTACATTCGGGTCGCCCTGCAGGTAACTGCGGCTCACGTTGAGTGGTATATCTGGACTATCAATCACACCCTGTAACAGCATCAGGAACTCAGGTACAATATCCTTTACCTCATCCGTTACAAATACCTGGTTGCTGTATAACTGGATCTTGTCTTTTTGTATCTCATAACTCTGTTTGATCTTGGGGAAATACAGTACACCGGTAAGATTAAACGGATAGTCAACGTTCAGGTGGATCCAGAACAGGGGTGTTTCATTGAACGGATAAAGTTCTTTGTAAAACTTTTCGTAATCTTCTTTTGAAAGGTCGGCCGGTTTTTTGATCCATAGCGGATCGGTGTTGTTGATGGATTTTTCTTCGCCTTCCTGCTTGTCTCCCACTTCCGAAAAAAAGATAGCTACAGGCAGGAACTTACAAAAGCGCTGGAGGATGTTCCTGATCCTTCCCGCTTCTAAAAACTCTTTGCTTTCGTCGTTAATATGCAGCACGATCTTAGTACCGCGTTGCGCGTAATCCACCTCATACAATTCAAACTCAGGACTGCCATCACAACTCCAGTACACGCCACTGGCTTCCTGTTTATGGCTTTTGGTATATATCTCTACCTTATCACTAACCATAAACGCACTGTAGAAGCCGAGACCAAAATGCCCGATGATATTGGCGTCCTTGTATTTTTCCATAAACTCTTCAGCGCCGCTAAAAGCTACCTGGTTTATGTATTTATCCACTTCTTCCGCTGTCATACCCACCCCGCGGTCAGTGATGCTTAACGTTTTTTCTTTGGGATCTAGTACAACATCAATGCGTAATTCACCCAGTTCTCCCTTGGCCTCACCAATGGAAGAAAGGGTCTTTAATTTCTGCGAGGCGTCCACCGCATTGCTTACCAGTTCACGAAGGAATATCTCGTGCTCGCTATAAAGGAATTTTTTAATGATCGGGAAAATGTTCTCCGTTTGAACGCGTATCTGACCTTTTTGCATACTTGTCTGTTTGGGTGCAAATGAACAAAGAAAATACCAAACCCCGCGTGACTGACAGGATGACAAGCCAGAAACCCACCTCCGGGTGACGTCATACGACTGTAAGCAGGCGATCTGGGGTAATAGGTTTGGGCAAAATGTTTCCATGAAAGAAATTCAGACAGTGGGATGCGTAAAAACGTCATTTAAACTGCGGCGGACCCGGCAAACCTGCTAGTTACCCATAATGCGTACATTATCCAGTTGAAAATTAGTGGTGCGTTTATCGTATGCGAAAACAGGATCGGCACCTTCATAACGGAAGGCAATATGAACCGTGCCGGCAAAATTATGGAGACTGATATCGCCGGACGACGTCCAGTTATTACTAATCCCCGATACGGAGCCTTTTGCTATGGCGGCTTTCAAGGGTGTCCACCTGGACTTCCAGGGAGTATTTCCTCCATCGTAATTTGTTGAGATGTACACCTGCAGTACCGCACCATTGTCAAACCCATCACGCGTGGCGAAGCTTAAAACCTCATTGGCTGAATTCGCCAGGTTAACGGGTGGCAAAATTAACCAGGAAATAAAAAGAGGCTGACCGGTAGCAAAAGCGCTGATTTCCGCATAGCGGTTGTTGGACGCCGTTTTTGCCTGGAAAAGTTTACCCCCCGATTCGGAAATATTTTTCCAGCCTGCATATTGCAGGTCGGTATTGGTGGGTGCGGTTTCAAAATCTTCCATGAACAAGAGCTTCGGTCCCCTCCCGGTGCAACGCAGTCCGTTCAATTTAACATCGGATGTATCCCGGATCACCAACTGTTTCTCTGTCCGGAAAACAGTATAAACGGCCGTGATGCTGCCGCTACCCCGGGGCGTTTTAATAGCCGCAAAGCGGGCAAATCCGCTGGTGCGCAGGTAAGCGCTGCCACCGCTGCACGACCTTATTGTTCTGTTCAGGGATAGATTGTTTACTGCATCTGCATAAGGCCGGCCGGTATCGGCAGGTGGCATTTCAACATCTGCCAGGGTAACCAGGCAGCTTTGCAATGAGTCATTCAACTGGTCCATTTTCAGTACCCGGGGAATAACGGGATAATGCAGGCCCATAGGTAAAATATGCCTCCCGAATAAAGGTTGTGGAATAGCGATGAGTTCAGGATAATTTGGATCTGATCGGTCAACGCCTGCTCCCAACTGTACCATGCCCGCATAGTCACCCAGCCACAATTCCTTCAACCGAACCAATACCTTTCTCCCCACTGCATATACATTGTGCAATCCATTCCCATCCATTCTAATCGTGATGCCCCCGGTGCTGTCCTGTATCACGATCGATTTATAAAAGTTGTCGCTGCTGTCATTGGCAATGACTATCCCTTCAACAATGTATTCATCAAAAATCTTTTCATATCCTCCCGTAAAATGCATTTCCCTGATCGCCCGTATGCTGGAATTAGCCGTCAATTGGGTGCCAGAATAACCCGGTGGTTCATCAAACTTTTTATTGCAGGCAGGTCCCGCGGTAAACAAAAGGCAGATCAGTGTCAGGCTTAGCATATAAAGCAGGTGGTGCAAACCATTTTCCGGTTGCTGCCCCGTACTTATTTTGACATTTCGGAAGGATATCTGTTGCATAGATTTTTTATTTACCACCGCATGCTGATGTTGAGCGAATAATTGAATCCCATTGCGTGGAAGAATTTCGGTGGAAATTTTTTTACATCATTGTTTACTGCGTCATACCGCAACTGTTCATAGCCGCCGGAAATAATATCCCGGTTGTCCAGCAGGTTGCTGATGCTGAGATTACAAAACAGCGTGTGCCTTTTTTTTGACCGGCCGGGCTTTACGCGTAAAGAAGTACCTGCGGAAAAGTCAACGCTGGATTGATCTGGCAATACAATTTGTTCGATAAAACTTTTCCACTGTTCAGAACCCGGTGCCAGGTTCCGGAGTACCGAATGGGTTCTGCGAATCGGGTTAAACTCCAGCCATTGCTGCCGGAAATAGTTTGCGGACAGGTTACAGTAAAACGCACCTGATGACTGGTAAGACAATCCGAGGCTATACGCTTCCTGCGGTGACCCGGCAATCCTGAAATTTTTTGAGAAGATCAATCCCCGTTCCGCTACATAAGCATCATTATCGGCGCTTACGGTTACCTGCTGCCTGTTGGCAAAATAGTACCGGCCAACCGCGGCGGCAAGCTGCAACGTAAATTGGGAGTTCAGTTTCATCTCAGCCCCATATTCGCCGCCAAAATGCAGCTTGTCAATTCCCGATAAGGCATAGTTCACAAAACTGCGGTAGCCATCATGGTAGAAAGTGAGCATATTCATGCCCCCGGAAAACTTCGTGAAATATCCGGTAAAGCGCATTTTTACAGAAGGTGCATTCCATATATAGCCCGCTTCCAAAGTCTGGATCGTCTCACTGGTTATGTTTTCCTGCTCGGTATCATTGGTTCGCGGCGATACAAACACATTATCAAAAAAAGGAGCAGACGATAATATCGAGGCATGAAAATACAGGTATTTTCTTCCATTGATTTTGTAAGTGATACCCGCTTTCAGCGCATGGTTCGTGTATTCATGCAGCCTGGAGCGGCCCAATGAGTTGTAAGGGAATAATCCTGTCTGAACTTTTCCGTCACGGAAATAGTTGGTATAAATGACTTTACCTGCGATAAACAGATCGGTTTTTTTCTTCCTGATTACCCATTGTGCCCACACCTTGGCGAGCGTGGTTGTTACGGCATAATTGTGTCCATACTCATCTCCCTGGTGTAAGATCCGGTTGGGACGGTTAAGGTCATTTTGTATAACCGTGGCGTTCCCTTCAGCAAATTGGTTCCAGTCAACATAATATTCGCCCCCAAGCAGGTCGTCTATCTTTTTATAATGGTGCAATTGCTGCCATTCAAGCGATGCGCCGGTAGTAAAACCGAGGCCCGGCGCTGTAGCATTACTGTAAACCATATTCATGGCCAAGCGCCTGGTACCTGTAATCCTTTCTTCAATAATATAATGCGAACGTTTTCCACGTACAGTATTACCGGTAATTCCATCAGCATCATAAGTGGCTTCAAAGCTGTTGCGGTTGATCTCATATAATTGACTCCAGTTCACCTGCAACCGTGACAGATCGCCCGATATTTCATTCGCCACAGCAGACTTTAGCACGCTATCCTTCTGGTAACTGGGCAGGTAACGGTAATAATCGGGCCGGGGATCAGGCGCATTGTACCAGTCAAGTGCAGTAGCAGATCTCGCCCCGGCCATGCCACCAACAGAAAGCAGCAAACTGCTATGATTATCCAGCTGCCGCTCATAATTCATGATCAGCACCGGCACATGCGATCTGCCCATATTGGCATTTCTTTTTTTTCCCGACTGGTACCCCCAATAGGCATTGTAACGGGGAGTGCCGGCCAGGGATTTTATTTCTTCCAATACCGGCGATTGCCGGCCGTTTTCAGTGGCAGCACCAAAGAATACCAGCGATAAGACGGCACCGTTTTTTATTTTATGATCGATACCCAGGTAATAGCTCCCTCCGCGGTAAGAAGTGCCGGGCACATATCCCTCGCCTGCATACCGGAAACTCCCGCTTATGGAATATGCCCATCCTTTTTTATTAAATCCCCTGCTGCTTGAAAACATCCAGCGCTGGCTATAGCTCCGGTTAGACAGAGAATAACTGAACTGTGTTTGTTCCCGCTGTTTGTATGCCCGCATATCCATGGAAACCGTGGTTCCGATATTCCCAAAATCCATATCGCCCGCACGCAGAGCCAATACCATTTGGGTGTTCCGGGTTACGTCGTTCAACCCCGTCCAATATGCCCACGGAATGTTACCATCGGCAGGATTATTCACGGGCATACCATTGATAAATGCAGATGACCATTGCGCATCATAGCCGCGCATTCTGAAACGAACGATGTTGAAATGGAAAGAAGCCGTATTCATAAAAACATCGCGGTTGGAAGTAAGCAGGGAGGGCGTGAAGGAAATTGCATTCTCCGAGCGCTCATTTTCACTGAGTGATACCACGGGAAGTTCATCCAGCGTACCATCACCGGATTCGATAATGCGGAGACTGTCTGTCCGCATACCCTTTTTTACGGTTACAGGAAGCAGGGTTTGCGCCGCACCCTTCAAACACAACAATAAAATGAATGGCCATAATATTCTCAACATACCCATCATTGAAAATTGAGGCCGGGAGCAATTTTTTACAAACAGCATAAAAATAAAAAGCGCCCTCCACCGCAACAATAGCACCGTTAATTTTCTTCGGCAAATACGCTATACCCCTTTCAGAGTACGCGGTAAATTTGTGTGTGCGCTTTATAGTTTGATGGGTTGCGAGCCGCTGTATGCACGAGGCTTTTCAACAGATGCACTGATAACCCACCAACATTTCATTAACCATCCTCAACAAAATCCTGCGAATGCGATTCTACATTATCCTGCTTCTGCTGATGGCCCCGCTGATGTCGTTGGCCCAGACAAAAAAATACCAGGTTTGCATAGTGGCATTTTATAACCTGGAGAATTTTTACGACACGGTTGATAATCCGGTTGTAAATGATGATGAGTTTACACCTGCAGGCATCAAACAATATGGCGGCAAGATCTACCGCGATAAAGTGACAAAACTGGCCACCGTAATCAGCATGATGGGCACCGATATCTCTCCCGATGGTGCAGCGCTGCTGGGTGTTGCGGAAATTGAGAACGATACAGTGCTTACTGACCTGGTGCATCACTCCCTTATCCGGCAGCGCCGTTACCGCATCATACATTTTGATTCAAAGGATATACGGGGGGTGGATGTGGGTTTGCTATACCAGCCCGGGTATTTTATACCCGAAAAAGCAGAAAAACTATTCGTGAACCTGCCCGGAAACAGCAAAGAAGCCTATTATACCCGGGATATACTTTATGTAAAAGGGATGCTCGCCGGTGAACCCGTGCACATTTATGTAAACCACTGGCCCAGCCGCAGGGGTGGCGAAGAAAGAAGTTCAGCGGCACGTTTTGCTGCCGCCCGCGTTTGCCGCAAACACGCCGATAGCGTATTCGCAAAAAACCCTGCGGCCAAAATGATCATCATGGGTGACCTAAATGATGATCCCGACAATAAAAGCATCACCCATGTACTGGGCGCCAAAGGCGATATAGCGGCAGTTGCGCCCGGCGGATGGTTCAATCCCTGGCTGCAACTTTACCTGCAGGGCTATGGCACCCTGGCCAACCGCGATAGTTGGGGACTTTTTGACCAGATCCTGCTATCATCCGGCTGGCTTATGCCGGGGCAAAAGGGTCTTCAATACCACCAGCGCTCCATTTTCGTACGAGATTTTATGAAAGAGGACCGTGGTCGTTTCAAAGGCTACCCCATGCGCACCTGGGACGGTAACATCTACCGCGGTGGATACAGTGACCATTTCCCCAGTTTTGTAGTTTTGGCGCGGGCGGATGGGGGAGGCTAAAAGGGGGTTGGGGAGGTAAAAAGGGTTAAAGAGGTGAAGGGGCCAAAACAAAGACGTTAGCACCTAAAAATGGAACCGGCCACATTGACCTCCCCTGGCCACTTTCTCCCCCTTGACCCTTTTAACCAGGCCAGACCACGTTCACCAAACTTAACCCATTTAACTCCCTTTTCCCTTCCATAATTCCCCTTTTTCCCCTACCTTTGCAGCCCCAAATCTGTTTTGGCAGATTCTTCTCCCGGGCTATTCCGGGGGGATGTCCATTGGGAAAAACCAATTTAAAAACCTAAACAATCAGTAATGAACAATTACGAACTGATGGTGATCTTCACACCGGTACTGTCTGAGGAAGACTTTAAAGCTTCCCAGAAAAAGTATTCCGACCTGATCACTGAAACCGGCGGTGCTATTATACACAGCAACCCCTGGGGATTAAAATCACTGGCCTACCCCATCCAGAAAAAAACAACCGGTATCTATTGGATCCTCGAATTCACAGGCCCTTCTGACCTGAATGAAAAGCTCAAGATCCAGATGCTGCGCGATGAGCAGGTAATGCGTCACATGATTACGCGTCTCGATAAATACGCCGTCGAGTACAACCACGTAAAAAGAAATGGCGGATTTGCAATGCAAGATAAAATGGAGGCTTAATCATGGCAAAGAACGAAATCAAATACCTGACCGCCATCAAACAGGAGAAGCCAAAGAAAAAATTCTGCCGCTTCAAAAAATATGGCATTAAATACGTTGATTACAAAGACATCGACTTCCTGAAAAAATTCATTAACGAGCAGGGCAAATTATTGCCACGCCGTTTGTCTGGAAATTCTTTGAAGTACCAGCGTAAAGTACAGGACGCAGTTAAGAAAGCACGCCAGATGGCGTTGTTGCCTTACGTAACGGATCT
>JANPIE010000108.1:0-39683 GCA_031424835.1 Chitinophagaceae bacterium
ACCATTTTTGCCAGCGGTAGTATTCCTTTCCACGGAAGATTTGGCGCATATTCAATGGTGCCGGTGTAATAATTTCCGTTCGGTGCGCCTAATCCAATGCCTTTCATCCTTCCCACACCACCAGCCTGTTCAATCATCGGCGAAACATTCTTGTGCAATTCCTCTATGAAACTTTCCAGTTCTTCATGGCCGCGAGTTGACATCTCGGCTGAAAAAAGAAGGTTACCCAGCCGGTCAACTATGCCAAATTTGGTACCCGTACCACCAATATCAATACCAACGGCTAATTGTTCCTGGCTTGCTTTTGCTTTGGGCATTTTGTTAAGTTGAAAACTTGATTAGAAAGATATATTGACTAAGTTGAAAAGTTAATTAAGTTGAAAGCAACTGTTGCAGCTTTTCAACTTAATCAACCGTGCAACTGCATTCATTAGTGTCCCGCCGCTACCTGCTCATCATAATCCAGTCCCTGGGCCTTCAATACACTTTTCATTTTCAGCGCCAACCCCGCAAGGAAGGCGAAGCAAACCGCTGCAAGCAGGTAGGAATTGTGCATGCCTATGGAAGCATTGTCACCAATGGCTCCCTGTAACGGCGGTATGATGGCGCCACCCAGTATCATCATAATAAGGAATGCAGAACCCTGGCTGGTATATTTGCCCAGTCCACCCACGCCCAGCGCAAAAATGCAGGGCCACATTACAGAGCAACACAATCCTCCGGCCATGAATGCATATACAGAAATAATACCCGTAGTGAACACGCCCACCAGCATAGCAACTGCAGCAAGTAATGACACTGTTACCAATGTTTTTACAGGTTTTTCCTGTCCGTAAAACATGGCCAAAATAGCAATCACGATCACTGCTGCATAGGCATACAGGTCAGAAACATCATTACCCTTTAACCTGTTAACCCATAACACCACGCCGAATGCCACAAATGGCACTACGATCATCATGATTTTTTTACTGGCGCCTTTCAGGTTGAATACACTTATCGCACCCGTCCACCGGCCAATCATCAAACTGCCCCAGTATAGAGATATGTATTTAGAGATCTTGCTTTCATCAAGCCCTTCTGCTGTTAAATAACCCGGTGTCTTAAGCAAAGCACCAAAATTGTTATCGATGGTTACTTCCACTCCTACATACACAAAGATGCCGATCATGCCGTAAATCAATTGCTGGTATTTCATTGCACCCCAGCCATCGCCATTTTTTACTGCGCGTCCGTTGGAATAGAATAAGATACCCACCACAGATACCAATGTAAGGATCAGCAGGGTAAGTTTCGGTACCTCGGTTAGCTGTCCCACTACGATGATGGCACCCAGTGTCAGTGTCATCATTAACATGGCCGAAGATGCTTTACCGGCCTTTTCAAATCTTTCGTCATTCTTGCCGGAGGGCAGTTTGGACAGGGAAAAAAATATGGCCACCGCTAAAAAAACGCCCGCAACTATCATATACAATACATTGATGTTGGTAACAGTTACCACAACATCAGTGGCATTGGCACTGCCAAACAGGAAATAACTAACGATCAGAGGTCCGAGTGTAGTACCCAGAGAGTTTACACTACCACCCAGGTTAAGGCGATGTGAACCGGTAGCCGGATCGCCAAGGGAAATGGCAAAAGGTTGCGCAGCCGTTTGCTGAAGGGAGAAGCCCAGCGCCACTACGAAGAAAGACACGAGGATGGCCGGAAACGAGTTGGCATTGGCCGATGGAATAATGAGCAGGGCGCCCACTACGGAAATCAGCAATCCATAAATGATGCCCTTTTTGTAACCGATCCTGTTGAGGATATCATACCCCAGCACATTGGAAAAAATAAACAAAACCAAAGACCCGATAAAATACGCACCATAGAAAGCAGAGCCTATCAATTGAGACTGGAACTGGTTCAGGTTAAAATGTGTTTTGGCAAAGGGGATGAAAATGCTGTTGGAGGCAGCAATAAATCCCCAGAAAAAGAATACCATCACAAGCGTGGCTAGTGCACCGGTATTGGTGGGCTGTTTGGGTTGGTTCATGGCAAGCGTTTAGTTTTAAGTACGGAATGTAAAATAATGAGATTTTAAGGAAGGAAAAATTTTAAAACTTAGAATTTGGCGGAACGGTTTAAGTTATTAACTTCAAAAGCAAATCAAGTCAAACCACGAGAATGGAGATCATTCATGTTAGTGCCGAGTGTTATCCTGTTGCCAAAGCAGGCGGATTGGGCGATGTTGTGGGCGCTCTTCCCAAATACCAGTGCAAAGCAGGGCATATTGCCAAAGTGGTAATGCCTATGTACCGTACCAAATTCCTGTATGAAAGCGACTGGACGGTTGATTATAAGGGCCACGCCAATCTCGGTAATTGGTTCTTCGACTTTACGGTAATCAAAGAAACCACCAATAAACTGGGTTTTGATCTTTTTCTTATTGATATCAATGGTTTACTTGACAGGCAGAAAGTGTACGGGTATGATGATGATACAGAGCGTTTTACCGCTTTCCAGATAGCATTGCTGAGCTGGATGAACAGTTGGGAGCATCAACCCGATATGGTACATTGCCATGATCACCATACAGGGCTGATTCCTTTTATGATGCAGTATTGCTATGATTTTGGCCGGTTAAAAACGGTGCCAACGGTGTTTACCATTCATAACGGGCAATACCAGGGATGGATGGGCTGGGATAAAAGCCGCTACATTCCCCGCTGGGATCTCTGGAAACGAGGAATGCTGGAATGGGCCGATAATATCAATCCGCTTGCTTCCGCAGTGAAATGCGCAGCCAAAATCACCACTGTAAGCTGGAGTTACCTGGAGGAATTGCGATACAATGCCAATGGCCTTGAAAAATTATTCGAATATGAGAAAGGCAAATGTGTGGGCATTCTGAATGGCATCGATAACGAAGTCTGGGATCCCGCTTCAGACAAATACCTGTCTCACCATTTTAGCCCTGAAGATGTGACCGCCGGCAAGCAGAAGAATAAAGAATTGCTGTGCCGGCAGTTCGGTCTTGACATTGATAAGCCTTTATTCGTTTTTATTGGTAGATTAGTAGGAGAGAAAGCAGCCGATATATTGCCGGACGCAATCATGTCATCCATCCACAATACACAGGGCCAGGCAAATTTCCTGGTGCTGGGTAGTGGTGAAACCGAAGTGGAATGGCAGTTTCAGCAGATGATCGGTCCTTATAAGGGTATCTTCAATGCGGTAATCGGGTATGATGAAGCATTAAGTCACCTGATGTATGCCGGCGCCGATTTCCTGTTGATGCCAAGCCGCGTTGAACCCTGCGGTCTTAACCAGATGTATGCGATGCGTTATGGAACCGTGCCGGTGGTGAGAAGTACCGGTGGACTGCAGGATACGGTAGTGGATATGGGAGAGACCGATGGATTTGGCATCCGATTTAACTACGCAACTGTTTCCGACGTGGAATATTCTATCGGACGCGGAATTTCGGTTTACCAGGATGCAAAGCATATGGAAAAAATGCGGAGGCACATGATGCAGATTGACCATAGCTGGGAGAGTACGGTGGAGCAGTATATAGAGGTGTATGAGGGGGTGAGGGGGTGAGGAGTGGGGAGTCTGGAGTTGAGAGTTTGGAGTTAGGGGGAGTATTTCATTTGTTTATAACGATCAGTATATTTCATTTAATCCAGCCATATGCTTAGTATTTCAAATTCTGTTGTTGCCGTAATTCTTGGGGGTGGTGCGGGTAGCCGCCTGTATCCGTTAACCAACAGCCGCTCCAAACCTGCTGTACCTATTGCCGGTAAATACCGGTTGGTGGATATACCGATCAGCAACTGTATCAACAGCAATATCAACCGGATGTTTGTACTTACGCAGTTCAACTCTGCGTCATTGAACAAGCATATCAAAAACACTTACCACTTCAGTGCATTCAGTACGGGATTTGTGGATATACTCGCGGCTGAGCAAACGCCGGATAATCCGGGCTGGTTCCAGGGTACGGCCGATGCGGTGCGCCAGTCTTTGCGGCATATTTCCAACCTGGAGTTTGAATACATACTCATTTTAAGCGGCGATCAGCTATACCAGATGGATTTTATGGAGATGTTTGAAACACATCGTTCCAAAGGTGCCGATATTTCCATCGCTACCATACCTGTTGATGCGCGCGATGCCCCTGAGTTCGGGATACTCAAAACAGATGAACATAACCTGATCAGTTCCTTTATTGAGAAACCAAAAAAAGATTTGCTGCCAGACTGGGTGAGTGATACCGGCGAGGATATGCAGCGTATGGGTAAACATTACCTGGCATCCATGGGTATCTATATTTTCAGCAAGCAGGTATTATATGACCTTTTGAATACAGCGCATCCGCAGGCAACAGATTTTGGTAAGGAGATTATACCCGATTCCATTGCACATTATAAAGTGGCCAGCTTCCAGTATGACGGTTACTGGACCGATATAGGAAATATCTATTCTTTCTATGAAGCCAACCTGGCGCTTACGCAGGAGATTCCTCCCTTCAATCTTTTTGACAATTCTAAAACGGTATATAGCCGCGCAAGGATGCTGCCACCCGCAAAGATCAGCGGCACCACGCTTGAAAGAACCATTATTGCGGAAGGATCCATTATCCATGCCAGCCGGATTGAACAAAGTGTGGTAGGCATACGTGCCCGGATCGGGCATGGTACTACGGTTGTCAATACCTATATCATGGGTAACGACTACTATGAAACCATTGAAGAAATGGACAGCGACCTGCAAAAGGGCATACCTAAGATAGGTATTGGTGAACGTTGTTATATCAAAGATGCCATCATAGATAAGAACTGCCGAATCGGTAACGATGTACGCATCAATGGCGGTAAACACCTCGCCAACACTGACCATGCATTGTACACAGTGAAGGATGGAATTGTGGTAGTGAAGAAGACGGCGGTATTGCCGGATGGGTTTGTTATTTAAGAAGCCGTTAGCATTTAGGAGTTAGCGGTTAGCAGTATGTTTACCGTGGCATTCCGAAGACTGCGTTCAAAGTTTGGCGGCAACTTTCGTTCCCCATGGCAACGCCGCCATCGTTAACAGGTATTGGCTAATGGCTAACCCCTAACTGCTAACCCCCATAAAACCTTTTTATGTCCCTTTCCACCCCTGCACCCGCAGAAAAAAATTCCGGTCCGCAAAAAAAATTACGTTTCTGGGAGATATGGAACATGAGTTTTGGTTTTCTGGGGATCCAGTTTGGATTTGAACTGCAGAACTCCAATGTGAGCAGGATATTTGAAACGCTGGGCGCCAATAAGGATGAGATACCATTGCTATGGATAGCGGCTCCCATTACCGGATTGATTGTTCAACCCATTATTGGCTACCTGAGCGACAGAACCTGGCACCCTTACTGGGGAAGGCGGCGTCCGTATTTTTTCATAGGCGCTATACTGGCAACGATGGCACTGATCGTAATGCCAAACTCCTCCGCCTTATGGATTGCGGGCGGTATGTTATGGATCATGGACGCTTCCATAAATATTTCCATGGAGCCTTTCCGTGCGTTCGTGGGTGATAAACTTCCGCCTAAGCAGCGTACCACGGGCTTCGCCATGCAGAGTTTTTTTATCGGTATCGGTTCGGTGATCGCGGCCCTGTTGCCCTGGATATTTACCAACTGGTTTCACCTGAGTAATACCGCAGAAAGCGGTAAAATTCCCGACTCGGTAAAATGGAGTTTTTATGCAGGCGCTTTTGCTTTTTTATCGGCAGTGATGTACACTGTTTTTACCACTAAGGAGTTTCCTCCGGAGAATATTGAAGAATTTAAGAAAGAAGTAAGGCAGGCCGGTTTCTGGCAGGGGGTGCGCGAAACTTTTGGCGGTATACTTAAAATGCCAAAAACCATGGCACAACTCGCCATCGTGCAATTCTTTACCTGGTTCGCCTTGTTTGCTATGTGGATCTACAGTACCAATGCCGTAACCAGTAACAAATACAATATGAAGGTTGAGAAGGGTATGGTATCTAAAATGCAAACCTCCATTCAATCTTCGCTTGCCAATCCATCGCTTGATTCAAAGACCAAAAAATTATACGGCTCATTGCAGGCTGATATCAATGAGATCAATGAATACCGGGCGGCCCAGAATCCTGTAACGATTTCCATCAACCTGGCCAATCATTTTGCGGACAGCGCCAATGCCGTATTCTCACCCGCAGAGAAAAATGAACTGAACCGTGTGAAACAGCAATACAATGACGGCGCAGACTGGTTAAGTGTGTGCAGCAGCGTGCGAAATGGTATGGCCGCGGTATTTGCTTTTATCATTCCCCTAATTGCCTACCGCACCAACCGGAGGATAACCCACCTGATCTGCCTTGTCATCGGGGGTATCGGGTTGTTAAGCATCAGTTGGTTTGCAGATCCCAAATGGATTATCGTGTCCATGGCATTGGTGGGTATTGCCTGGGCCAGCATACTGTCCATGCCTTATGCGATACTATCAGGGGCGTTGCCCGCAAATAAAATGGGCTATTATATGGGCGTATTTAATTTCTTTATTGTGATACCCCAGATAGTAGCAGCCACGATTCTCGGTTTCTGTACCATGAAATTGTTTAATGCCAACACACTTAGCACCATCGTTCTGGGAGGCGCTTCGATGATTGTTGCAGGACTACTCACCTTATGGGTGAAAGATGATGACCAATAATCAATGCAAGCCATGAAAAAATCAATAAGTTTTATTTTTCTTTTGTTTCTATTGGGCGGTCTTACCGCACAGGAGATCAATATTTATCCCTCCAACTGGTACACCGGAATGAAATGGAACAAAGTGCAGTTGCTGGTGCATAGCAAGCGAGGGGGGTTCAACCGTGAAAAGGTGCAACTGAACTATCCGGGTGTGAAGGTGTTGAAAGTTACACCCCTCGAGAATGAGCACTACCAGGTGATCGACCTGAGCATTGCAGCCAATGCTAGACCCGGTGTGCTGAACATCTCGTTTGGCAGTGGAAATTCACAAACCCGGGTGCCATGGCCGATTAAGGCCCGAAGGGCGGGCAATGGCTCCCAATATGCGCAGGGAGTGAATGCAGCCGATTTTATTTATTTCCTTATGCCGGATCGTTTCAGCAATGGTGATGAAACCAATGACCGTGTTGCCGGACTGCGTGATCAATCTCTGAACCGCGATTCCATTTTTCACCGGCACGGTGGCGACCTGCAGGGCGTAATTAATCACCTCGATTATCTGCAGCAAATGGGGGTTACTACTTTGTGGATGACACCGGTGATCAGTAATGATATGCCCAACCGTACAGAACATGGTTACGCCTTTACGGATCACTATGCGGTAGAACCAAGGTTTGGCGGAGCAACGCAATATAAAAAGCTTACAGACGCTTTACATGCAAGGGGCATGAAACTGATACAGGATGCGGTATACAACCATGTGGGCCGATATCATTTTACATTCCAGGACCAGCCCACCCGCGACTGGTTTCACCAATGGCCAACTTTTACCCAGACAAGTTATAAGGACCAGCCCTTATTCGATCCATACGGAGCCCGGCAGGATGCAAAGATCACGGCCGACGGGTGGTTCACAACAGAGATGCCCGATCTCAATCATTCCAATCCCTATGTGGCAAACTTTCTGATACAGCATGCCTTGTGGAGCGTTGAAGAGTTTGGCATAGACGGATGGCGCATCGATACCTATTTGTATAATGACCTCACATTCATGAACCGGTGTAACAAAGCATTGCTGGATGAGTTTCCTAAGCTTACTTACTTTGGTGAAAACTGGGTGCATGGTGTGGTTAACCAGGCATATTTTGTAGAGAACAACCTGGACATTCCTTTTAAAAGCAATCTGCAGGGTGCCGTTGATTTTCAACTGCTGTTATACGGTATCCAGCCCGCACTTAACCAGGCATTTGGCTGGACAGACGGCGTGAGTAAATTGTACACTACTTTGAGTAACGACTTTGTTTATAAAGATCCCACACGCAACGTGATCTTTCTTGATAACCATGATATGACGCGTTTTTTTACAACGGTAAAAGAAGATATTGACAAAGCGAAAATGGGTATTGGGTGGTTGTTTACCTGCAGGGGTATTCCGCAACTGTATTATGGAACCGAGGTATTAATGAAAGGCGAGGCGAACCCGGATGGATGGGTGCGACTGGATTTTCCCGGGGGATGGAAGGGTGATAAAAAAAATGCATTTACGGGCGAGGGCCTTACTGCGGCAGAGAAAGACATGCAGGACTATGTTCGATCCCTGGCCAATTTCAGGAAGGGAAGCAGTGCCCTCACCAGGGGAAAGCTCATGCAATACCTGCCAGACAATGGTCTTTACGTCTATTTCCGCTATGATGCGGGGCAAACCATCATGTGTATCATGAATACGGGCGAGAAGGATCGCAGCATTGATTTTGAAAAATTCAGGGAGCGTACAGCGGGCTATAGCAAGGGGAAAGACATTTCTTCCGGCGCCACGGTTCTCAACGGATTTACAGTGCCTGCAAAAAAAATGAGTATATTGGAACTAATTAAATAAAAATCAAAGCATATGCCTACAGGTACAGTCAAATTTTTTAATGAAGCCAAAGGTTTTGGTTTTATTACCCCAGATGATGGCTCATCAGATCTTTTTGTTCATGCAAGTGGATTGTCACAACCCATCCAGGAAAAAGATAAAGTTTCTTTTGAAGTAGAGAACGGTAAAAAAGGCCTTATGGCTGTAAGAGTTACCAAGGAAAGCTAACCTTTGTTTACATCGGTCCGGAATAAAAAATGATCCGACAAAAGGCGGATCATTTTTTTTATGACTATAGTAGAAACCCATGCTACAGGGATACGATCCAGAGTCTTTTTTCTGCTTCTTTGCCCCATTTGCTCAAACCTTTTGAAAGCTCGGTATACAATTGATTCCAGTTTACTTTCTTTCCTTTTTGAACAGGATTGAGTTGTGCAGGCGTGGGATCCACCAGTTCCAGTTTGGTGGCAAACCAGGTAGTGTATAATCGGGGTATGGCAAGACCGAGAATCAGCCCCGGAAGTCCGCCAAAGCTTTCGGGCCCGCTGCTTACCGCTATCTGGTCGGTATAAAAAGCAACTACATAAACGGAATCACAAATTTTGGTTACTGCTTTCCTGCACTCAAAGCCTGCTATCTCGCGGGTTTCATCTGTTATACGCCAGTCAAGGTTACGCAGGCTGTCTTTGATGATATAGGTGTTTTCAAATACATCGCGCTGCGTCGATACAGTTTTATTCTGAAGGTCCTGTATTACACCATCGGTCTCTGTGGGTTTGGTTCCCCACATCAGGTACCTGTTCTCAGGGTTTTCTTTGGCCAGTTTGTATGCCGATCTGTTTTCGTCAAAACGCAGTTCATAAGTGTCGTTGATAAACCGAGGATAGGCTTTCAGCATGCTCTGCATCCAAACATTGTTTTCAGCCTGCTCTTCAATGCCTTTGTGCTGGTTTAGTTTTTTCTCATACTCCACCCGGCCTTTGGTTATGAACTGGGTTTGTGATGAGGCCGTTAAGGCAATGCCGCATAGAGCGATCAGTAGTATCTTTTTCATATTAAAAACCTGCATTGGTAGGTTTGCCATTTTTTGTGAAATTATACACCAGCGAGAACATCACATAACGCTGTATGGTCTGGTTGATGGTCTCAGAAATATAGTTGCTGTTTGCGTTACGGTTAATGCCCTGGTTCTGGTTGAACATATCGTTTACATATAGTTTGGCCTCCCAGGCATCTGTTTTGGTAAATACTTTGCGTATGGTAGGACTGAACACATACACATCCTGCTGATTGGCAAAGGCCGCGGTCTTCTGGTAGATATTCGCTTCAAGCTGCATATCGATAAAGAATTTCGCTTTTTTGAATTTTAACTGCACATTCGAATACGTGTTATAGGTCCAGAACTTGTTTGCCGCATTGGGGCGGATAGAAGAAACTGAATTTGTATAGTTGGCATTAAAGTTCATCCAGAAGTTGATCCATTTATCCGCCCAGTACCCTGAGTATACGCCTATTGACGTACCTGAGTTGTCGGTAATATTCTCCTGTCCATTTACCACGTTTACATTGCGGCTTTTTCTCGGACCAATGTTTACGTTGAAATTCAGCGAAGGAACAATATCAAATCCATACCCCGCCGAAGCGCTGAAGCTGTAGTTGCCGTTTACGTTAATGGCCTGGTTTACCCTTCTTCCCAAACTATCCGTGCGGCTTGCATTGGAGATTGCATTGTCGGTAGCCGTATAATTAAAATTGATTGACATATTCCGGCTCTTCAGCACTTTATAGTCCGAAGCCCTTACATTGAAGTTGTGCGTAAATGCCTGTCTCAGCGCAGCGTTTCCAATGGTAATGTTCAGGGGATCTATATTGTCTATCAGGGGTTGAATCTGCGCCAGTGAGGGGTTACGGGTATTACCGTTATAGTTGAATGTAACCCGCCGTTGTGTTTTGGGTGTATAGTTAACCGATACCGCAGGTATAAAGTTGTTGAAAATCACTTTCCGGTCGGTATTTTTTTCAAGATCATTTAAGCGGTATATGGAGGGACCCGCACCTGCACCGATGGAGAAGTTTACTTTCTTTACGTTGTAACGAAGGTTGGCACTACCCAGGTGGCTGGTGGTATTAAAAATGAAATGATTGCTTAGCGTATCTATCATCGTTTCGTACTTACCTGAAGTATTTTTTTCCAGGGTACTGATCTCGGCATCGTTCCTGTTTAGATTTAAACGGTAGTTCAGCACAAGAAACGTATTCTTCCAAAGCGGCTCTGTATAGGTTGCCAGGGTATTTACCGTTGAGGTTACTGCTTTGCGAAGTTTTAGCTGGTCCACTTTTTCCTGCCTAAGAAAAAGCCCCTTATCATAGAAATCATTGGTTGAGAAAAGCATGGTGTTTTCCGTTCTGTCGCCAAAGTTCAGGTCGGTGTTGATCGAAATGGTTCGCCCGGTTTTCTTGAATTTTTTTCGCCAGAATACATTACTGTTCAGCGTATTGTTTTCATCGTTGGTGGTGGTATTCCGGTCACTCTGGTTGATCATCACATTATTTTCATCTGTTACTTTACCGAGGTAAATGGACTTGCTTAAACTCTTTACGTTGGCTGCGCGCACGGTTAGTTTTAGTGAACTGGAGGAATCGATCTGCCATTCATATACACTGGTGAATTTGTGCCTTCTCCTGTCGCTCGCCTGGTCCTGAGAGGTAAAACTTTTCTGCGTAAAACCCGGTAACAGGTTTTGTGTGGCAGTTGTGGTAATGCCTGTTACATTCAGGTCGTTGTACTGGTAAGTATTGTTGCTGTTGTGCTTATCCTTGTTCCATTTATTGCTGAAATGCAATCCACCTGTGGTTGAGGTAGGATAGCCACGTCCCCAACTGAATTCATCACCCGATGAAAAAATGCTGATACCGCCATCATCGCCAATAGTGGTAGTTGTATTGGCGTCACCGGCATAATTCCTGTTCTCATCCCAGTTCAATGATTCAAATTTGGTATTGTCTGAAGTAAGATAACCGGAGATCTTGCGTTTTCCTTTGAACGCATTGGCCAGTACTTTGCCAAAACGGTACCTGTCAAAATCGGTGCCTGCTTCCACTTTACCGAAGTAGCCTTTCTTTTTATCTTCTTTGAGCTGGATGTTCAATGTCTTTATCTTCTGGCCATCATCGATGCCCGTAAATGCGGCCTGGTCACTTTTTTTGTCGAATGCCTGCACTTTGTCAACGGCATCAGCCCGCAGGTTCTTGGTTACTACAGCCGGATCGTCACTGAAAAACTCTTCGCCATCAACGAGTACTTTCTGCACCTTTTCACCCTGGGCGGTAATCTCACCTTTGCTGTTTACCTGAATACCCGGCATCTTTCTCAGCAATTCCTGTACGTCTGCATTGGGCCCCACATGAAAACTATCGGCGCGGTATTCCGTAGTATCGCCTTTAACGCGTATGGCGGAGATGCGTTGCTTCACAATGACTTCTTCCAGCAGTTTGGCTTTGGTGATCAGCGGAAGGGCCCCCAGGTTCATATCCTTGCCTGCTTCTACGGTTATTTTATCAACATAATCAGCATAGGTAGGATAGGAGACCATTAAGATGAAGTTACCCGCGGGCACATTCTTAACGTCAAAATTTCCGCGGGCATCGGTGCGGGTATATTTTACAAGCACCGAATCTTTCACCCGCAGCACAGAGATCACGGCGTTATGAAGATTTTGTTTGTTGAGGGTATCGGTAATTGTACCTTTAAGGGAGCTCTGTTGCGCAAAGGCGGAGGAGATAACAAAAAAGCAACAAAACAATGCAATAGATGGTTTTCTCATTTTGTTAGTTGGTTAACGTTTCTTTGATGCATTCAGGATGCAAAATCCACAAACATTGCTTAAAACTAAAGTTTTAGTTGTAAACATAATGTTAAGAAAATTTATCATTTGATAATCACTCGTTTATGAGTTTGTCCCAAAAGTCAACATCAGGAGGTAAGAGTACACCAAAGGTTGGAAAGCAAATGGTAGAAAAATATGAAGACATTCATTTTGTAGATAAGCGGCAAGCTGTATGGAATTACTCCCTTTTTTCGGATGAAGATGTGCGCAATTTCCAGCAGGGCACCCATTACAGACTCTATCATTTTTTTGGAAACCAGCAGCTAAACATCCTTGAAACCGACGGTACCTATTTTGCCGTTTGGGCCCCCAATGCCACATTTGTGTCCGTAGTAGGTTATTTCAACGACTGGAATAAGGAATCCCATCCTTTGCGGGTGCGCACCGATAATTCCGGTATCTGGGAAGGTTTTATACCCGGGGTGTTAGCAGGGGAAGCCTATAAGTACCATATTCATGGGTTCAAAGGAATTAAACTTGACAAGGGCGACCCTTTCGCCCATTTTTGGGAAAAGCGGCCCTTTACCGCTTCTATCACCTGGCAAACAGATTATGAATGGAAGGATGCAGAATGGATGAAGACCCGCAAAAAACACAATGCGCTTTCTTCGCCTTATTCTGTTTATGAAGTACACCTAGCAAGCTGGATGCGCCCGGATAAAAATGACGAAGAAGTATACAATACCTATGCACAGATTACCGAGCGCCTGGTTCCTTATGTGAAGGAAATGGGCTTTACCCATGTGGAACTGATGCCCGTTATGGAACATCCCTTTGATGGAAGCTGGGGCTACCAGGGTACTGGCTATTTTGCGCCCACGTCGCGTTTTGGTTCGCCACAGGAATACGCGGCCATGGTAGATGCGTTTCACCAGGCGGGGATTGGCGTGATTCTGGATTGGGTACCCTCTCATTTTCCTTATGACGCGCATGGGTTGTTCATGTTTGATGGTACACATACCTATGAATATGCGGATATGCGAAAAGGCTATCATCCCGACTGGAACTCCTATATATTCAATTATAAGCGCGGGGAAGTAAAATCATTTCTGATCAGCAGCGCGCGGTTCTGGTGCGACCGTTTTCATACAGATGGTTTGCGGGTGGATGCAGTGAGCTCTATGTTGCGGCTCGACTACAGCCGCACCAGTGGACAATGGGAGCCGAACGAATATGGTGGTAACGGCAACCTGGAAGCCATTGCCTTTATCAAAGATCTGAATGAAACACTCTACCGTGACTTTCCCGATATACAAACCATAGCAGAGGAAGCCACTGACTGGCCACAGATTAGCAAGCCTACCTTCCAGGGCGGATTGGGGTTTGGTATGAAATGGATGATGGGGTGGATGCATGATACGCTTGATTTCTTCAAAATGGACCCATTGTTCCGACAGTTCCACCAGGATAAGTTCTCCTTCAGCATGATGTATTTCTACGACGAGAATTTTATGCTGCCCCTCAGCCATGATGAAGTGGTGCATGGCAAGAGTCCTATGCTTTATAAAATGCCGGGTGATGAATGGCAGAAATTTGCGAACCTCCGTATGCTGTATACGTATATGTTCACGCATCCCGGGGCCAAACTCTTATTCATGGGCAATGAATTTGGCGCTACCGCCGAATGGAACTATAAATCCGAACTGCAATGGAACTTGTTGGCGTTTGCACCACATGCAGGCATGAAATACTGTGTTCAGAAATTGAATGAACTTTACAGGTCCGAACCCGCACTCTATGAAAAACAATTTGAATCCGGAGGGTTTGAATGGATCGATCTCAATCACCGCAGTGAATCCGTGATCGTATACATGCGTAAGGGTAAAAAAGAAAAAGACAATATGCTGGTCATATTGAACCTAACTCCCATGGTTCGAAACAATTGGGAAGTATATGTTCATGGTAAAAATAAATGGAGTGAGGCATTCAACAGCGACAGCAAAGATTTTTGGGGCACCGGGGATGTATTCAACCCTTCCATCCATGCCGAGCTGGTTGACAAGCCCTCTAAATGCTATAAGCTGTATGTACACCTGCCCGCATTGGGTGCGGTGGTACTGAAATAGTGGGCGGATATGCCGTTGAGACAAAATCCGCCCACCCATTTATGCATCACCGTGGGTTCTCAGTAAAACCCGCTTTGAGGAATTTCTGTTTCAATTCGTCGGATGCCAGCACGCTTACAAAAAACACTTTACCCGTAGGGCAGGTGCAGGCCAGGCAAACTGCCATATCGTTAACCTGTTTAATGCTGATGGACAATAGCGGGCCGGATAGTCCTGCGGAGTCAATATACTGCCGGAGTTTACTGATTACCACATCATCAGTTCCATAGCCCCAGGGATCCGCGCATTGGGTTTGGGCATAGGCCAGTGTGATGGTTTTATCAGTTGCCAGCTCCTCTTTGGCACATCCGGCCAGGAAATTAATGGCAGCTGCAATGAGCATGCACATACCATAACGTAGGGTTGTTTTCATATTGAATGTTTCTAACCCATTGACACAGCGAGTATACCGGGCGTTGCGTAAAATCCTGTTTTTTTTTGTAACCTTTTGGCCGCCTGGCCGTTCCACCCCAAAATCATGTTATGAAACGTATAGGAACCCTATTGCTATTGGTGTTTTTTTCTCTCACGGCCGCGCATGCACAAAAAGTTATTTATGATGACAATGTGCAGAAAAGAACGGTTAACTCATTTCACGCTATCGAGACATCTTCGGGAATTGAAGTAATCATCAGTAAAGGCGATAAAGAGGAACTGGCTGTTAGTGCCGGTAACAAAGATTACCTGGATGAGGTAAGAACGGTTGTACAGAATGGCGTATTGAAGATATCCCGCACCGATGACTGGAAATTGTGGAGGCAGTGGAAAAACTGGCACATCAAAGTGTATGTTTCCTATACAAAGCTGGAAGAGCTTAAGGCATCCAGTGGCGGTTCCATAAATGGCAGCGACATCTCTCTCGAAAAATTATCGGCAAGGCTTAACAGCGGGGGTAGCATTACATTATCAGGCACCGTGGGATCGCTCGATGTGGATGGTAACAGCGGCGCACAATTTCATGGTTATGCGCTTAAAGTGAACAACTGTTTGGCAGAAGCCAGCAGTGGTGCGGGTATACAGGTAACCGTAGACAAAGAGATCTCCGCCAAAGCCAACAGTGGCGGTTATATTCGCTACAAAGGTGAAGGGCTCATCCGCGATATCAATGTCAACAGCGGCGGATCATTTAAGCGGCAGAATTCTTAAAATCCGTCAGTCAACGGGTAAGTTGACAGGACCATACACGTGATTGTAGACATCTATGGTGCCTGTCAACTTAGTAAGCGCCTGTTTATCAGGGAGGTACCGCTTCCACCAATACTTTACTGCATCTGCATAGCTGCCGTAGGGGTTTTGCGCTTTAGTGTCAGCGCAGCAATCAGTGACAGTAACAGGCCCACCGGAACAATCTCAAGGTAGGTAAACAATACCACCCAGACCGGGTTCTTATACATTTCTTTGAAAGTGTTCATCTCGGACACCTGTGCATCAATGGCGGCCTGCGAGGCTCCGGCGGTTTTCATTTTGTCGATGTTATAGGCTGCGTACCTGTCTGCAAAATCAGGCATAAAGAAATAGAGGTCAATCAGCCATACGATCACATAAATGGTGGATGCGATCAGTGTAATAAACAGCCCGATCCGGAACGCCTTTCCAAAACTTATCACACCATCCTGGCTATCCCGGTATTTTTTAATACCCACAAAAATGAGTGAAAAAGCAAGGATCATCCCGGCATAGCCCCAGATCATGCCATTGTCAAAATCATTGTTTTTCATTTTGAGTACCATGCTGGTAATCACCCATACGATACTGATGAATCCCGCTATGAGGCCGCAGGTAATTACGATTTTTTTCATTTGTCCTGGTTTTGGTTTGTTGGTGCAAGATGTGCCTCCTGGCCTGCATTGCCTTCATACTTTAGGATGATTTTAGGCAATTATTTGTTTTTTCACTCCAAAGTATGAAGCTATCAGGCGATAAGTCCCAGTCTTTTTGCTTTTTCAATGGCTTGAGTGCGCCTGCGTACTTCCAGTTTTTCAAATAAACGCGAGGAATGTGTTTTGACAGTGTTGAGTGAAACAAACAGTTGCGCCGCAATTTCCTGGTTGCTCAAACCCTCCGACATCAACTGCAGCACTTCCAGTTCCCGGCGGCTGATGCCGAGTTTATCCAGTTCGGGTTCATTCAGCGTAAAATCGGGGTTTGAAACATACACTTCCTTTTCTATGACCACTGTTTTGGGCTTCATAAGCTTAATGGCGAGCCAGATGCCTAAAACCGTAAATACTACTGCGATGGCCCCGATGTAAACTTCGAAAGCATGATCAATAATCAGGAACCGGAGTTCCAGCCATTTCAATAAAAATAGAAGAACAGCCAGCGAGCAGCCGTAGATGATCAATTGCTTGTTTTTTGCAAATACATTGGGCATAATCAAACCAAAGGGGATGGGCAGACTAAAATACAGTAAATCGGGGAAGACCGGCTGCGAACGGTTTTTTAAATTCCCCGTTAGGAAGGCCGGCTGCCTTTTCACCAGAAAAATAAATTCCTGTGTGGCGAGTGTTTTTTACGTTGCGTATCCCCATGTTATCCACCGCCTGGGGCCGGTAACAATTTGCTAATAGACATCTGGCATGTTTTTGTTGTCTATAAACGTAATTGCTCACATAAAACGGAAATATATGAAAACGACATCGTACCAGTTATTGGTGAATGCCGCCGGACAGTTGATGCAGCAGCATGCATTTGATCATTTGTCGGACGAAAAATTATCGAGGATGCATAGTTGTATCCGTCGCATTGGAGGCTCACCTGACCGTGCAGAGATGGCGGAAGTGGAAACTGAGTTTCTCAGTCTTTGCAGTGAAGCCAACCTGTATGTAGAAACAACCACTACCCAATCATTACACCAGTGGTTTGCGGCCATGAGTTGTTTTGGATTGGGGGCTACACAGCCTGTTGCGATCTCTGAAGAGGGAGAATAATCCGGAAGGTGCTTCCTTTGCCCGGCTCACTCCATTTTACAAAGAGTTTTCCTTTGTGATACTGCTCAATTATCCGCTTACTGAGCGAGAGACCCAGTCCCCATCCCCGTTTCTTTGTGGTAAAGCCGGGTTTGAAAACATCTTTCACATGATTTTTTGAAATGCCTTTACCGGTATCTGCCACATCTATCAGCAGGTATTGCTCATTCAATTCTGTGGTAATACTGATCCGTCCGTTTCCTTCTATGGCGTCGAGTGCATTTTTTATCAGGTTCTCCAGCACCCAGTCGAAGAGTGGGGGCGAGAGCATAGTGAAAACATCGCGTATGCCTGAATCGTCAAAGACAAAATTCACATGGCCACCTGTTCTTTTTTTCATGTAGTCCAGCATGTAATGGATCTGTTCTACGGGTTTTCTTAATTCCAGGTGCGGTTCACTCCCGATTTTACCAAACCTGTCTGTTATCAGCAATAAACGATTCACATCTTTGGCTATTTCAGGAACGATTTCGCTGTTGGATTCCTGTTCTTTCAGAATCTCAAGCCAACCCTGTAAACTGGATACGGGGGTGCCGAGCTGGTGGGCGGTTTCTTTTGCCATAGAGGCCCAGAGCTGGTTCTGAGCGCTGCGGTAGGAAGTTTGCAGTGCCGTAATGGCGATGGCAATAAACAGGGCCACGATAACCAGTTGCACGATCGGGTAAAGTTTTACTTCCTTCAAAAGGGCACTTTCACCATAATAATAGCGGTTGGCCGTATACGGATTTTCTTTCAGCACTACGGTTATGGGCCGGTGGTTATACCTTTTAAATTCTGCCAGTTTTTTCGGGAGGTAATCTTTATCCGTGACTGCCCTCACCGTATCGAGATTGAGAAAATTACCTGTAATACTATCTTTCTCATTGGTCTCAATAATGGGAATTTCATTATTCTCGGTCGAGATCTTGGTTGCGAGGTTTATGCTGGCGCTGTCAGATGAATTGAGTATGGTGCGTTGGGCCTCCACCCATGCTTCCACATTCTTGCGTTCTTCACGTGATATCTTACCCGCCACATACTGCGAATAGAAGATGGTGCCACTTACCAAAACGATAGCGATGAAGATAAGTATGACCCTCCAGTTAAACCATTGCGGCATCATGTAGCTAAAATAACGATTATTTGAGGCATGAACAGTTGCCCCTTGTCGGTTCCCGGAAACAGACACAACGGGGGTATGTAGGGTACCCAGAGCCGGTAACAGGCCACCGGTAATAAAAAAAGCAGCCTTATCACTAAGACTGCTTTTAATTTGGTGGCAGATACTAACTGAACAATCCGCCTTTCTTCAATGTCTTAACCCCCTGGCCTATCTTAAAGCCGTTGTTATAGATCTCTATTTTGTAATCTCCCTCAAGGTATTTTTCTGACTGCCTCCAGTCGAAGTTCACAGGGATGTTCTTGCCCTGCTCATAATTTACGGATACTTTGCTGGTGAATGGGCGCGGACCTTCTTCACGTGCGTTAAAAGTGCCGCCCTCGCTGATCACTTTGCCATCTGGCGCAGTAACGATTACGTAAATATCTTTGGTACCGCTGGGTGTTACGCGGTTTTCATCGAGCAGGAAAGAAATGCGCATCAGGTCGGCCCTTTTGGCGGTGCTGGTTTCTTTTTCCTTGCCACTGCCTTTTACATTAAGGGCAGCGATACCGATGTTGGATGCATGAAGTGTAGAAGCTACATCCACTTTTTCTTCCAGTGCTTTCTTCTCAGTTTTGGTGCTGGTAAGATTTTCTTCGAGGCTCTGTTTTTCTGCTGTCAGTTGGGTTTTTTCAGTGGTCAGTTGCTGGTTGGTAGAAGTCAGTACCTGATTCTCGCCTTTCAGCTTGTCCACTTCAGCAAGCAGACCATCTACTTTGCCGTTGAGTTCACCAATCATTTGCTTTGCCTGGGCCAGCTCACTCTCACTTGCATTCTTCTTGCGCAGTATGCTGGTAATATTGCTTTTAAGTTTCTGGATAGAAGCGCTTTTATCGGCCAGGTCACCCTGCAAGGTGAGGTTATTCTGTGTTAAGGAATCTGCTTTGGCCGAAACAATCATGAATTCCTGCTGGATGGCATTGCGTGCGCTGTCAACATTGGTGATGCGGGTTTGCAATGCGGCAACGGTTTCCTTGTTTTTGCTTTTGTCGAAGATGATATAGCCCCAGGTTCCTAAAAGGGCCAGAATCAGAATACCGTATATTAGTTTACGGTTGTCTTTTTGTTGCGGGTAACGGGTGGTAGTACCGGTACCGGTTGCTTGTGGATAACTCATACTTGTGGTTTTTGTGGGTGATAATTCTAAAACAAATTTATATTATGCTGGCAGAACTTTTATTACTGGATATTGAAACGGTTCCACAGGCTGCATCCTTTGCTGGGCTTGATCCTGACTGGCAGTCACTTTTTCGCGAGAAGCTATCGAAAACCGTGCCAGACGGACAGGATCCGGGCGAAACTTATCCCAACAAAGCCGGTATACTGGCTGAATTTGGAAAGATCATCTGTATTTCCACGGCCTTTTTTTACCTTGATGAAAAAGGCGAATGGGCGCTGAGAATAAAGAGTATCTACGGAAAGGATGAGGTAGAAATACTCAGTAATTTTACTGATTTATGCAACAAAGTGCATGCGTATAACCCCGGTTTTCAATTTACGGGTCATAACATCAAGGAATTTGACATCCCCTATATCTGCCGCCGCCTGCTGATCAACCGGCTGCCCCTGCCCGTATACCTGCAGCTTCATGATAAAAAGCCCTGGGAAGTGAAAATGTTCGATACGATGAATTGGTGGAAGTTTGGCGACAACAAGAATTATGTTTCCCTTAACCTGCTGGCGCATGTACTGGGTATCCCTACATCAAAAACCGATATTGATGGCAGTATGGTGCAGGAGGTTTATTACAAAGATGATAACCTGCCCCGCATTGTTGACTACTGCCAGCGGGATGTAGTGGTTACCGCGAATATTGTTTTGCGGTTTATGGGTAAGGAGCTATTGAAGGAGGAAAAGATATGGATTGTGTAGGTTGCCGGATTTTTGGAATAATCGTGTTATCAAGCCTGGCCGTAAATGGCAATACACAAGGAAAAAAAATGTTTACAACTTTCAGCTCCAAAAGCGATATGTTCCTTGGGCGTGCTTCATCTTTGCATCCATGTCGGCAGAAAAGATCATAGCAGATTGGAAAAAAGGGGTGTTCAAACCCGTTTACTGGCTGGAGGGCGACGAGCCCTATTTTATTGACCAGGTGGTTACTCATGCAGAGCATCATATTCTTACCGAGGCGGAAGCGGGTTTTAACCTCACTGTATTTTACGGTAAGGATGCCGACTGGGCCTCGGTAGTAAATGCCTGTATGCGTTACCCCATGTTTGCAGAAAGGCAGGTGGTG
The DNA here is from genome assembly GCA_031424835.1 of Chitinophagaceae bacterium. Taxonomy (GTDB): domain Bacteria; phylum Bacteroidota; class Bacteroidia; order Chitinophagales; family Chitinophagaceae; genus Sediminibacterium. The sequence continues at coordinate 20,879 of JANPIE010000108.1, forward strand.
TTGCTGAAAGAAGCGCAGCAGATGCGGGATATAGAAAAACTGGAGAACTATATTGACAACCCGTTGCTTTCTACCGTATTCGTGGTGAGTTACAAGGAAAAAAAAGTGGACGGCCGATCCAAATTTGCCAAAGTTTTGAAACAAAAAGGCGAGCTTCTTACCACAAAGAAAATGTACGACAACCAGTTACCCGAATGGGCGGGTAATATGATCAGGGCGCATGGCCTGGGCATTGATCAGAAAGCTTTGGCGCTTTTGGTTGACCATATCGGTAATGACCTAAGCAGAATGCAGAACGAGATAGAAAAACTGGCTGTAAACCTTGGTACCCGGAAAAGTATCACCCAAGACGATATTGAAAACTATATCGGGGTAAGTAAGGAATTCAATGTATTTGAACTCCAGTCTGCTATCGCGCAAAAGGACCTGTCCAAAGCCATACGTATCATACAGTATTTTGAAGCCAATCCAAAAGCGGCCCCCATCCAGTTGGTACTGCCCGCCCTCTATAATTTTTTCAGCAAAGTATTCAGCCTGTATAGTATACCCAATCCCGATGAGAAATCAGTAGCCGCTGCACTGGGTGTGAACCCCTATTTTGTAAAAGACTATATGGGCGCTGCCCGTAAATACGATTACAGTGGCGTTGAGAAAATTCTTTTGCTGCTGCACCAATACAATCTCCGCAGCGTAGGTGTGCATGATGTGGGAACGGGTGATGCAGGTCTTTTGAAAGAAATGACGGTTAAGATCATGGCATAAAAAATAGGGAGTAGGGAGTTCCCTGTTTAATAGCACAAAACGCTATTCAATACACCCCGTATGATACTGCCATAACTGGAAATATCGCCCGCGCGAAACCAATAGCTCCTCATGGTTACCCTGCTCAATGATCTTTCCGTTTCCCAGTACCAGTATATGATCGCAATGCTTTATGGTATGCAACCGGTGAGCAATCATCAGAATGGTGCGCCCCTGTTTCCTGAACGCCTGCAAGGTGTCCTGCAGTTTTTGTTCGCTGGCTGGATCAAGGGAAGACGTAGCCTCATCAAGTACCAGTATTTGCGGATCACGGTACAGCGCCCTGGCTATGGCAAGCCGTTGTTTTTGTCCACCCGAAAGATTAATCCCCTGCTCGTGCAGTATACTTTGGTATCCGTCCGGCAGGGTTTCAATAAATTCATCAATACCCAGTTGGTTTGCCAGTGATAGGATCTTGTTCATATCGGGATGCTCATCACCGATAGCAATATTTTCAATAATGGTCCCTGCAAAAAGGTCAACCTGCTGTGGCACTACTGATATGATTTTCCTGAGGCTTTCGGTGGTTGCCTGTGGTATATCGGTTTTGCCAATCGTAATTTTCCCTGCGGTAAGGGGATACAGGTTTTGCAGCAGTGCCAGTAAAGTAGACTTTCCACTGCCCGTTTCTCCCACAATCGCCGTCATTTTTCCTTTGGGGATCACAGTATTCAAATCCTCAAAAACCGGATCCCGGTTGCCATAACGGAACCGGATATTATGAAAAACAATATCGCCAATCATGTGTGGCGCAAGCTCAATCTTCCCGCAATCGTCCTGCTCCGTTTCCAGATCGATGATCTCAAATAAACGGTCGGCGGCAATGAGCGCATCCTGTACATGTTTGTTGGCGTCCATGAGGAAAGATACCGGCGCAGTAAAATATCCCACCAATACAAAAAAAGAAAGCAACTCCCCGGGCGTCATTTTGTAGTCGATTACGAAGCCGGCGCCTGCCCATATGATCGTTATCGATAAAAACCTGGTGAACATATCAGAGCAAATCCCCAGCTGAATTGAACGAACGCTGCTTTGATAAATACCCCTGAGCAGCCGGGAAAAGCGATCCTGTGTTTTGTTATTCGCATATTGTTCCAGCCCAAACTGTTTGATGGTAGCGGCGCATTGTACACTCTCTACCAGTTGGGATTCTAACCCCGCCTGGCTTTCCATCAGTATGCGCTGCCATTTTTTGTTTACGTTATTGGTGATGCGATACAGTATCGCGTATACGGGCACTATGGCCAGCATTACCAAAGCCAGTTTCCAATAGTAGAGCAGCATCAGTGCAACGGAAAAACATATAACCAGCGCATTCACCACCATTTCGCAGCCCACTTCGTTGATGAACATCCTGATCTTTACCGCGTCATTCACGCGGCTGATGATCTCGCCTACGCGCATGGTATCAAAAAAACGCTGGGGGAGCCCAAGCAGGTGTTTGTAATAACCCAGTATCAGGTTGCGGTCAATTTGCTGACCCGTTCGCAACACAAGTATCGACTTAACAGCGCCTGCTGCAAGTTCTAGTAAAAGCAGCAGGATCATGGCCAGTCCCATACTGCGAAGTGCCTCGGTCTTACCTGCAATCAGTACTTCATCCAGTATGCGTTGAATATATACCGGTGTTGCCAGGCCCAGCAGTGTATACGCAATCGCACAAAACAAGGCGAGCAGCATAACGGAGCTATGCGGCTTTACCAGTTGCCAGAAACGTTGTGTGGTTGTTTTTTTGTTATTACCTGTTTGGAATTCTTCGGTCGGTGCCAGTAAAAGCAGGGCCCCGGTCCATTCACTAAGAAAGTCTGCCTTTTTTTTTCTTTGCAATACTCCTTCGCCTGGATCCATTACGGTTATATGGGTTTTACTGACTCCATAAATGACAACAAAATGTTGGAGTTGCTTTTTTATGATCACGTGTGCAATGGCAGGCAAGGGAATATTCAAAAGTGATTCCGCCGGACCCTTGGCGCCGATGGCCTCAAATTTCATATGGCTGGCAGCCTCGATCAGCCCCGCCATATTGGTACCGCGCTGATCAGTGCCCGCATCAAAACGGATGCGGGGCACAGGAATATGTAAGCCATAATGCGCAGCCACTGATGCAAGGCATGCTGCACCGCAATCGGCGATATCCCGCTGGCGTATGATGTACTTTTTTTTCAATGTAGTTTGTTCAATAGGTTATGCGGATAGCATAGGTTTCCTAAGCGTGTTGGTTATCGCTGTATAAGGAATTGATATCGGGTAATAGTACAGGGAAATCAGGCCTGGCGGCGAAAACTGAATCCTTTCTTAAAGAATACCAGGGCAATCAGTAAGAAAAGATTGTAGCCGATAAAATAACCTATATAGGCCAGTAAAGGCGGATCCCCGCCCTCGAATTCGGGAATACGATAAGGCGTTAGAAGGTATTTAGCCAGTTGAAGAAGCAGCAGTGCGAATCCTGCAATTTTAAAAAACATCTTTCTGCGTATCATATGTCTGGTTTTAGCATACGATACTTAACAGAAGTTAAGTATCGTATGTAGTGATGAATGTGTTGAGATGGGGCTAGCCTTTAACGCCGTCGCCCATACCCCGTGAAAAGCCTTTGAAAAACCCCGTAAAAGGGACTACGAATAAAACATGGATACCCGCTGTGAGGTAGTCATGGTATTTTTTCGAAATGTTCCAGCCTAACCCGCCCTGTATGCGGGCGCTTTCAGCCTCTGTCATAGCCGAGAGCCCCATCGCATTGAGATCATCGTTTTTCATGTCTGAAATTTTTGGTTAAAAAATAGTTGTTTGGTTTTCGCGGATTATTTCACGAAATAACTGCCCGCTTTCTGCTCCAGAAGCCGGCGCGCAATATCGCGGGTCATACGAAGACCCGTACCAATAGCCAGCCCTATATAATAGCCCAGCTTTTCGTTCCACGACATTATGCCGCCTTCGATCTGTGCGGTCTCAAGATCGGTGAGGGGAGTCAGCCCCATTTTTTTCAGATCTAACGTTTTCATAAAACAGATTTTATTTTTTGCCTCCTTTTCTTTGCAGCATGCATGGGTGCAGGAGAATTTTAATAGCCCATTACCATCGGCCGGATGATGCATAAAGTTGAGCCGGAATATTGCCGGATCCTATTTTTTTACCGGGAAGCATGTTAGCCAAACGGACAACTATTTACGGGGCGAAATCTACCGTTTAAATACTGGATCTCATAGCGTGTTTACACCCTATTCAGAGAATCCAAAACAGGTTATCATTGTAGTTAAACCCATGTTTATGTATCGTCAAAATGAAGAAAGGATACGCATCGCGCGTAACATCCGGCTCATCCGGGAACTGCGTAATTACGACCAACGCTATGTAGCTTCTGAATTACAGGTAGGCAGGTCCACACTCTCCACCTGGGAGAACGGGCTTACCGAAGTTCGGATTGAAAGCCTGATTAAACTGGCAGAAATACTGGGTCTCGATAATTATCGCCAGATCATCGATTTTGATCCGGATGCATTATTTAAGAAGAAAATAGGGTAGGCAAAATTACCATTTGTTCAAAGCGGCTTCCTGATCCCTGCCTAACTGTTGTTTCAATTCATCCAGTCCATTGAATTTTATTTCACCACGCAGGTAATGATGTATCTGCACCTGCAGTTGCTGCCCATAGATATCTTTCTCAAAATCGAAAATGTTCACTTCTATTACACGTTGCCTGCCATCTACTGTGGGCCTCACGCCGATATTCATCATACCCCTTAAAAAAATATCACTCCCTACTCCAGACTCCAGACTCCTAACGCTCACCCCATACACCCCATCTCCAGGTACCAATTTTTCATCATTCCCAATCTGCAGGTTGGCCGTAGGATAACCTAATGTGCGGCCAAGCTTGTTTCCTTCTATAACGGTTCCCGTAAAAAAGTAGGGGTAACCTAAAAATTCATTCGCAGTGTCTATATCATTTTCCAGCAATGCACGCCGTATTCGCGTAGAACTGATCACCACTTTATGTAATACCTGTTCAGGGATCTCTTTTACTTCAAATCCCAATGCCCCCCCGTATTTTTCCATTAAATGATAATCACCTTCGCGGCCCTTGCCAAACCGGTGGTCATAGCCTATGATTACGCTGTGCGGCTTAAAATAGCGGTAAAGAAAATCCTCTACATACTGATCTGCTGTCTGGCTGGCAAACGCCTGGTCAAAGGGAATGACCACCAGGTGGTCAACGCCACTGGCTTCCAGCAGGTCAATTTTTTCGTCAAGGGTAGTGAGCAGCTTAACATCGCCGGGCACCGATGACACCACTTTGCGTGGATGGGGGTGAAAAGTAATGATGACCGTTTCTCCGCCTATCCGCAACGCTTCTTCTTTCAACTGCGAGATGATCTGCCTGTGACCCAGGTGTACGCCATCAAAAGTACCGATAGTCACAACCGCCTTGTTAAATACGGGCAGCGAACCCGCCAATTCACGATGAACCTGCATGGGGCAAAAGTAATTGGGAAATTCTGGAATTGGGAAATTTTGCAATTGCGCCTATGGGCTGCCGGGCCGCTCTTACCATCTAATCAGTACATTTGCCTCAAATTTCCCAATTTCCCAATCTCAAAATTCCAAAATGTCTTTGTACGCGCAACGCGGTGTATCGGCCCAGAAAGAAGAAGTACATGCGGCCATTCAGCAACTGGACCAGGGATTGTATCCCCATGCATTCTGCAAAATATACGCAGATAATCTTTGCGGTGATCCCGGTTGGGTAAACATCATGCATGCCGATGGCGCAGGTACCAAAAGCATACTGGCCTATCTGTATTGGAAAGATACCGGCGATATCAATGCCTGGAAGGGCATCGCGCAGGACGCGGTGGCCATGAACCTTGATGACCTGCTGTGCGTAGGTGTTACCGATAATATTTTATTTTCTTCTACTATCGACAGGAACAAACTGCTGATTAATGGTGATGTATTGCAGGCAGTGATCAACGGCACCCAGGCTTTCTTTAACCAGTTGAAAGCTTTTGGTGTAAACATTCATTATCTGGGCGGTGAAACTGCCGACGTAGGCGATGTGGTGCGAACGATAGCGGTGAATGGAACCATGACTGCACGCTGGCCCAAATCAAAACTGATCACCAATGAAAAGATCGCGGCAGGTGATGTGATTGTGGGGTTCAGCAGCTATGGACAGGCTTCCTATGAAACGGAATATAACAGCGGACTGGGAAGCAACGGGCTCACCAGTGCCAGGCACGATGTTTTAAATAAATACTACGCAGATACTTACCCGGAGACATTCGAGTCGGCCCTGCCCCCGGAAGTGGTGTATATCGGGAAAAATAAAATGACAGATGAGATAATCATCGACGGTAAAAGCATCAGCATCGGTAAACTTTTGTTGTCGCCAACCCGTACTTATGCGCCATTGATGAAGGTTTTGATCGATAACCATTTCGGCGATATCCATGGCCTGATCCATTGCAGCGGCGGCGGACAAACAAAATGTATGAAATACCTGCCTTCCCCCCTGCATGTGATAAAAGATAACCTGTTCCCGGTGCCGCCTGTTTTTGAACTGATACAACAGAATTCGGGAGCTGATGCGCGGGAAATGTACCAGGTATTCAATATGGGCCACCGCCTGGAGCTGTTTACCACCGCTGCCGCAGCCGGTGCAATGATGGCGACCGCTGAAACATTCGGGATAGAGGCACGTATTGTAGGAAGGGTAGAAGCGGCCCTTCAACCCAAATTGACAATATCAGGCGAATTTGGAGATTTGGTGTATGAATATTAACAGTGATTTGGGGAGCCACGCCGGTACCCGGTCTTAATAAGAAATTGTAATTTAGCAGTATGTCAGATATCGTTGTATCCATCCAGAATGCGAATATTTACCAGGGCGATAACCTGGTGCTGCAGAATGTAAATTTCACCGTTAACCGCGGTGAGTTTGTTTACCTGGTTGGCAAAACGGGTACGGGTAAAAGCAGTTTATTGAAAACATTGTATGGTGAACTTACCCTGCGCGAGGGTAATGCATCGGTAGTGGGTTTCGACCTGCGTGGAATGGATTGGAAAAAAGTTCCGTTCCTCCGTCGCAACCTGGGTGTGGTGTTCCAGGATTTTCAGTTGCTTACAGACAGGAACGTTCATGAGAACCTGAAATTTGTACTCAGGGCCACAGGCTGGAAAGACAACCGCCTGATGGAAGAAAAGATCAATGATGTGCTGGATAAAGTGGGTTTGCGCAGCAAAGGATTTAAAATGCCCTTTGAGATGAGTGGTGGTGAGCAGCAACGTGTAGACATTGCCCGCGCCCTGCTGAATTCGCCCAAACTGATCCTGGCCGATGAACCCACAGGCAACCTCGACCCTGAAACCAGTGATGAGATCATGCAGTTACTCATGCATATCGCCAAAGATTATGGTACCACTGTATTGATGGCCACGCATGACTTTATCGTAATTAACCGTTACCCATCACGGATGCTGAAAACAGAGGGTGGAAAAGTGATTGACAGCGCTGCTGTTGCTGTTTAAAAAAGTAATGATATGCCACAACTAGTTTTGAACATTCCCAGCGAAAATATCCCATTGTTGATGGAAGTAGCTGCTGCCATGGGGCTGGAAACAGAAGATAATCGTAGATGACAGCCCAGCATGGCATGAGAACATGCTTAATGAACGCCTCGAAAAATACCATGCTGGCCAGGCACATCTCACAAGTTGGGATGATGTAGAGAAGGAATTAAACGACAAAGAAGGGCCGTCACATGGCCTATAAAGTTTTATTGGTGAGCGAAGCAAAGGACGATGTTAAGCGTGCTGTCCCTATATAATCGCTCGCTGGTTAATGGGCTTGATCAAAGATTCAAACTAGATCTCAGAAGAATCATTTTTCAACTGGAGGAAAATCCTAAAATATTTGGTGTCCGGTTCAAAAAATTTCGCACTGCCAATCTCAATATATTTCCTTACCAGGTACATTACCAAATTGACGAGGTCAACAATACAGTAGTTGTTTTTGCAGTATTGCACGCAAATCGGGATCCTGATTTTATACTGAAACGTGGGCGCTAATATTGGGGTTGTCTTTTATTCATTCCAGATGCGGCTAATTAATTTTTCTGCATTCCGTTTGTTATCAAATAAGCGGCCTAAGAGCCGCTCTCTCAATTTTACTTCTTCCGTACTGAATGGCTGGTGATACAATTGCACGATGATCTCGCGAAAAGCATTCGCGGTGGTACCTGTATGACAGGCTGCATCAAGACCGGTACCCGCAATCGTAGCCGCGTTTACTACACAATGCCTGCCATTGTACAGGGCATTGATGAGTTTGATCTTTATGCCCGTGCCCGTGTACGATGGAAGTACATGTATATGCGCATTGCTCAACAGGTCCTGCATTTCTTTATCAGAAGGATTACTTACGATACGGGTATTGTTTGCCTGTGTGGCAATTTTTAGCAGCCTCTCAGAAGGATTTTTCCCTGCGATGACAAATGGAACCGCGAGTTTTTGAAATACTTTTTTGAGTAACCAGAGCACCGCCTTTTCATTTGCCCCGATACTAAGGTCGCCGTGGTACAGGCAAAAAGACCCGATGCCCTCAGGTGAAAGTATTTGCCGGTCGGCAATAAAAACGGGCAGGTAGTCAATTTGATGACAACCCAATTCTGCGATATATGTATCCCGGTCTTTTTCCGTAACAGAAAGAAAGACCGCTTTGTTGCAGATCCTTTTTTCATAAGATTTTAGCAACCTGCTCTCCATCCAGTAGTATAATTTTTTTACCGGCGAAGAACCTGCCCGGTACAGATCCCGGTAATATTGGTATTCTACATTGTGCAATCGTACAAAACATTTCCTGTTGCGAAATCGTTCATCCAGTAAAAGATAGGTACAATGAATACCCTCCATCAATATGGGATGCTCATCACGCAACAATGCGTCCAGCAATTTTTCATTTTTCCTGCTCGATACGATATAGGGAAGGGTATTGGAAAGGCTTTTATGTCCCATGGTCCGCTCATAGTATTGTACACTGGCACAATATTCTTCCAGCGCAGGCTGCGGGCCCCTGCCATAGTCAAAACAGTGCAGGTGTATCCGCACCCCCTGTTCGTATAATGCACGGAGTTTATAAAACAGGTCCATGGCCCCACCATAATCCACCGGATAGGGCACGGTAAAAGAAACGATATGTAAAATTCTGTCCAGTTAAATGCTTTTATAAAAATTCAACAAAACCTGTTCTTCTTTTTCCCAGTTCAATTCATTCCGGGCCCGCAGGCAATTGGCTTTCAGATGCGCGTAAAAATCATCATCTTCCAGTAAACGATTCAATGCCCCGGCAATCGTGCCTGGCGCGGCATTGTCTATCATACAGGCCACTTCAAATTGATTATTGATGCGGGCATACTCCGGGTAATTCATGCAAAGCTGCGGAAGGCCGGCCATGATGTAGTCAAAAAACCGGTTCGACAGGGAATAATACTGGTTCATCCCGGTGGATTCAAAAAGGGTTAGTCCAATATACGCTGTTGGCGTAAGCTTTACCAGTTCCGCGGGCTCCACATTGCCCATGAAAGTAATCTTTTCCTCCAGTGCATGCTGCCTGCTGAGTTCCTTTGCCTGCTCCAAAAAATTGCCCGTGCCGCAGATCAGCAGGTTTGCGTTTACCTGCCTGAAGGCCGGAATCAGGGTTTCAAAACAACGACCCTCATTCACTGCGCCCTGGTAGAGAATACATTTTTTGAGGGGTTGCCCGGGCGCCGTTAGCGCACTCAGGCGCGGAAGGTTCCTGATGACCTCGTAATCCACCCCGTATCTTTTTTTGAATTCCCCCGCTATCTGCCCGTTCACCGTGTACCCCTTTTTGAAGCGGGGTACTGCAAATTTTTCTATCATCAGCCAGCAACGGTGAATAGCTGGCCGGCTAATGATCTCTATTTGTTCGGTAAACAATTCGTGCGCGTCGTAAACCCGTTTTTGTTGTTTGATGGCGGCACTAAAATAAACCGCCAGTATGGTATCCAGGTCTATCGCACAAACGATGTCCGCTTTTTGGAACAGCAGAAAAAAAAACAAACGGAGGTTGTATTCTGCATAAAAGAAAAAGCCGCGGTTAAACATGCAGTTCAAACGTATTTGTCTGAAGCTTTGGCGCGTCAGCCCTATGGAATGGGGAAGTTTTCTGCCTGCTAATAAGACCTCGTATCCCGATGCGGATAATGACCCTGCAATGCGGTGCATCCGCTGGTCGTAGCTGAGGTCGTTGGTAACCGTAAAAATGATCTTGGGCAAGAGGCAGGGTTTCTGAACAAATATAACCCCGTTACCTGTCCCGATGGCGTCCCAAAAATGGCTGCCCCGGAACCGCCGGTAAAAGTGTCAAAATCCTTATAAATCAATCAGTTATTAAGGATGTACCCAAGCCGGCTTTACCAGGGCGCTGAATTCTCCACCTATTATACACAGCAAACTTTTCCAATACAGAAATGTCACTGTTTTTACTGTATGTTCGCAGGTACTTAAAAAGGGAAATCTGTGAGATTAAAGTCATTAGAAATCAAAGGGTTCAAAAGTTTTGCTGATAAAACCGTGGTTAGTTTTGATGAGGGTATTACGGGAATTATCGGGCCCAATGGTTGCGGAAAAAGTAATATCATCGACAGCATCCGCTGGGTGATCGGAGAACAGAAAATATCCGCATTGCGCAGCGAAAACCTGGAAGCCCTGGTTTTTAACGGCAGCAAAACACGAAGTCCGAGTGGCCTCGCGGAAGTAAGTCTCACTTTTGAGAACACCAAAAATTTACTGCCTACTGAATTCAATACGGTAACGGTTACGCGCCGTTTCTATAAAAACGGGGAAAGTGAATACCGTTTAAATGATGTTACCTGCAGGTTAAAAGATATCCATAACTTATTTCTCGATACGGGTGTGAGTACGGATAGCTATGCCATCATTGAACTGGGTATGGTGGATGATATCATCAAAGACAAAGAGAACAGCCGCAGAAGAATGCTGGAGCAGGCCGCGGGTATCACCATCTATAAAACGCGTAAAAAAGAAGCAAAAAACAAACTGGATGCCACTGAGCAGGACCTTGCGCGTATCGAGGACCTCTTGTTCGAGATCAATAACCAGTTAAAAACACTCGAGAACCAGGCCAAAAAAGCCGAGAAATTCTACGAGATCAAAAAAGAATACAAGGAAGTGGCCGTAGAGTTGGCAAAAGCTGCTCTTGAAGGCTTCAACATTACTTACAAGGAGCTGAATGAACAGCAGGATGCCGAAACCAATAAGAAAATTCAACTCGAAGCGGAGATCGCTACCGAGGAGGCTGCAATCGAACACGAGAAGGTAGGCTTTATTGAAAAAGAGCGCGCGCTGCAGAGCATGCAGCACGAATTCAATGAATACCTGCAGGAATTGCGCAGCAAGGAAAATGAAAAAAACCTGGCTACACAGAAACTGCATTACCTCAAGGAAAAAGAATCCGGTTTAAAGGAGTTTCTTGAAAAAGCAGAGGGACAATTAAAGACCATAGGAGATTCCATTCAATATACCCAGATCCAGGTAGGTGAAGAAGAGGCGCGTTCATTTGAATTACAGGACAAAGTAGAGGCGGGTAAACTTGACCTGGAAGATAAACGCCGCGTGTTTGATGAAAAAAGAAGTGGCGTTGACGCATTGCGTAACCGCTACCAGCAGATACAGCGTAACCAGTTTGATGCGGAGAAAAAAGTAGCGGTGGCGGATACTTCCATTCTTAACCTCCAGCGCGCACAATCGCAACTGGCGGAAGAGAAGCAAAACCGCGAAACGCAGTTGCAGCAACTGGGCATAGAACTGGAAGAAAAAGACGCGACGCTCGAGGCAAAGAGAACCGACCTCCAGCAGCTACAGGAGCACCAGGAGAAGACCAAGGAACAGATATTTGAAACGCAGGCGCAACTGGAGGTGCTGCGCAATGAGCTTAATGAAGAGAACAGGAAACTGGATGCGAAGCGCAATGAATACAATCTGCTGAAGAGCCTGATCGACTCAATGGAAGGTTATCCCGAGAGTATCAAGTTCCTTCACAAGAACCCTGAATGGAACCATGCTGCCCCAATCCTTTCAGATATTATCTATGTAAAGGAGGAATACCGCACGGCCGTTGAGAATGTGCTGGAACCTTACCTGAACTACTACGTAGTGAATAACCTCGAAGAAGGGTTACAGGCGGTGAACCTGCTGGATGCCCACAAAAAGGGCAAGGCCAATTTCTTCATGCTGGAGAAATTTTCAGATGTGCGGGTGGATACGCATCAACCCAATGATACGATCCGCGCAATGGATGTGATAGAAGTGGATGATCAATACCGGAAATTGGCAGAATACCTGCTGGGTAACGTTTATATCGGCGAAAATGATGAAGCCATTGCCAACAGCAACGGTGCCGTGGTTCTTGAAAAGCATGGCAAATATGTAAAAGGAAAATACACACTTACCGGCGGGAGTGTGGGATTGTTTGAAGGAAAGAAGATAGGCCGCGCAAAAAACCTCGAAAAATTATCGGAAGAAATTTCAGACCAGGAGTCTATCGTTAATCTGCTGAAATCAGATATCCAGGCCAAACACAATGAAGTGATCGCTTTCAACGACCAGTTAAAAGAGAATGCGATCAAACAAACAGAGAACGAGATCAGCCAGCTTACCAACCAGGTTTTTGCCGCTAAGAACCGGATTGAGAACCTGCAGGTGGCCCAGCAAAACGGCCTGGCGCGCCTGGAAGAACTGGAACAGCGCTTACAGGCAGAGCATGAAGCCATTGCTGCTACCCGTGAATCCTTCCACCGGCTCAATGAAGAACTGGCTGCCACTACTGAAGAGCTCAGGACGGTGGAACAGGACTACCAGTCATCTGAACACGATTACAACTTTGCATCGGTACAATACAATGAAACAAATCTGCAGTTAACCAGGCAACAGAGTAAGATCACCACGCTGAAACAGGAACTGGTGTTCAAGGAAAAACAACTGGAGGACCTGCATGGACAGATCGGCAGCAATACCACGCAGTTGGCAGAAGCATCCGCTAATATTGAAGAGGGAGAAAAATCGTTGATCGGTTCGGAAGAATTGCTTTTATCCATGATGCGTAAGAAAGACGAGGAAGAGAAAAAACTGAATGAGGCGGACCAGGCATATTATAACCTCCGCAATGCCTTGCAGGAAAAAGAAAGTGAGCTTCGTTTGAAAGTGAAGAGCAAAGAAAATATAGATCACCTGGTAACGGAGATCAAAGACAGGCTCAATGAACTGAAGCTGCAACTGGCAGGCATGAAGGAAAGACTGATTGTTGAGTTCAAGGTAGAAATTGATGAGATACTCGACCAGGACCGAACCACCGATACACCACTGGAAGAATTGCAGGCCAGTTCAGACAGAATGCGCAAGCGCCTTGAGAACATGGGCGAGGTAAACCCAACTGCCATAGAGGCGTATACTGAAATGAAGAAGCGGTATGAATTTATACTGGAGCAGAAAAATGACCTGGTGTCGGCCAAGGAAAGCCTCCTGCAAACCATACAGGAAGTAGAAGCCACTGCCAACCAGCAGTTCCTGGATACCTTTAATAAAGTGCGGGAGAATTTCCAGAAAGTGTTTAAGGCATTGTTTACGGAAGAAGACACTGCTGACATGGTATTGGTAAACCCGGAAAACCTTGCGGAGACCGGCATTGAGATCATAGCCAAACCGAAGGGCAAACGTCCGTCTTCTATCACGCAATTAAGTGGTGGTGAGAAAACATTGACCGCAACTGCCTTGCTGTTTTCAATTTACCTGATCAAACCCGCACCGTTCTGTATCCTTGATGAGGTTGACGCACCATTGGATGATGCCAACGTTGGTAAGTTCACACAAATGATCAAAAAGTTCAGTGATAACTCACAGTTCATAATCGTCACACACAACAAGCAAACAATGGGTGCAGTGGATGTGATCTATGGTGTTACCATGCAGGAGCCGGGTGTAAGCAAACTGGTGCCGGTAGATTTCCGGAGTCTATCGAATTAAATATGGAATGATTATTAATTCATAGAATAGGCAAGACCTCATCATTTGGTGGGGTCTTTTTTTGCCACAGATGTCTCAGATTGACACTGATTATTTTCCGTGCTAATCGGTGAAATCTGTGGCAAAAGATTGTTTTAAGTATTTTTGCCCTCTTGCGCAACTCCCTTATCATATTGTACATTGTATGTTTCGGTATTTACGTATTATATACACGGAAGCCCGATTTTTTTGATGGCGAAAGATCACCTGCTACAATACAATGGATGTATGACAGCACCTCCCACCGTTCCATCCCAAAGGCCGTATTTCGGACAAACCTGCAAACCTATGCAATCGACGGACGTTATATCTTCCGTGAATGGAAGGACGGAGATAAGACTGAAGTGATCTATGAAACAGAGGATCCTTCGAAGGGTGCCGTGTACTCCCTATGGGGATATTGGTTCCGGTGGACAGAATTGTTGGGGTCTATTGTCGCGTTGATCGCATTATTCCAGGTAGCAGTAGCCATCACAAGTAATCCCGCACCCGAAGCGGTGATCGATCAACTGGAGAGCAAAAGCGAAAAAAAAAGAAAATACCTCGAGTAGAGAATATAGCCGCAGATTTGCAGATTTTTGAAAGAAAATAATCTGCGAATCTGCGGCTAGAAAATCGCGTCAGCCAAGGTGACGTTTTATTTCTTTATCAAGATCCCTGTTTTTTATGGTCTCCCTCTTATCATGCACTTTTTTACCCCGACCAAGACCTATCTCTATTTTTGCAAGGTTCTTTTCATTGAAGAAAACTTTCAAAGGAACAATAGTGAAACCTTTCTCTTTTATTTTACCCTCTAATTTGCTCAACTCGCGTTTGGTGAGTAATAATTTCCTGTCGTGAACAGCGATATGATTGTTAGCCGTTCCATGGGAATATTCAGCGATGTACAACCCCCGCACCCATAGCTCCCCCTCATCAAATAAACAGAAAGCATCATTGAAACTCAGCTTGCCATCCCGGATGGATTTTACTTCGGTGCCTAACAAAACAATACCGGCTACATATTTGTCTTCTATGTAGTAATTAAAATAGGCCTGCCGGTTGTTCATTTCATTCGCCAAGGGAATTTCTTTAATTTTTTGTCGGGCCGGGAGCCTGGTCAGATTAGTCGTTATTGAATCACGAAGTTACGAATACACAAACCCATCCAGGCCAGGAGGTTTAACTTCGGAACAAGAGTATCAACTGCGCCAGTTTATTTTTCAGGTCTTTTCTGTCAACAATAAAATCCAGGAACCCATGCTCGAGCAGGAACTCGCTGCGCTGGAAACCTTCAGGCAGGTCTTTTTTAATGGTTTCTTTAATTACCCTGGGTCCTGCAAAACCAATGAGGGCACCGGGTTCAGCGATATCAAGATCGCCAAGCATACCAAAGCTGGCAGAGATACCGCCAAAGGTTGGATCAGTCAGTAAAGAGATATAGGGAAGTTTTGCATCACTCAATTCTGATAACTTACCGCTGGTTTTGGCAAGCTGCATAAGACTGAAAGCGCTCTCCATCATCCGGGCCCCGCCGCTTTTGCTGATAACCAGGTAAGGCAGTCGGTGTTCGATACAGTAATCCACCGCGCGACTAAATTTTTCACCCATCACACTTCCCAATGAACCCCCTATAAATTCAAAATCCATGCAGGCGATTACAATGCCTTCCCCATTGATCTTACCCACAGCCACGCGCATGGAATCTTTCAGATCCGTTTTGGCGTGGATATCATCCAGGCGTTTCTGGTAAGATTTCAGATCGGTAAAGCCAAGGGCATCCTTGCTCTGGATGTTATCAAAGAGTTCCGTGTATTCCCTGTTATCGTAAAGGATATCAAAATATTCTTCGCTGCCTATTCGGTGATGGTAATTGCATTTGGGGCAAACGAAAAGGTTCTCTTTTAACTCCGTGGTGGTACAGATATAATTACATTCGGGGCATTTGTTCCATAAACCTTCAGGGGTCTCTTTCTTGTCGGCCGTTGACGTCAGAATGCCTTTCCTGATGCGCTTGAACCAGCGCGACCTACCCTGGTCACCTGCCTGTCCTTCATCACCTGTAAGGTTCGCATCGAGATCTTCTTCACGTTCTTTTTTCATAAGCTACCGTGCAATTGGGGCATCGAAGATAGTAATTATTATGAAAGTGGTAAGTGGTTGATTACCAATTGTTATCCAGGCCATTATGACTCTGCGAAACCTCTGCTTCTCATGTTCTCTGCGGTTGGTAAGGGCTAAAATCATCGGGGCCTCCGAAGGTGAAGCGGTTTTTTCACCGCAGAGAACATGAGAAGCAGAGTTTACGCAGAGTCGTGTAAGAAAAGCAAAAGCCGTCACACTTAAAAGACGGCTCTTGCATAGAAGTCATTATTAATTATGCGTTCCGATTGATACAATTCAGATCTTCAAAAGCCACTTCCAGGCGTTTGGAAAAATTCTCTTCTGCTTTACGTAACCATACGCGGGGATCGTAAAATTTCTTGTTGGGCTTGTCGGCGCCTTCCGGGTTTCCTAGTTGTCCCTGGAGAAAACCTTCGTTCTTTTTATAGAAACCGAGTATTCCTTCCCAGAATGCCCACTGGAGGTCGGTATCGATATTCATTTTAATGGCGCCATAACCTATCGCTTCCCTGATCTGGTTTTGCGGTGAACCGCTTCCGCCATGAAACACAAAGTATACAGGTTTAGGGCCTGTCTTCAATTCTTTTTCAATATAGTCCTGGCTGTTCTTCAGGATCACGGGCCGTAATTCTACATTTCCCGGGCTATACACACCATGAACATTTCCGAATGCGGCAGCAACAGTAAAGAGTTTGCCCACTTTGCTAAGTTCAGTATACGCATAAGCCACATGCTGTGGTTGCGTGTATAATTTATCATTCTCTATGCCGCTGTTGTCCACGCCATCTTCTTCGCCGCCTGTAACACCCAGTTCAATTTCTATACTCATGCCCAATGGCTCCATGCGTTTATAGAATTCAACGGAGGTGTGAATGTTTTCTTCGATAGGTTCTTCGGAAAGATCCAGCATGTGCGAACTGAATAATGGCTGGCCCTTTTCTTTATAGAACTGTTCACCGGCATCAATCAAACCACTTACCCATGGCAACCATTTTTTGGCGGCATGGTCAGTATGTAACACCACGGGTACGCCATAATGTTTGGCAACATTGTGAATATGCAGTGCACCGGATATACCACCGGAAATATTTCCCTGGAGGTTATCATTTGGCATTCCTTTTCCCGCAATAAACTGTGCGCCCCCGTTCGAAAACTGGATGATCACAGGTGAGTTTACTTTGGCCGCAGTTTCCAGTGTGGCATTGATGGTATTGGTACCGATGGTATTCACTGCAGGTAAGGCAAACTGGTTGTCTTTTGCATCATTATACAGTGCTTCCAATTCTTTGCCGAATAATACACCGGCCCTGTATTTTTTCATGTGTTTTTGCTATTTGGTTAAGGTTGATTTGTGGGTGGCAAGATACTTTACTTGCTGCAAACATGCGTTAGCTTTTTCCGATGCTAAGTGCCAGCCATTTTGTACAAAACGCTGGGAGCTTGGCTGAAAAATCAGTCCATACTAAATACCTGCTGTACAAGGCCCTTTAAATAGGGTAGTAAATGCAGCATGCGGCTGCCGTACCAGCTGAAGATTTCGCCATCCACCAGCAATATTCTGGCACCCGGCAGCCTGGCATTCAACTCGTTGATATGTGGCTGGCGGAAAGGGTATGGTTCTGATGAAAGCAGTACCAGTTCCGGTTGCTTCAGCAGCAAACTTTCGATAGTTATCAGCGGGTAACGTTCCTCATCACCGAATACATTGTGCATGCCTGCCATCTGCATGGTATCATGTATAAATGTGTCGCGTCCCACAGACATATACGGATCTTTCCAGATCAGGTAAGCCGTTCGCATATTGTGAAACGACGGCAGTTGCCCGAGATCGGTGTTTAGCTGCGCAATGATGGCCCGGGCTTTTGAATCAGTGCCGGTAATTTCCCCGATGCAGGCGATCATCCTGAGAGCGTCCCGCATAGTTCGGATATCGCTAATCCATACCGGCGCAATATTTTCAAGAGCACTGATCTGCTCTTTGGTGTTTTCTTCTTTGTTTGCGATGATAAGGTCCGGGTGCAATGCCGCAACTTTGTTGATATGGATGGATTTTGTGCCACCCACACGCGGCTTAGTTTGAAACCATTCAGTGGGGTGTACACAGAATTTTGTGATGCCCACCACTTCCGTACGCAATCCCAGGTCAAATAGTAATTCTGTCTGGGACGGTACCAATGAGACGATCCGTTTTGGTAGCGATGGCAAGATTATCTGCCTTTGCAATTGATCCGTGTACTGCATCTTCAAAAATACTGACGTTTTTGACCGGCCGGATTTATCGGGGGCAAAAAGCCTGTTTATGTGAAGCATACGCACCGCAATCAGGTGACGAAGCAATTTTTGTAGTGCATACGGGTCTCTTATGCTCTTAAAAACAGGGAAATGCGGGGAAAAATGACTCTTTGATGTACGCTGGGTATCAGGCCTTTAAGGATAAAGCAGGTGTAAGTATATTATATCTACTTTTTATTCGAGGTTATCTACCAATTACACACTTACATCAACTTTTTGTCTTAATAATCAAATTAACATATAATTTGCAAGCCTGTAGGCGTTTTGCTACAAGCCTATCCCGATAGGACTACAGTAAAACAAAAACCAAAACTCACTGCACATGAAACAGAATCCCCTTGTTTTATATTTTTTACTTCTTTTCAGTATCCTAACTACCGGCGCACTTGCCCAACCTTCACCGGTTTCAGCAGAAAAAGTTTACAAAGAATGGCAGGTATTCCCAGACAGTAAAAACAATGTTGAAATTTTTTACTCTATCGTAAAATGTAATGGCGTTAACCAGGTT
>JANPIE010000109.1:0-1967 GCA_031424835.1 Chitinophagaceae bacterium
GTCCATTTACAGAAACATACCGCCTGAATTTTTCGTCCTTTACAAAACCCGGCCTTTATGTTTTGAAAGCAGGCAATACGGTATCGCCTGAGTTTCCTATCAGTAAGGAGGTATACAAAGGGGCCGCAGAATTCAGCCTGCGCTATATGCGTCAGCAACGCAGCGGTTTCAATCCTTTTTTAAAAGACAGTTGTCATACACATGATGGCTATACTTTGAATGGACCCATGCCCGACAGTACGCATATCGATGTATCCGGTGGCTGGCATGATGCGAGCGATTATCTTCAATACACCACCACTTCTGCCAATGCAACCTGGCATCTACTAGCTGCTTACCAGGATTTTCCAAGATCATTCGGCGACAGGAAACAAGCTAATGGACTCGATGGAATGAATGGCGTTTCTGATGTGCTGGATGAAGCAAGGTGGGGCCTTGACTGGTTATTAAAAATGAATCCGCGATCTGAGTGGATGTTTAACCAACTGGCCGATGACCGTGATCATATGGGGATGCGGTTACCTAAAGAAGACAGTTTTTATGGTAAGGGTTTTGAGCGGCCAGTATATTTTGTGAATGGCAAACCGCAGCAGCGCGGAAAATTTATGAATGCCACCACGGGTGCCGCCTCTACAGCAGGAAAGTTTGCAAGCGCTTTTGCACTGGCTGCGCAGGTATATAAGAAATCTGATAGTGCATTTTCTGATAAATTGTTGCAGAAAGCGTTGGAGGCGTATGCTTTTGGAAAACGATTACCCGGCGTAGCACAAACTGTCTCTGTACGCTCACCCTATATTTATGCGGAAGGCAACTGGACAGACGATATGGAATTGGCCGCAGCGGAATTGGGTCGTTACTACCAAACTTTCCCTGGAAAAAATAATAGGCGTAATAAAGATCTTTTTAATTCAGAAAGTTTTGCATACGCTCTCAAAGAAAAGATCACACCCTGGTTGGGTGCTGATACAGCCAGTCATTACCAGTGGTATCCCTTTATCAATCTCGGTCATAACAAGCTCGCCTGGACACAATATGGTGACTCATCGTTCACCGACAGCCTGGCCGGTTTTTACAGACAGGGTATTCAAAAAGTATTTTCAAAGGCCAGTGCAAATGCATTCCTTCGTGGTATTCCTTTTATCTGGTGCAGCAATAATCTTACAGTAGCATTTGCGATGCAGTGTTACTGGTACAGGTTTTTGACAGAAGATGAGCAATTTGCGGAACTTGAGCAAGCCAATTTCGACTGGCTGTTCGGATGCAATCCCTGGGGTACGAGTATGGTATATGGATTGCCTGCTAATGGCGATACACCTGTTGATCCGCATTCGGCCTTTACACACCTGAAAAATTTTCCTATAGATGGGGGATTGGTAGATGGTCCGGTATACACATCCATTTACAAAAATTTGATAGGAATACAACTAAAGGATGCGGATGAATATGCGGAGTTCCAGAGTGATGTTGCAGTATACCATGATGACTACGGCGATTATAGTACCAATGAACCTACAATGGATGGCACCGCTTCGCTGATCTATTTGCTCGCTGCAAAAGAGGAAGAAGCGAAGACCAGGGGAACCACATGGAGCGCCTTTCCTCCCATCTCATACAGGTACCAGACTGCACAGGGCGCATATATTCGCGGCGACTCCACCAAAAGAGAAATTGCGCTGGTATTTACCGGAGATGAGTTTGGTGATGGACTGGCGCCCATCGCCGGTACACTTGCCAAACAAAAAATAAAAGCCTCTTTTTATTTTACCGGGAGATTTTATCGCAATAAAGCATTTCAGCCGGGTATCGGGGTCCTCAACAACGAGAAACACTTACTGGGAATGCATTCGGATCAGCATCTGTTGTATGCCGATTGGAAACAACGCGATCGGACATTGGTAACAAAAGATTCCCTATTCATGGATCTCTGGCGCAATGAGCAGGCGATGCGTGATGCGGGGATTGCCGAC
>JANPIE010000110.1:0-8460 GCA_031424835.1 Chitinophagaceae bacterium
GTCGAAATTCAGTTTGGAGATATCAATCCTTTTGCTGGTAAAGCCCAGGCTAAAGCCTCCGCTGATAAGGCTGTTGTAACCAAGCATCTGGTGATAGGCCACTGATGCAAATCCACTGGTTGTTGCCAGGCTGCCGCTTCCGGCCACATCTTTGTATAAGGCGCCACCCAATCCTACCCAGCCGTTTTCAAACCGGTCCGAAAATAATTTCACATCGCCCCAGGCACTCATGGTTCTGTAAGCGCTACCTACATTCGCCCACTGTGAGCGGTAATTGGCACCTACCCTATAATCATAATCCGGTATAAAACCTGTATTGGCCGGATTGATCAGCAACGGGCTATTAAAATATTGGGAAAAGTGTAGATCCTGTGCATAGGTATAGCGAGCCATCAAAGCCATCGTCAACACCGCTATCAATCGCATCGTATACCGCATATGTCAAGTTATCGAAGTAATGTAATGTCGCCTTTTTTCGTGGCCTTTTCCTTGCCCCCGAATTCTATCAGCAATGTATAATGATATACATCCTGTGGCTGCAATACTCCCTTATAGGTTCCATCCCATCCCTCATTCGGATCTGTACCCATATACACCCGTGCACCCCAGCGGTTATAAATACTCCAGGTCATTTTTGAGATGCCATACCCCCGTACAAAGATCCTGTCGTTGCGCCCATCACCATTGGGGGAAAAAGCATTCGGTACATCCACTGAATTCAGTATCGTTACGCTGATGGGCTGGCAACTTGTATCCACGCAGCCATAGTTATTATAAGTAACCAGGCAGGTGTTATAAGTACCCGTTGCATTGTACAAATGTTGTACCAGCGTATCTGCCTGTATCGTAAATAAAGTATCACCATCTCCATACAGCCATTTAAACCTGGTACCACCCAGCGAACCATTGGCAAAACTTACAGGTGTATTGGACACAGTAGGCTGGGGTGAATAGGTAAAAGCAGAGGTAGGATTGGCACTCACCAAAATGGTAAAGTAGGCAGACGTATCAATTTTATTACAGGTATTGGTATCTGTAGCAATAAGCCTAACCTGGTAACTGCCCGGTGTGCTGTAAAGGTGTGTTGGCTCCGATAAAGTAGAGCTGGTTCCATCACCAAACTCCCAACGAAAACTCATTCCGCCCAGCGAAGTATTGGTAAAGGCTGCGGTATAAGGCGCACAACCAAATGCAGGTGTCTGAAACTGTGCCCTTACCGTTGGCGAAATGCGGATCTGCTTTACCAGGCTATCGGGCTGGTTACAATAATTGGTATCAATCAGCACCAGTTTAATATCATAGGTACCGCCTGCGGCATAGGTATGTGTAACCGGACCCACGCCAGCCACCTGTGAGGTACCGTCGCCAAAATCCCATCGGAAGCTGGTAGCGGTAAAGGGTTTAATGGCTACGGATGTGTTGTTGAACTCATAGCTCAGCGAAGCACAGGGCGGCAGTTTGGTAGTGGTAAAATTTAGTTCCGCCTGGTCGTCGCGTACACGCATGGTAACAAAGGCTGTGTCGGCCAGGTTACAGGTACTGGAGTCGATGGAAACCAGGCTTACACGGTAAAGCCCTATCGTGTTGAAAGTATGCGAAATGGAAGGTGAAGTGGTTCTGACTTTGGGACTCCCATCATTAAAATCCCAAACATAACTTTTGCCCTGCGCAAGCGTATCCACAAAATCAACCGCCATGGGTACGCAGCCGGAAGTATCTCTGGCCACTCCATTGATACTCGCCTGCAGACCCGCACCAACCCCGGCCAGGTTAAAGGCGATCTTAACCGCCGCCAGGTTACAATCTGTTGCATTGTTGGTCTGCGACCATGCGCCCGGCGTTACAGGAAATGCATCAGCACCCGTAGGTTTGGGAGAGGCGCAGTTTGCGCACAAAGCCTGGTAAATGACACCACTCGCATCAAAACGGCTGGTGCCGCCATCAACGTGTTCGCCAAATCCGCCCTGCTGTCCAAAAAAGCTGCCGTACAATTGTTTGGTTGCATTTTTTTCAAGCACGAAAAAATAAAAATCACTGCCATCGGTTCTTTTCTGAAAGGCATCAGGTGTAATGGACAAACCGGTTGTGTAACCGTTAGGATATCCCAGTGTTACATTTGTCGATCCGCCCCAGCCGGAAACGTATACGTTCTCACAGCGATCTACCAGGAATGCAGTATAGGAAAGGTTTGGATGAATGGAATTTGTTCCAAAAACGGTTGAGTATACATAATCCGAAAGATCGGGCTTGAGTTTCACGATGAACTGTTTACCGCCGGGCTGTGCAAAATTTGCGTTGACAACCGGCCAGCTCCCGGTGGTAGTTCCGGAAACATAGGGGAACCCACTCCTGTCGAACTGGATTCCGTAGATCATATCGGCACCGGTTGTACCAAAATAGCTGTTCTTTACCAGTACGCCATTAGCCGTGAACTCAGCCACGAAACCATCACAGGCGCCTCCCTGGAAACTGGGAAACTTTACACCGGTTTTGGCACCTGGGAAATTATTACTGGCCGTGGAACCCGCTACAAAAAGATGGTTGTCTGTAGGGTTGATGGCCAGCACAAAAGCTGCATCATCATCGCCGCCTCCTATTAATACACTGAAAAGCACCGCAGTGAGATCCGGCGTAAACTTCATGATCACCGCGTCCTGCGCACGGTTGGATGCATTAGCGCCCCCGAGTGTTGTTTGACCGGATACCGCCGTGGTGGGAAAATTGGCCGACTGGGTACAGGAAGCAAGGTAAACATTGCCTGAAGGGTCCAGCAGCACTTCACTCCGCGCATCATCACCGTAATTTCTTACGATAGATTCGGCCCCCGTAGGCTTCATATATTTCGACCGGATATTGACACCATCATCCCCTGAACCACCAATGCGCACAGAGCCAATAAGCGCCGTACCGGTAGCGTTTAATTTTGTGATAAGCATATCCCAGGTACCGCCCAGGGGGCCGAATTGCGGCAGGGGACCTTTGGTAGGATAATCTGCCGACGTAGTGCGGCCGGCTATCACGAGGTTGCCTGCATTATCAACAACCAGGCTGTGTGGCTGCTCATTACCTGCGCCACCAATATAGGTTGCATACAGGCGGTTGGATCCCGAAGCATCAAATTTGATGATGCCCATATCAAATCCACTGGGTTCGCCTGTTGAAGTTGTACCTCCCTGGTATGTTCGCTGAAAAGCTCCGTTACTCACCGGAAAACTACCTGCAGTACCCAGCACAATTCCACCGGCATAAAAGTTTCCTTTGCCATCGTAGGTAGCTGTATATCCCCAGTTGTCTGCTGAACTTCCTGTAAACGTTGAGAAAATCAGCGAGGGATCGATCACCAGCGTGGCATCTTTCGTATACTTTCCATCAAGCGCAAAACGTACAATGTTTCCTTTCACATCAAACCGGGCAGGGATCTCCACACGCTTGTCGCCCACCAGTTGGTAGGTATAGGGCGCTTTTTCAATTACTTCATCAACGGAAGTTTTTACGTGAAGGTCGCCGTTCTGCAGCTTCAGCCCCTCGGTACCCTCAAAGTACATAGCTATGCTATTCACATTACCCCCGGGGTGCACAATAAAATCATATTTTAAAACGCCATTGGAAGTGTAGTAACGCACATCAATACCCGGGTACACATCGCGATAGGTAACCGCCTGGAAAGTACGGCAATTGCTGGCCCACATGCTGCTGTCGGATCCGAGAAAATAATTACTGTAAGTAGCCAGGGGCTTATCGGGTACGATGATGGGGTTGGGATTCGCATTCAGGAAACGCATTTCATATGCATGCGAGCGAAGTGCTATCTTATCACTGGTGCCACCTGACTGGTCCGGAACTTCCACTTTTCCCGCTGCATTCGTCTGCTTTAGTTCGCCTCCACCGGAAGGCGCATGTGCGTGCACCAATGCACTCACCCGGTCAAGGTCCTGCCGGTTATGAATAAGCACGCGGTACCCTGTATTCTGCAATGCAAAAGCGCCGGTTGATATTTCTCCTTTAAAGCGGATGCTTTTGTCCCACTGTCCTTTATTTTCAATGAATTGCAGGTAGTTCTGGCTAAAAGCATTCGGGCAAAAAAGAAAAAATCCTATAATCCCTCCTATCGTTTTAAAGACGCGCAAGGTATTTTTTTAAAAGGTACGATTAATATACGTTCTGCATTACCGAAAAGTTCACTCATGATATCTTACTCCAGCCATTTTTATGTTTCTGCGCCCGGAGAAAGTTTTTCAATGGTGAATGTATCACCATATTCAGTTCCGCATCCATGACAATCAGCTTTTCTGCTTCCATCCGGGCCAATTCTAACAATCCTTTATCATTCACTATACTGGCTACCTTAAAATCCAGTGCCCCGCTTTGGCGGGTTCCCTCAATATCGCCCGGACCACGGATCTCAAGGTCCTTTTCGGCAATTACAAAGCCATCATTGGTGGCGCACATGATCTTGATACGTTCGCGGGCCTCTTTGCTTGCTTTGACCCCCGTTAATAAAATGCAAAAGCTTTTTTCGGTACCCCTTCCCACCCTTCCGCGCAGTTGGTGCAATTGCGAAAGGCCGAACTTTTCAGCGCTTTCTATAACCATTACCGAGGCATTGGGCACATTCACGCCCACTTCAATTACCGTTGTACTTACCATGATCTGCGTATCGCCTTTTACAAAACGCTCCATGTTGGTTGCTTTCTGTTCGGGGGGCTGGCGGCCATGCACCATACTGATCCGGTACATTGGTTCGGGGAAAAAACTTTTTACCTGTTCGTAACCCTGCATAAGGTCCTCATAACTCAGTTTTTCACTTTCTTCAATCAGGGGATAAATAAAATAGGCCTGTCGCCCTTTGGTAATTTCCGTGCGAACAAAGTCCATCACATTGGCCCTTGCCGTTTCAAAACGGTGAACGGTAGTGATCGGTTGCCTTCCGGGTGGCAGTTCATCCATCACGCTGTAATCAAGATCACCGTAAGCTGTCATGGCCAGTGTTCTTGGGATGGGTGTAGCGGTCATAACAAGTACATGTGGGGGCACACTTGCTTTTTCCCAGAGACGTGCACGCTGTGCCACACCAAAACGGTGCTGCTCATCAACGATCACCAGCCCGAGATTCCTGAACTGTACGCTGTCTTCTATTACTGCATGTGTACCTACCACAAAATGAATGGTATCATCTAGCAAACCCTTCAATATCCGTTTGCGTTCTTTTGCCCGTGTGCTTCCGGTAAGTAATGCTATTTCAACAGGCATTTCCTTTAAAAGTTCACTGATACCCGCATAGTGTTGCTGGGCCAGTATTTCTGTGGGAGCCATTATGCAACTCTGGAAACCATTATCCGCCGCGAGCAACATGCTTAATAATGCCACGATGGTTTTGCCGCTTCCCACATCACCCTGTAATAAGCGGTTCATCTGGTGACCACGCGCAGTGTCGTTCCTGATTTCTTTCAACACTCTTTTCTGCGCGCCCGTTAATGCGAAGGGTAAATACTTTGAATAGAGGGTATTGAAATGATCACCCACTTTTTCAAATACCACCCCCCTGCTGTTGGTATTGCGCTGCAGCTTTACCAACTGCAACCGGATTTGTGCGATGAACAGCTCTTCAAATTTCAAGCGCTTCAGCGCCGCTTCGTAATCCGGCAGGGATGCAGGAAAATGAATTTGCCGGAAGGCCTGGTACCTATCCACCAACCTTTCTTTCTCCAATATATTCTGTGGAATATTTTCAACAATATCCCTGGGTTGCAATTGTGAAATCAGTTGGTAGGTGAGCTTACCAATCTGTCGTCCGTTAAATCCCCTTGCCCGCAATTTTTCTGTGGTAGGATACACCGGTTCCAGGTAAGTTCTGCCGCCGGCTTTGGCAGGCACATAGGCTTCCATCTCGGGGTGTACCATCTGCGGCTTACCATTAAAGAAACCTGTTCTGCCAAACACCAGGTAATCGCTGCCCTGGTTAAGGTTTTTGACAACCCAGTTAATTCCCTGGAACCAGGCCAGTTCTAAAATGCCGCTGGCATCCCGTAACTGGGCCACCAGGCGTTTACCGCGACGTTCACCCAGTATTTCATAATGCAGCAACGTTCCCGCAACCTGTATATAATCCGTATGCGTCGATATATCGCTGATCCGGCTTACCTGTGTTTTATCAATATGCCTGTGAGGATAATGCTCCAGCAGGTCGCGGAAAGTAAATATCCCCAGCTCCTTCTTCAGCATATCCGCGCGGAGGGGTCCTACACCTTTGAGGTATTCGATCGGGGAATCTAATATGGTAGGAATGGCGTTGATGGGTTGATGGGCTGATGGGTTGAAAAGTAAATATTATTACTGCAATAATACTTACAATCACTAATTACTGTGTTACCGTATTTGTGCGCATGGCGCTGAAAAGTTTCACGGAAAATAATATGGAATAGAGGACGCTGAAGAAAGAATGATGAAATGGGTGGCACAATTCCGGTTACCGTTAAGCTGCAATGGATACGCGCATCTTGCAATGGAACCCATCCTTCGCCCTACAACTTCGATTTAATCCCTCTCAACTTTTCAACCAATCAACTATCTTCGCCACCATGGAAAAAGAGGTTGTTCTGAGTGGTATTCGTCCAACAGGTTTTCTGCACCTGGGAAATTATTTTGGCGCCCTTCGCAACTATGTACGGATGCAGGACGATTATGATTGCTATTTTTTTGTGGCCAACTGGCATAGCCTCACCACTCACCCCGATACAAAAGAATTGAAGACCAGTGTGCACCGTGTGATAGCCGAAAATGTGGCATGCGGCCTGGATCCTGAGAAAGTTGCCTTGTATATCCAGAGTGATGTACCGGAAATTGCTGAGCTCTACCTGTACCTGAACATGCTGGCCTATAAGGGCGAGTTGGAAAAGACCGCCACCTTTAAAGAAAAAGTACGCCTTCAGCCAGATAATTCCAATGCGGGTCTGCTTACTTACCCCGTCTTACAGGCGGCCGATATCCTGATTCACCGTGCCATAAAAGTGCCCGTGGGTAAGGACCAGGCGCAGCATCTTGAAATGGCCAGGAATTTTGCTGAAAGATTCAACTTCCGGTACGGCGAAATATTTCCGCTGCCCCATGCATTTAATTACGACAGTGAACTGGTGCGCATCATGAGCCTTGATGGCAATGGCAAAATGAGCAAGAGTGAGAACCAGATGGCTACACTCTACCTGGCGGATGATGACGAAACCATCCGCAAAAAGATCATGAAGGCAAAAACTGACCAGGGACCTGCTGAACCGGGTTCGGTAAAGCCTGATTATGTTCAAAATCTTTTTACGATGATGCACCTGGTAAGTGCACCGGATACGGTTAAGAAATTTGAAGACGATTTTATGGCCAGCAGTACAGGCAACTGCGTCATCCGGTATGGCGATATGAAAAAGCAACTGGCGGAAGACATGGCGCGGTTCATACAACCCATCCGCGAAAAAGCTGCTGATATACAGAACAATAAGGAACTACTAAGCAGGATCATCCACCAGGGCGCCGAAAAAGCAAGGGCCAGCGCCTCGGCAACCCTGAAGCTGGTGAGGGAAGCCGTGGGGATGAATTACTGAGAGCAGTGCATGGTGCATGGTCCATGGTCCATGGTACATAGTACATAGTACATAGTACTTCGTGGATTTTTGGTGTTGATAAAAATCTGCTCTTCCGTTCACAATAGATCATTGACCATAGGCGATTCCCTTGACCATGGACTATGGAACATGGACTATGGACTGACTTCCAACCTCACTTCCAAAAAAAAATCCCCGCACCTCGTACTTCGTACTTCGTATTTCGTACTTTCATTTTTATGGCAAAAGCAAAGAAACCAAAACACGTGGCAATAGCCGGTAATATCGGCGCGGGAAAAACTACGTTGACAGAAATGCTGAGCAAGCATTACCGCTGGATACCGCAGTTTGAAGATGTTGATCACAATCCTTACCTGATGGATTTTTATGAGGATATGCCACGCTGGAGCTTTAACCTGCAGATCTTTTTTTTAAACAGCCGATTAAACCAGTTACTCGATATTCATCGCGGCACCGAAACAGTGATCCAGGACCGGACAATCTACGAAGACGCAAACATATTTGCACCCAATCTGCACGAGATGGGACTAATGAGTAAACGCGATTTTGATAATTATTTCTTTTTCTTCCAGACATTGAAGACCATGGTGCAACCGCCAGACCTGCTTATCTACCTGAAAGCATCTGTACCCACCCTGGTATCGCAGATCCAGAAAAGAGGTAGGGAATATGAGGAAAACATCCGTCTTGATTACCTCAAGCGTCTTAACGAGCATTATACCAAATGGATCGACAGCTACAAGGAAGGACCGTTACTGATCATTGACTGCGACAAGAACAAATTTGCAGAAAACGAAGAACATTTTGGTGATATTATCAGCAAGATCGACGGTACTTTGTTTGGATTGTT
>JANPIE010000111.1:0-5247 GCA_031424835.1 Chitinophagaceae bacterium
AACTCCACTATCTCCGTGTTCACTTTTTTTCCTTCTAAATAGCTATCAAAAAAATTCCATGCCAGCAGGCCATCGTCTGATTGGGGTTCGAGCATGTAGAAGATGAGGTTGGCCAGGGGTTGCGCAAGGTCAACTTTGTAATCGCCGGGCTTACCATTCCGCGTGGCGGCCGTAAATTTCCCTTCTGCAGAGGCCATCAGGTGTCCCTCGAACCTGCGTGGGGAGCGATTGAATTTTTCGATATTGAATACTTCACCGCTAAAACTTTCCGCTGTTTCCAATCGGGTTACGGTAACCCCGGCCTTCACCAGGTGTTCCGCGATGAGCGACATTTCCGCGGGGATAATATATCCGCGTGGCACGGTACTTTGCAGGGTGTCTTTAAAGTCTCCATAATAGGCTACACTATCATAGGTCACGATCCTGCCTGTCTTTACCAGCGTGCTTGTACCATCGGCTTTGGTGAAGCTTTGGTAATCATAAGTCCGGAAATTATTGAGCTTCTGTTTTGCGGCTACCATTTTGAACCGCACACCCTTTTTTATTTTACCGGCATTGCGCAAAACGTTTTGGATGGCGGCGGTTTCCGCATCATGGTTAACCTTCACAATTTCTCTGGCATGCCTGTTACAATAATCCAGTATCTCCCGTGTAAAAGCATAGGTGCTGTTGATGCGCTGGTAAAATCGTTCATGGGCAAATGCTTCACTCAAAATACCCATACGGTTACGCAGGCCCAATTGGTTTATGATGTAGCGTGGGTGATGGTTATAGGTAGCAAATTTTTTCAGCGGCCATCCCTCCCTTGTATTGAAATCTCCAAACGGACCCGTATGCAGGCCATATTGATCTTTTAGTTTTTTGGCAATGGCGGTAAGCAGCACATCATTCGTGTAATGGTAAGTGCCCGGCTCGCCCGCGTAGAGATAGCTGGGGGCCCAGGTGAGTGAATATCCATGCCAGGTACCATTGGTGGTATGCAGGTCTACGCTCACTTGCGGATCCCAGGCATTGATCACATTTTGAATAAGCGCCTGCGTTTCGGGCGCTTCCATTTTTATTCCATCGCGGTTCAGGTCAAGTCCCTGCCCGTTCTCACGTTCACCGGTCTCGAGGGGGCTATTCTCCTGTGAGGGCCGCAGACCTTTGGCCATTTTATCGTTTCCATCGGTGTTATAAATAGGCACAAATACGATCACCTGGTTATCGAGCAGGTAGCCAAGTTTGCCCAACAGGATATCACGCATCAACATCATGGTGACTTCTTTTCCTTCCACTTCACCGCCATGGATATTACCCTGCACATATACAACCGGCTTGCCGGAAGCTTTGGCCTGGGCCGGTGTGATGATACCAGCTTTTGAAAGGATGACCAGGGGTATATCTTTTCCCATAGGACTTTTTCCAATGGAACTTAACTGGATATTCGGACTTAGTGTCTTAATGGTATTTAGAAATTGCATCACTTCACCGTAGGTGGATGTTTTTTCAAAATTGGAACGCTCGGGTGTAAGTATGAGGGCATCACTCCAGGATTGTCTTTGCTGTGCATGCATTGTGATTGCACATAAAAGGATTAAACAGGTAAGTAAGGTTTTTTTCATATCAGGGTTTGATGACTTGAAAGATAAGAGAAAAACCACCATTCAATCTCTGTGGACGGGCCCCAGCGGTGTTGGGATCATGCCCGCTTGTAGACAACCTTCATTGTTTTGTAGCAGTTGCCGGGCCGTGCTTAACAGGAACGATGCAAGCAACCCCACCTGGAACCATGTGGTTGCACGCAGCGTTTACTGCAAAATGAGTAATTTCACTACATTTGAATAATCTGATTTATGTCGAGGAAATACATGATATTGGTTTGGATCACCTCCTGCTGTTGCATTGCATTTTGTCAGTCAACCTCAAAGCAAGATGAACTACAAGGGGTGAAGGTAAGCCAAGTAGCGCCTATACTTGACACGCTTGGAAAACTCGTTCGCTATGATTCTGATACTGTTGAAATATATTATAGCGGCAACATCAGGCTATACTATTTATCTTATCAGTTCGATTCAGTCGACTTGATCACAAAAGAATCGTATCTATCGGAAAAGCGATATCACTATTTTATTTACAACATTGATAGCGCTTACGGTCATGATTTTGATGTACACCGGTCTTTGACAAAAAAGCGACTTCGAGTAGACTCGTTATTGCATTGGCAGTGGACACCGAGCGTAAATGTATATCCGATAATCACCGTCAATAAAACACATTTGCTTAACGCGTTCTCCAACTTGGATTCGGGCACCACACATGAATGGTACGCATTTTCGAATGGAGATACTACGGCCCATGGTACTGTGTTTTTCGGATATTCAAAAAAGCTCAATGACCTGCCTTACAGTTTATCAAGGGAAATGGATAGCATAAAGCAGATGAAATTATATAAAGTTCGATATACCCAAGACCCTCGACACATAAAAGAAGCAGGAATCACAGTGGATAAAGTAAACTCCGAATATAATTTGGAACGTATTACAGCCATTAGATCAGAGATTATCCAATACTTTCAGAACTATCGACGTGGTAAGTAAGTAATATTGCAATTTTCTCACCAGACAGAATAAAAAAATGCCGCTCAATGAGCGGCATTTTTGCTTAGAAACATTAGTACGCTTTCCAAACTCCTCGCCGGCGGTATCCGCCTATTTGCTTCCCAATTCGCAACCGTACCTTCATCCACTCCCAACTGCCTTGCTAACTTCGCATTGCTCAAGCCATGCTCATACTTGTATAGCTTGATTTTGCCGCCGAAACTGGTGGTTTCGTGATCAAACGGGTAGTAGCCGAGAAATGCAATGATGGCCGGATACTGATATAGCCGTGGGCTGTTACGGCCGTTTTCCCAGCAGCAGAGACAGTCTTCGAATACTTTTAGCTGTCTGGCAGCCTGTGCTTGGGAGAGCCCCAAGTCCATTCGTCGTTTTCTAAGATGCTCGCCGACGGCTTGAGGTGTTTCAGGATACCCTTGAGGATGAGGCTTTTGCACCGTTTTGGCATATCGGGAAAAAGGCAACGCATTAGTGTAGACGCGGCCCAGCGCCCCTGGAGTGAGCGGGTATTGAATAAATGGTAGGTTTAAGACAAGGCTGCGTGCAAACGATCAAATCCGCAAGGTTAAAAAAATATTTTGTAATAACTAAAAATGTTAGTAATTTGCTTACTAAATCAGTTAGCTATGTCAAACGCCGGGAAAAATTTACGTTACCTCCGCAAACTGCGTGGCTGGACACAGGAGGAATTCGCCAATAAATTGAAGATCAAACGATCATTGGTTGGCGCTTACGAAGAGGAACGGGCAGAGCCAAGGCTGGAAGTTATGGAGGCCATCTGCAATATTTTTAAACTGGGGCTGGAAGATTTTTTATTCAAGGATCTTTCTGCTGCCAAGGGCGGTAGTTACCTGGACAGGCGCCGGCAGATGAAAATGGTTTCTGAAGTAGTGCAGATCCATTTTGTTCCTGTGAAAGCCGCTGCCGGTTACCTTGCCGGTTATGGCGATCCTGAGTTTGTAGACGAGCTGAATACATTCACCCTGCCCATGCTTGGTCCGGGGCAATACCGTGCATTTGAAATTGTGGGAGACAGTATGTTGCCCACACCCAGCGGCAGCGTTATTGTTGGAGAGAAAGTTGATGACCTGGAAGATGTGAAGAACAGCAATACCTATGTGGTGCTTTCTAAAAACGAGGGTGTTGTATACAAAAGGATTGTAAAGAATAACCGTGTCAAGAATAAACTCACGCTGGTAAGTGATAACCCGCAATATGAACCTTACAATGTCAGTTCAGAGGATGTGCTCGAAGTATGGAAAGCGGTTTACATCATGCAGAAAGCCAATGCGGCGCCACGCTGGGATGTAAACCAGCTTGCCGGTATGGTCAATAACCTGCAGGAGCAGGTGATCAGTCTGAAACGGAAAATGAATTGAGTTTAATAAGAGTAAAAGAGAAGCAGTCTATATGGCTGCTTTTTTGTGCCCGGGTTTAAAGACCTTTTTGAACCACTAAGTCACTAAGCTCACAAAGCAGCACTAAGTTCTTTGTGCTGCTTTGTGCTTTGGTGTCTTGGTGGTTCAAAAAAGGAGTTCCGGCAATCCTACCTATACAGATCCTTTGCAACCCTGAAAGTATTACAATGCGCCTCGGTAATAATGCGTACGTCACTAGAATATCCTCCACCCATTGCAACGGTAACGGGTATATTATTTTTTTGCAGCAGGCTGAAAACCATCTCATCCCTTTTTTTGCATCCATCTATACTGATATTCAGTTTGCCATATTTATCCGACTCGAGGATATCAACACCGGAAAGAAAAAAAGCGAGATCCGGTTTTGTTTTTTCAATAAGAGCAGGTAGCGTATCGGCGAGCAGGGTAAGATATTCTTTATCGGTGGTCCCATCTTTCAACGGGATATCAAGATCGGAATGTTCTTTATGGAAAGGGTAGTTATGACCGCCATGCATGCTGAAAGTGAATACACGTGGCTGCTGTTCGAATATTTTTGCTGTACCATTTCCCTGGTGTACATCGAGATCGATGATGAGTATTTGCTTTGCTTTATTTTCTTTAAGCAGGTAATTGGAGGCAACAGCCATATCATTCAGCAAACAGAATCCTTCGCCTCTGTCACGGAAAGCATGGTGTGTGCCACCGGCTACATTTAATGCAACACCATGTTCCATCGCATACCTGCAACAATCGATCGTTCCCTGCGTAATGATCAGTTCCCGCTCCGTTAGTTGCGGCGATTGCGGGAAGCCAATTCTGCGTTGTTCAGAAGCGGAAAGCGTTTGATGCATGAGTTTGTCTAAATATTCGTTATCATGCGTCAATAGAATAATTTCTTCAGAACAGGCAGTGGGTGCAAACAAATTTTCGGGTGTAATAGTTCCTTCATGCAGCAACTGTTCCGGGATCAATTCATATTTGAGCATCGGGAAGCGATGGCCCTCGGGAAGAGGGTGTGCATAGACCGGGTCGGAAGCTATTTTAAGCATGCTGACGGTAAAGTTTTCTCTGCGTAAACTCTGCCACTCCTGTTCTCTGCGGTTGGTGCCGTCTTAAAATTTCAGGCAGGCCGGATCTGGAAGTGTTTTTTCACCGCGGAGCCGCAGAGTTACAAGAGTTTTCGCAGAGATTCAATGTGAACCTCCAAATTTTTATAAACTAAGCACCTTCCCATCTACAATGGCAAAAAC
>JANPIE010000112.1:0-3943 GCA_031424835.1 Chitinophagaceae bacterium
CCTTAGCACAAGGTATATGCACGGAGAAAAAATATTCAGCAATGCAGGCGATGAATATACCATACAGTATTCCCATAATGGCTACTTGTTGCTCAGCACAAATCTTTCTGCTACACTGGAATGGAAAACACACATGGGCAAAAATGCCGGCAACCGATTGCTGCTGAGCTATACATCTGTGAAAGATGACCGCGAGCCGCTGGGACGTGCTTTCCCACGTGTTAGAATATATGATGGAGAGGGGTCAATTGTTTTTGGAACGGACAACAGTTCAACGATTAATGTGCTTAATCAGAACAACTGGACCCTCGCAGATAAACTATCTATCAGTATCGGGAAACATAGAATAAGTACCGGGTTAGACGCCGAGTACAATAAAGTGCACAACGCTTTTATTCAAAACGCGTTTGGAAATTATACCTTTTCATCTCTTCGTGACTTTTTCGCCAATGATGCGCCTTCCGGTTACCAGGCGGGGTTTTCTTTACTGGATACCAGGCAGGACGATCATATCAGGGCGGCTGCGCGGTTTTCGATGCTGCGGGCCGCGGTTTTTATAAATGATGAATTCAGGGTAAACGACCGGCTGACGATCAGCGGCGGTATACGGGTGGACAGCTATTTTTTTCCTGCGCTGCCCGTCGGCGACCCCTACGTTAATGAGGTAGCGATACCTGCTTTTTCAAAATACAGGAACCTGGATGGCGCTATTTCCGGACAACGGATACAGGTGCCACTTACGTTTTCACCACGAATGGGATTCGTTTGGAAGTCGCCTTCGGGCAGGATCGTTTTAAGGGGTGGAACAGGTATTTTCTCAGGCCGTGTGCCGCTGGCCTGGCCGGGAGGTGTGTATCAGTACAATGGTGTTTACACCGGTGGTTATATCGCTTCCAACGCAGAACTGAACAGGATGCGACTGCGTTCAGATCCATACCAGCAATGGAAACCTGCCGACCTGGGCGGAGTGATCAACAAAGAACCGCTAAACCTGGTAGCTGCCCGGTTAAAGCTACCCGCACTCCTGCGAAGTTCGCTTGTTATCGAAAAAAAATGGACAAACGGGTGGGTATTGCTGATTGAAAATATGTTCAGCAGGAATGTTTGTGAGATGGCCTATTCAAATATCAACCTGCTGCCCTCTTCAGATAAGGCAGCGGGACCAGACGACCGTTCCGTTTATACGGATCTAAACCATGCAAGGATACCACTGAACGCAGATGGGTCCAACCCATTTGATTATGTAATACTGCTGTCTAATCAAAAAAACAAAAACGGGTATGCTTATGACCTTGGGCTTAGCATACAAAAACAGTTTCGTTCAAATACAAACCTGGAAGCCGGCTATCATTATGGAAGGGCTTTCAGTAATCATGACGGTACGAGTTCACTTAATGTCAGCCAGTGGAGAACAACGGAAACAGTGCATGGGCGCAATACAACGGGCCTGACACAATCGGATTTCAGTGCCGGGCACCGTGCTAACATACGCATCGGAAAAAAAATAGCGCATAGTGTTTCAAAAATGGCGACCACTATTTCGCTCAGTTACGATGGCAGATCCGGTTCCCCGGTGAGTTATGTATACGGGTATAGAAGTATGGTGAGAGATGACGGCAAAACGGGCGGCTATGATCTTGTTTACATTCCAACATTCAATGAATTGCAGAATATGATTTTCATTCCCTCATCGTTCAACGGCAGGTTATTTACGGCACAGGAGCAGAAAGACGCATTGGATGCATTCATAGGCGCTCACGCCTACCTGTCTAAACGTCGGGGGCAATATGCCGAGAGAAATGGCAGCCGGAGTCCGTTTACACATACCGTTGACCTCAGGCTGGTTCATGATCTGCAGCTTCGCTTTTCAAAAGTTGCGCATCGGCTCCAGCTTTCCCTGGATATTACAAACCTGCTAAGCCTCTTTAACACTGAATGGGGCCATAAATTTTACCAGCCAAATGACCAGGTAATCCTGATGGATTTTATGGGTTATGCCAGCCCTTCTCACCTGGTGCCCCAATACCGATTTAACCCTGCCACGGTACAACCCGGGTTTTGGAAAAGAAGTGAAAGCCGGACACCCAGCTATGCATCCTGGTGGAACATGCAATTGGGAATCCGCGTCACATGGTAGTTTAGTGGCATATGATAGTTCTGTTCGGTCTTTGGGACAATTTTTTCCCGGTTTTAACGCACTAAAAACAAGGCTTTTATCCACCATTTACTCGTGATTTTCCCCATTCCTGTACATTTTTAACATTATTTTGAAAAGAGGAATTGATAACCGCCGATAATTGGCATATTTGCACCATGAAAACCGCGTTTCGGTGTTTTTTGTGATGGAATACTTATGCAGGATCCATTAAATAATAATTAATTAAACCTAGGGCATCCATTGAAGAAGATAGGAATGCCATATTTGCACATCAAAACAAAGCGTATATGAGAATTTTTACAAAGGTAGCCGTGATGATATCAGCTCTGTTGATAGGCATGACGTCTATGGCACAGGTTACTACCGGCACAATTACCGGTAATGTGAAAGACAGCAAAGGAGAATCCTTAACAGGCGCGTCTGTGGAAGCAGTTCATGAACCCTCAGGTACCCGCTATACCACGGTTTCCTCTAGCTCAGGCAGAGTGAACCTCCCCGGTTTGCGCGTTGGTGGACCATACCGGATTACTTATTCCTTTGTAGGTTTAAAAACAGAAGTGATATCTGATGTAACCATCCAGCTCGGTGAACCAACTGTAATCGATGTTGTGCTTATAGATGCGAGCTCACAGTTATCGGAAGTAGTGGTAAGCGGCGTTTCCAACCGTCGTGGGGCGCTTATTTCCAAAGACCGCAAAGGTACTGCCACCAATATCAATTCCCGTTTGATCAGCTCCATGCCAACCATCAGCAGGAACGTTACTGACCTCACCAGGCTGGTACCGCAATCCAATGGCCTCTCTTTTGCGGGACAGGATAGCAGGGCAATCAATTTTACCCTGGACGGATCTATTTTTAATAACTCATTTGGATTAAGTGCGCTGAACGGCGGTCAAACCAATTCCGCTCCTATTTCACTGGATGCATTGCAGGAAATTCAGATCAACGTTTCTCCGTACAACTTAAGGGATGCAGGTTTTACCGGTGCAAGCGTAAATGCAATTACCAAAAGCGGTACCAATACCATTCACGGAACCGCATTTTACAACCAACGTAACGAGGGTTTTGTAGGAACCAAAGCCGGTACGGGTGGAAAGCAGGATGTGGTAACCAATGCTTTCGATGTGAAGCAATTTGGTGCAAGCATTGGTGGTGCCATCATCAAGAACAAAGTATTTTATTTCCTTAACTACGAGGGTGAAAGAAGAAACGATGTAGGTACACTGTTTACTGCTGATGCAAGCAACGGTGCAACGCCGATCAGCGGCAATACCACCCGTGTAAAAAAATCGGATCTTGAAACGCTTTCTGCCTACCTGAAATCGAAATTCAATTACGAAACAGGCGCATATGAAGGCTATCCTTTTGTAACCAAAAGCGATAAAGCAGTTGCCCGTTTCGACTGGAACGTCAATGACAAACATAAGTTCAGCGTTCGTGGTAACCTGTTGTTATCAAAAAGAGATGTAACGGTGAGCAGCAGTAATACCACCAATGGTAACAGGGGTAGTTTGAACTCCATGGTATACGCCAATTCAGCGTATGTGATTAACAACAACATCTACGGTGTTATTGGCCAGTTAAACAGCCGTTTCAGCAACAAGATCAGTAATGAAGTTACCTTCGGCTATACTGCCAACAGGGATTTCAGGGCTGTGAAGGGCGGTAATTTTCCCATGGTAGATATCCAGGATGGCAGCAGCCCGTTAACAACGGTGCCTACATCAGGCTCATCTACACTGCCTGCTGCTGAATCAAACCAGAGCCTTAACTATATTTCTTTTG
>JANPIE010000113.1:0-6338 GCA_031424835.1 Chitinophagaceae bacterium
ACTTCATTATCT
The DNA here is from genome assembly GCA_031424835.1 of Chitinophagaceae bacterium. GTDB lineage: Bacteria > Bacteroidota > Bacteroidia > Chitinophagales > Chitinophagaceae > Sediminibacterium. The sequence continues at coordinate 13 of JANPIE010000113.1, forward strand.
ACAAACAAACCTGCACCAATGATAGGCGAATCGCCAAGCCTGCCGCGCATTTTAAAACCCATACCGCTGGTGGTGCAGCTCCCGCTGAGGTTGCCCGATGCATCCATCGCCACCATGCCAATGGTATCATGGTTCCATGAACCATTTTCTAATTTTGGGGGTGCATTTTGTTTTTTTGTATTCTCAATATTAATCACCGGTTTGTATTCACTTGTCTTAAGCCAGTTGCGGTATGCTTTTTCCGCATCGGGGGAAAGTTTAGCCGTCTCGAGGGGAAAACCCTGTTCCACTGCAAATTGCTGCGCGCCTGAACCCACCAGCATCACATGCGGTGTTTTTTCCATTACCCTTCTTGCTACCGATACAGGATGCTTGATGCGTTCCAGAAATGCCACGCTGCCGCAATTGGCATGTTCATCCATGATGCAGGAATCGAGCGTTACATATCCATCCCTGTCGGGATTTGCGCCCAGCCCTACACAGCAATTCTGCGATGCTTCTGTCACCCTCACGCCCTGCTCAACCGCATCCAGTGCACGCCCGCCTTTCGATAAAATTTTCCAGGCCGCCCTGTTGGCCTCGATGCCCGCATCCCAGGTAGAAATAACAATGGGTCTGCGAAGCGCTGGATTGCGCATGGCGAAACCCGCCAATGAAAAAGAACCCAGACCCAACGAACCGAGTTGCAGAAAACGTCTCCGGTGCAGCATGATAAAAAATTAAATGAAGTAAATGGGGTTATAATAAAAAACGCCTTATTCGTGCATGGCTAACTTCTGTATCATTGAGTTGTGTATCTCGTCGCTGTACACTCCATAGGCGCTGATCAATACACCTTTCATATCACCATTGATGGCTTTGATGGCGTAGAGCACACTTGAGTCGGATGGATTGGTATCTCCTTCAAACCGGTAGTGTTCCACGATCTCAAATTCCTCCGGACGAAGGCAGGTGCCCGTTTCTTTGCACTCAACCTTGTCAAATCTAAGGTTGAAGTCGGTGGTAAAGCCCCTTGCTTTTAAATCGTCCAGCGCTTCTATCAGGTTATCGTATGCGGGCATAAAAATATTTCGGGAAAGTTAGGAAATGGGGGCGGTTATAAAAAATAGTTGACCCGCTGAACTGCGTTTGTGGTTTTCAACTCCCAGGCAGGGGCGCAGAGTTTCCAGAGTTATTTTCTTCGCGTTCCACCGCGCCCTTGTGCCTTTGCGGTAAAAAAATACAGATCCAACAGCAAACCCTCAATTAAAGTATAATCAGCGGGCTACTCAATTGAACCACCCCTGATGTAAGGATCGTATAATAATAAGTGCCTTTTTGAAGAAGTGGTAACCGTATGGCGCTGGAATAGCCACTCACTTTGTACTCGATAATTTTACGGCCCTGCAGATCGTATAAAACAAACACCGTATTGTCTGTCTCGTCCGAAAGAAAGCGCAAAACAGATCCCTGCCTGAGTGGATTGGGGAAAACATAATAAGACTGCCCACCGAATATCAGCACCTGCTCCGGTTGTGTATAGAAACTGCTGCCATTACTCATGATCACCCTCGCACGGTAGGTATTCAATCCTTTGGTTGCCGCTTGCGTGGTGATATGCTGTTTGTCCGTTACGGGACTGATGGTATCTATGGGTACAAATCCATTTACCGATAATCTCTCGAATACAATACTGCTCACACGGAATACCGTACCAAGGGTGAGCGATAACTTTGCTGTGCCAATGCCCGAGGGGTCAGCAACAAAACTATTGATATAACATCCAGTTTGCTGCTGTGTGTAATCAAACGCGTATGACCGTGCACCTTCTATGCCACCGGGCAATACCGGTGCAACGGTAAAATACCGGAAGGGGTTATTCAGTTTCGATTGCAGGATCGCGGTATCTGCTGTTGTGGCAAAGAGCTCCAGGTATTGATTTCCTAACCTATATACCCGGTAAGAGTCAACCGCGGCGCGCTGCCAGTAAACCAGGAAGGAATCGGTACAGTTATAGCCGGTATTGATCGCCAGGTTTGGCGCAAGGCCCAGGGTATCGGTCAGCCATACTTTATTATTGGCCATCATTCTCAATTGCAGGGCACCTGTTGTATCGGGCGCCTGCCACTGGTAATATCCCCTGGAGAGATCAGCGGCTGGGGTAATCAGTTTCCAGTTTCCTGTGTTCACTCGGTAATGCAGTGCGCCTGTACCTGGCACACTGGTTTCCCAGCGAAGGGTATGTGTTTGCTTTGGAAAGAGGTTGTCATTTTTGACCGGGTAAGTAAAAATAAAATGTTCGGTGGTATCGTATTGCCAGGCAATTGAAAATTCCTGCTGTGTTCCGCTGCCAAGGGCGAAAGCTTTTACCATGATTTCGTATACACCCCCGGGCGGAGCGGGAACTGTAACCTGCTCAGTGTTGTTCAGGCTATCGCGTTTTCTTAGGGGCAATTGTAACAGCGAATCCATGGCCGGGTAACTGTTGAGTACCCAGGGTAGCCAGCTGGTTGCGCTTGCGCGATGAAATACCATCAGGTCAAGGTCATTGAGCAAGGCTTTAAGCGTATTGGATTGTGCAGGCGGATCGGTCCAGCACAGCGTAATCTTCAGGTTGCGCGCATTGGCCGGAACAACAATGCTATGTGTCGTTGTTTGTCCCGCCGGCACTGATAATACAGTTGCACGTTCGTCCGCAATGGTCCGCAGGGCCGCAACAGCATTGACACTGCCATACCCGGAAAAAAAATCAATACCGGCATTACCCACATCGGAAGCGCTGTTCAGTAATACGGCGCGTGTAAGTGATGAGGGAGGAATCGATTGTTTTTTTTGCTGCCATGCATGCTGAACCAGTATGGCCACACCAGATACGATTGCCGCTGCGCCGGAACTGCCGTCTTCACCCAGCGCAACCAGTTCGGGTTTTAACCTTCCATCATAGGCGGGGCCGTGTGAGGCGGAGGGACTTACCGTTCCAAAAGAATCCGTTGATGCAACGGTAATCACGTTCTTGGCCATTTTGAAACTGCCGGTGAGATTGGCCATGGGTAATCCTGCATAGCTTCCTGATGCTGGGGCCAGGTTACCTGAATTTCCTGCAGAGAAAATGTGCAATAAGGAAGGCTGCTGGTAAAGCTGCGCATCATAGGCAGCGGCATCAGCGCCATAATAATTTTCAATGCCCACTCCATAGGAATGATTTTGAACAGAAACTTTTAATTGCTGCAGTTGCTGGTTATTATCCGGCAATAAATTGGCGAAATCAGAAGAACTGATAGAGGCCCCCCACGCAACACCTCTGCCTGTATAAAAACTATTGCCACCACCTGCAGCAATTGTGGCCATAGTGGTGGCATGGGTTTGCATAGTGGGAGAGGCGGCAGGTGAAAAAACATATCGACCCCGAAAATCGATATCGGTAGTGTCCATTTTATTTTCTTTGATGGATAGTGTCAATCCCTGCCCGTTGATGCCGGGCCAGATCCTATGCGCGGCATTTACTTTATTTGCCGATAAATCAAAGCCCGTTAATTCCCTTTCGGTAACCGGTTTGCGGGTGTTGGCGATGAAATAAATATTCGTATCGGGTAATCCTGCCGTTGTTAACCATTGTGAGGGTGCATGCAGGAGTATGGATCCTGTTGCAGGATACACAGCTTTTATCGACAGTCCGGGGAATGTTTTGTATTTTTTTTCAAAAGCTGTGATATCATCTACCGACAGCAGATAAGCCGCAGATGCCGTTGCTTTTTCTCCCGGCAACTGTTGCAGCAGGGTGGGGGATAGCTTCCACTTATCGTTTACAGGGAAAAAAACTGAGGCATTTTGCCGCGCTTTTTGGCAGGCTTCTGTGCTGCGGAAGCGTACGATAGAGATATCGCCAGGCAACACACGGAGGAGTGTTACATCATGGGGCAGATTTGTTTTGATGGCATAGGCCTGTTGGACAGAAAAATTTTCTTCGCGGGGGTTGGCAGTTGCCCTGGCCAATCCCGGTTGTGTAAGTTTCAGCAGATGGAGAAGGCTATCGCCTGTGTATTGCGCCTGGCTGTGAAAATACATACACAGACTCATACAGAACAGGTATCGGAACTTTCGCCACATAGCATTTGCTGAAAAATAAATATAAGCAAATCATGGATGCGCAGTTCTGCCCTTATAAAATCGTTGTTTTCCTCGCGCAGGCTACCGTGAAAAAACACCCGGTGCCGATGGCCTGTTTTGAATTCCGGGTGGTAAAACTTCAGTAAATTTAGTTTGAGAAAATTACAGTTTGTGTAAACTAATCTAAACTTCAAATTGAAACAACATGAGAAAAAATGTACGATTACCCCTTGCTGCCATTCTGATTGTTATGGTAGCTGTTTTATCCTGTAAGAAATCGGTAACAACAGAAACGGAAGAAGTAGCCGGCGTTTCGCAGGCGGTGATTAACAGCGTGAAGGCGCTGGGTTTCTCTACCCACAATATCATTGCTGATGAGGGCGGTTATATTGTTGAAGGAGATATTTTTATCCCTGCAAACGAATTGAATCGTAAACTCGACGGAGCCTTCCTGAGAGTTGGTGAAACGGAACAGTACCGAACCACCAATCTTGTTACGGGGCTACCAAGGGTAATTACCGTGGCACTGAGTTCAAGGATTGACGCTTCTGTCTATGGCCCGGTGCTGGATGAAGTGGTAAGACGTTTCAATGCTGAAAACCTGACCATCACCTTTCAGCGTGTGAGTTCAGGAGCAGCAGTTACCTTCGACAGGGCCAGTGGAAGCTATCTTGCCTCAGCAGGTTTCCCTACCGCAAGTGGTGATCCATACAACTCCGTTAAGGTGAATACGCGTGCCATTGGTTCCGGTACCAGCAGTACCTTTATCAACTATGCGGCTACTATTTTTGCGCATGAGTTAGGCCATTGCATTGGTTTCCGTCATACCGATTATATGAACCGCGCTTACAGTTGCGGCGGATCAGCTTCCAATGAAGGAGCATCTACTGTAGGAGCGATCCTTATACCAGGTACGCCTTCAGGACCTGATCCCAATTCATGGATGCTGGCTTGTATCGGCAGTGGCGTTAACCGCCCGTTCAATGCCAACGACAAAACGGCGTTGAATTACCTTTATTAATATTATCAGAAAAAGGCTACACAGAAGGGACGGTTTTTACCGCCCCTTTTTTTATGCCTCTCTGCAAAACCTCTGCTGATCTGCGACTCTGCGGTTGGAAAAAGTTACGGAATTGATACTGTAAGCATTTCTAAGTACTTGCCAACCGCGGAGACGGGGAGTGGCAGAGTTTTCGCAGAGGAGATTTTTTGTAGATGGCTTTTTTGCCTTAGTATTGATGTGTATAGCTTTTAACAGTGACCAATGATACACACGGCAGCCTGGAAAATAATTTGTGATGCCTACGGTTGGGATTCGCCAGAAATCATTTCTGTGCGTTCGGGACTGATTAATAATACGTGGAAGGTCATTACTGAGGGCAAGGTGTACCTGTTACAGAAAATAAATACGCAGGTATTCAAACATCCTGAACAGATAGATGCCAACCTGCAGATGCTGGATGCATACCTGCAGGCCCATGCGCCCGGCTATCTTTTTACTGCACCGGTGGCCAGCAGTGAAGGAAAAGGGCTGGTTATAACAGGCGGGGAGCATTACCGCGTATTCCAATGGGTGAATGGCTCACATACCATTGATGTGGTGGAAAATGTAGCACAGGCCCGGGAAGCCGCCTACCAGTTTGGCCAGTTTACGGCTTTGCTGGAAGGATTTGATGCCCGTAAGTTGCATATCACGATACCGGATTTCCATAATTTATCGCTGCGTTACCGGCAGTTTGACCTGGCATTGCAAAATGGAAACAGCGGGCGTATCAGCGGCGCAGCGGACGCTATTGCCGGTATCAGAGCGCGTAAGGATATCGTAAAACGGTTTGAACAGTTTATACAGCACAGGGATGCAAGCATACGTGTAACTCACCACGATACCAAGATCAGCAACGTGTTGTTTGATGCGCAGGATAAAGGCATCTGCGTGATTGACCTGGACACGATCATGCCCGGATATTTTCTGAGCGATGTGGGCGATATGATCCGGACCTATGTGTGCCCGGTATCCGAAGAAGAACAGGACCTGGAAAAGATCCATATCCGCAAAGATTTCCTCGTAGCCATTGAAAAAGGATACCTGGGCGCCATGTCGGGCGCGTTGAGTTCGTATGAAAAAGATCATTTTTATTTTGCGGGTGAGTTACTTATATATATGCAGGCTATCCGGTTCCTTACAGACTACCTGAATAATGATGCATATTATGGCGCCAAATATCCGGCACATAACTTAC
>JANPIE010000114.1:0-10796 GCA_031424835.1 Chitinophagaceae bacterium
TGCTTCAAGACTTACCTCTGAAGGATTTTCTTCTGACAGACCTATTGCGGATAACAAAACTGCAAAAGGTAAAGCCCTGAACAGGCGTACTGAAATGAAACTGCGTTATTATTAATAGCCTCATGCTGAAAATAAAAAAAGGACCATCACCATGCGATGGTCCTTTTTTTATTCGCTACAACATGCAAACGGTTCCTAAAGAATATTCACTTCGCGCTCAAGCACAACGCCAAATTTTTTTGTTACGCTTTCAATGATAGCTGAAGAAAGCATAAATATTTCCTGCCCCGTAGCCTGTCCGTAATTCACCAGTACCAATGCCTGTTTGTCGTAACAGCCGGCATCCCCTTTCCGGTAGCCTTTCCAGCCGCATTGTTCAATCAGCCAGCCGGCAGCCAGCTTATAGTGCCCCTCGTCTACTTTGAATGCGGAAATTGCCGGGTATGCTTCTTTCAGTTTTGTATAGTTGTCTGCTGATACAACAGGGTTTTTGAAAAAACTACCCGCATTGCCCACTCTGGCCGGATCAGGAAGTTTACTGCTGCGTATGCGTATCACGGCGTCGGCAATGGCTTGTATGGATAATTCCTTAACCTGCATCTTCTCCAGTTCCTGTGCAATGGCGCCATAACTGGTATTGATCACCGGTATTTTATTCAGTCGGAAAATAACGCTTAGAATAACAAACTGGTTTTGGTATTCTTTTTTAAACACACTCTCGCGGTAACCAAGGCGGCAGTCATTCAGACTAAAGCTGACCAGTTTTTTTTCACTGATATGATAGGCCTCCAGTTGCTGGAAAACATCTTTGATCTCTACGCCGTAAGCGCCGATGTTTTGCATAGGCGAGGCGCCTACATTGCCCGGTATCAGGGCGAGGTTCTCGATCCCGGCATAATTTCGGGCGAGACAGTGCTGCACAAAACCATGCCAGTTCTCTCCGGCGTAGGCCTTAATGTAATAATGCTGCGTATCTTCTTTTACCAGTTCAATTCCTTTCATATCATTCTTTAGCACAAGACCCGCCACATCTTTCGTAAACAGGATATTGCTGCCTCCCCCGAGTATCACCAAAGAGCTGCGAGGCTCTATGGACAATAGCTCCGCAAGCTCATCCGCCGAACCAAACGACGCAAACTTCTGCGCATACACGTCCAGGCCAAAGCTGTTGAAATTTTTAAGTGATATATTTTCTGATACCTGCATCTGTTTTTTTTAAACCGGGTCCACATCCGGAATGATTGTCACACTCCGGTACCTTTTATTGGATTGTATAATTACCATCTGCTGCCTGATCTCCTGCTTACATTGTTTAATGCGCCTTGCATCTTTGGGCAATTTTATGAGTATCTCCCAGATATACTGGTTGCGCACCCGGTCCACCACCGGTTGTGCGGGCCCGTTAACCTCATGGGCAAAACCTGCTTTCAGGCCCTGCATCATAATATTGGCCGCTTCTTCTGCCAGGTGTTTTTCCCGGTGCTTGCATATCACCCTGATCAACCTGGTAAAAGGTGGATAGTCAAATTGCTTCCGGTTGGTGATTTCATAGCGATAGAGCTTCTTAAAATCATGTGCCTTCACAAACTGCAGCACGGGATGCAGGGTATTGCTTACCTGTATCAGCACATTTCCCTTCCCGTCTTTCCGGCCTGCGCGGCCGCTAACCTGTTCCATGAGCTGGAATGCGCGCTCGTTTACCCGGAAATCGGTAAAGTTGAGTATACCGTCCGCATCAACAATACCTACCAGGTTTACATGTTCAAAATCCAGGCCCTTTACCACCATTTGCGTGCCCACCAATATGTCAATCCTTTGCTGTTCAAATAGTTTGATCAGCGCATCATGGTCATGCTTGCCTTTTACACTGTCATAATCCATCCGTGCCGTTCTTGCTTCCGGAAACTGTTCCGCTACGAGTTCCTCTATTTTTTCTGTACCAAAGTTTTTCTGGATAAAATTATGACTTCCACATGCCCCACAGGTGTTGATGACAGGGTAGGCGCTGCCGCAATAATGACAGGATAACTGGTTCCTGGCTTTGTGATAGGTGAGGGTTACATCACAATTCTGGCATTGCGGTATCCATCCGCAGGTATGGCAGAGCATATACGGCGAATAGCCACGCCTGTTCTGGAACAGGATCACCTGTTTTTTTTGCTGTAAGGAAGCCGATATAGCCGCGATCAATGCCGGGCTGAGCGCCGTTTTTCCTTTTTCTTTTGAAGGAGGAAGTTTGGTAAGGTCCACCATATCTATCAGCGGTAATTCCACCTGTCCATATCGTTCCGCTAACCACACCGCTCCATATTTCTTCTGTTCACAGTTGAAGTAGCTTTCAATGGAAGGAGTAGCGCTGCCCAGTAGCACTTTGGCGTTAAACAAAGACGCATAATAAATAGCCGCGTCCCTTGCATGGTACCGGGGCGCAGGATCCTGCTGTTTGTAAGATGCATCCTGCTCCTCATCGGTAATAACCAGTCCCAGATCCTTGAACGGTAAGAACAAAGAGGACCTTGCACCCAATACTATTTTTGTTTCACCGCTTTTTACTTTGTTCCAGATTTCTACGCGTTCATTGGGATTGAATTTGCTATGGTAAATGGCTATGTGCCCCCCGAAATATTTCTGCAGCCTTCGTATGATCTGCGAAGTAAGCGCTATCTCAGGCAGCATATACAGCACCTGCTTATCGTGGCGGATATAGGATTCAATCAGCTTTGTGTAGATTTCCGTTTTGCCGCTCGACGTAACGCCATGCAGCAAACACACATTTTTAGCTGTGAAATGTTCCTGAATCTCAAGCCAGGCCTTTTCCTGGGCAGTGGATAATTCAAAATCAATCTGTATGCTCCTGGGAAGTGTACGAATGCGGTCAGTGGCCCTTTTTTCCGCTTTCAGAATATTTTTGTCGATCAAACCCTTTAACTGTGCTGCACTTGCATTTGATTTTTTCAGTAATCCCGGTTGTGTTACGTCGCCTTCTGTTTTCAGCAGGTGCAGGTACGCAAGCAAGAGTTCCATCTGCTTGGGTGCGCGGCTCCAGTTGTTCAGCAGGTCTGCAAGTTTCTCTTCAGGGTGGTATACAGGGTTCAGTGTAATATAGGTTTCCGTTTTTTCCCTGTATTTTTCTTTCAGTTCCTCCCATACATGGCAAACTCCTTTTTCCACCAGCCGTTTGATAACAGGGTAAACTGCAGATGTGTCCAGTAACTGCTGCACTTCGGTGAGCCGTAGTTCTTTCTTTATCTCCAGGGCCTCTGCTACAATGTATTCGGAATCTGACAGATCGCTGAAATCAATACTTCTTTCTTCGTTCCATTGCAGAATGCTTTCGCTTGATAATTTCAGGTTGGCAGGTATGGCGGCCTGCATCACTTCTCCTTCGCTGCACATATAATACTCCGCTATCCATTCCCAAAGCATCAGTTGCTCCGTATACAATAAAGGATCGTTATCCAGTACGTTAATAATATCCTTAGGTTTGAAACTGTCGGGCGGGTTGGCAACAATTTTCTTCACAATGCCTGCATAGCGCTTGTTCCTGCCCAGTATCACCTCTACCCGTATTCCCGGCTGTATGGCTCCCTGCAAATGTTCCGGCACGGCCCAGGTATAGTTTTTTGGCAGGGCCAGGGGTATGATGACTTCAACAAACAATAGGTAGGTTTTTTTCAAAAATAAGCTATTGCGGGTTGCGTATGTTGACAGTTTGACAACCCGAAACCGTGTTGGTTTCTCCGGCGTTTCCTAACCGAAATTCATACGCTAAGGCCCACACGTCTTCACATAAATGATTAATGATAACTTGGTGCGGTGGTGACCTACTCGTACTAAAGATGTTCATCGCAATTAAACTAGGGGTAATTTCTATACCTCCTTAGCCCACGCTCCATCAGATCATATACCGTTTGCTTCAGTGATTGAATGTCTTTCAACCCAAGGCCGGCCACCGGCACTTCCTGCAGGTATACAACGCGGCTGATACCGGGTGTAAGCTCAAAAATGCCGCGGTAATGCATACGGTCTAACGTATCTACCAGCAGGATGGGTTTAATGGGCGTTTGTGTTTCAATGGCTATGCGGAATGCGCCATCAAAAAATTCCTTAAGGGGTTGACCCGTTTCATTGAACGTTCCCTCGGGGAAAATAAAAATCGAGATATGTCTTTTTAAAGCAGCCTTTAATGCGCGCACGCTTCGTGAGCGTGTTTCCGAATCGCGCCGGTCCACCAGAATCACCGCGGCGCGGTAGATCCAGCCAAATATGGGCACTTTCACCATTTCATATTTGCCCAGTATGCGAACCGGTTGGTGGGCAATCAGCACAATAGGCGGTATGTCCATGTAGGAAATATGGTTGGCCACAAAAATGTACTGACCGCTTCTGTCATGCGGCGCTTCATAAATTTCTTTGTGCCGTACGCCAACCAGCAGGTACCAGGTATGGCCCCAGAACCGGCATAACTGGTAAATCATGTTACCACCCCTGATCTTGCCCCAGAATAAGGAAAGCATAATGAATGGGAACACAAGCAACATCACCAGTATAAAAGTCAGCAGTGCATACACACAATAAACAATCCGGAGGCCCCTGGCGAAAAATTTCATTGGCCGAACTTACGCAAAAAGCGGGCAAGGCTATCATGAAATAGCCCCCGGGTAAACCGGGAGCTATTGTGTTTTCTCAGGTATATAAGAAAAGTAGAGCCGCTTTGTGGAATGGTATTAAAATCTGTACACTGCGGCCAGTATAAAACTTGAAATACTCTTGATTGATCCGCCTTTTCCGTTGGTGAAAATGGCACCGGTGGCGTTGTCAAGCCTGAACTCAGGAATAATGGTCAGGTTATCTACCCTGGCATTACCGGAAAGTGTAAGGGCAAAAATTTTGTTGGCGCCCGGCAACAGGGGTGATAATTTCCTGTCGTCAAAATAATCTCCGCGAAGCGTCAAACCAAAACTCGTAGCCGGATCGTAGTTAAGATACACGGCATGACTTTTCCAGCTTGACCATGCTGTTCCCTGTTTGGTAGACTGGAGGCTTCCATCATAAGCAATATTTACTTTATCGCTGACCGCCCCGGTAACTACCAGGTTAAATTGGGTAAGCCCGGTACCCCCCTGGAAATTCAGCCAGGCTTTCAGCTTATCATTTTTGGACGCGGTGCTGAACTGGGCCAGCAGAACTTTTACTGAACTGGGTGCGGTTACATAGTCTGTGGGGTTGGCAACACCCAGCATAAAGGCGCTTTTGCCGCCAAGTGAGATATCGGCCTTTAACCCGGTGTGAAAGAAGGGGCCATACGAGAAGCCGTATGACATACTATAGTTCCGGTTGGCATAGGCATCCAGCAGTTCATAACCCACATGCGTTGCCCATTTTCCGAAACTGAATTTCACGGTAGGAGACGCTGCGAAGCTTACATAAGCCTGTTTAACCGCGGTGAGGGTAGTACCTATATCATTATAGGAAAACTCCTGTGCCCTTCTGCCAAAACCCAGGTCAACCGTGGCAGACACCCTGCCATAGGTATGGTCCACTTTCAGCGAGGCCATACCCAGTTCAAACGAACTTTGTGAGTTGGTAAAGCTGGTAAGGTTGTTGGTACCGGTTTTGGGATCCGACAGGTTATACCGGTAATACGCATCTACCGACGCGGTAAAGGTGGTTGTAGATTTTTTGGTGGAATCGGTTTGTGCCTGCGCCGCGAGAATACATAATATTCCTGTTGTGAGCGCTGAAATTTTCTTTAACATTGCAATGGGTTTTATGATTAACAAATAGGTACAGCCGGTAAACCTGGTCAGAGGTTTATCATATGGCTGTACCTTGTTTTTTGCGGGTCGTTAGGCAGGATGAACCAACCTGGTCAGAGGCTTTGCGTTCCATCCTTTTGTATCTTATTCAGAAGGCAGATTAAACCAGTTGTGGGGTTCTGCCATACTTTTCATTGTGCTGCGTTGCATCCAATCCCAGTTCTTCCTCCTCGCTGCTTACGCGCAGCGGAAGTATGAAGTTGATGAATTTGAATATCACAAATGATACCACAAAACTGTACATCACCACAATAACCATGGCTTTCAATTGTGTGAGGAAGAATGCGGGGTTGCCATAAAACAGTCCGTCGTTGCCTGCAGAGTTAACCGTTTTGGTGGCGAAAATACCTGTCATCAGCATGCCTACCATTCCGCCAATACCATGGCAGGGGAACACATCCAGGGTATCATCAAGACTTGATTTACTCTTATAGTAAGAAGCCAGGTTGGAGATTATGGCGGCCACTACACCAATGAATATACTCTGTGGGATCGCTACAAAACCGGCGGCGGGCGTGATGGCTACCAGGCCCACTACTGCACCAATACAGAATCCGATAACGGAAGGCTTTTTACCGCGAACCACGTCAAAAAACATCCAGGAAAGACCGGCAGCAGCAGCAGCCGTATTAGTAGTTGCAAACGCCGAAACGGCTAATGCGTTGGACGCAACGGCAGAACCTGCATTAAAACCAAACCAGCCAAACCAGAGCAAACCTGTACCAATTAATACATAGGGTACATTGGCAGGCGGTACTTCAATATGCTGCATATGCGAGTTCCTTCTTTTGAGTACCATGGCCCCGGCCAGCGCCGCACAGCCGGCGGAAATATGTACCACCGTACCCCCGGCAAAGTCAAGCACACCCATTTTGAAAAGAAAACCCTCGGGGTGCCAGGTCCAGTGGGCTATCGGTGCATACACCAGCAGGCTGAAAAGGGCGATAAAAAGGATGTAGGCAGTAAAACGGATCCTTTCCGCTACCGCACCTACCACCAGCCCGGGCGTGATGATCGCAAACATTAGCTGGAAAAGAGCGAATAAGGTAAGGGGAATGGTTGGCGCAAGGCTCCAGGGCTCTCCTGAATTGACTCCCTGGAAAAACAGGTGCGCCATCGGATTACCAATGAAGCCTCCAATGGACGGTCCGAAACAAAGACCATACCCTATAAAAATCCATAGAATGCTTACCACTCCGGCCGCAACCACGCTTTTGATCATGGTTGAGATTACATTCTTGCGGTGAACCATTCCACCATAAAAGAAAGCCAGCCCGGGGGTCATTAAAAATACCAGTGCCGTTGCTACCAGAAGCCAGGTAATATCAGAGGTACTGTATTTACCCGCGTCGTCAAAGTTGGGTAATGAGGGGACAAAGATCGCCCCAACGGCTACGGCTACCAGCACTAAGAATGGTGCCATTTGCTTAAAAGTCAGTTTTTGCATCTTCAACAGGGTTTTGATATTAAAAATATATATTATAAAATATAATTAATCTAAAGTAGGATAAAAAAACCATTTTTTAAATAAAAATATTAACATTTTATATTTTACTATACATATTTCAAGCAAAAAGCAATTTGATTAGATGTTTTCATGTAGTAAGTACACAAAAAAATCCGCTAAAAGCGGATTTTTATATTTATGTAACTTTTTGTTATATGTTAAGAAGGTAACTTCTGTCCTTACTTTCCAGGATAGAACTTCCCATAAGGTACTGGTCCACCTTTCGGGCGCATTCCCTTCCTTCACTGATGGCCCATACCACCAGTGATTGCCCCCGGCGCATATCACCGGCAGTGAATATTTTGGGTATGCTGGTCTGGTAAGACTGTTCTGTTGCCTTTACATTTCCGCGGTCATCCAGGTCAATATCCAGTTGTTTGATCAGTCCCTCATGTTGTGGGTGTACAAATCCCATGGCCAGCAAAGCCAGTTCGCAGGGAATCTCACGTTCTGACCCGGGTCTTTCTTCAAAACTGGCAGGTCCGCCACCAGCGGGGGTTTTCCATTCAAGGTCAACCACCTTCAGCGCCTTTAGTTGGCCATTGTCATCTCCGATAAAAGCTTTGGTGGCAATGGCCCAATGCCTTTGCGCCCCTTCTTCATGTGAAGAGGTTGTCTTTAACACCATCGGGTAGGTTGGCCAGGGCATAGCATCGTTGCGGTTTTCAGGCGGTTTTGGTAACAACTCAAATTGCGTTACTGATAAGGCGCCCTGCCTGTTGGAGGTGCCTACGCAGTCGCTTCCCGTATCACCGCCACCAATCACCACCACATTTTTTGCCGTGGCAAAAATATCTTCGCCCTCCACGTCTATTTCACTTACTCTTTTATTCTGTTGTTTCAGGAAGTCCATGGCATAATGCACGCCTTTTAATTCACGGCCCGGCACTGCCAGGTTTCGCGGTATGGTGGAACCTCCTGCGAGAATTACTACCTGGCATTCACGCAGCAGGTCATTGATGCTGGTGTTGACGCCAACATTCGCATTGCATCGAAACACAACCCCTTCTTCCTCCATCAATGCAATCCTTCTCTCCACCACCCATTTTTCCAGTTTAAAATCAGGAATGCCATAACGCAGCAGTCCACCCGGCGCATCATCCCTTTCATAAACCGTAACGCTGTGACCCGCATAATTCAGTTGCGCGGCGGCGGCTAATCCTGCGGGACCCGAACCCACTACTGCGATTTTTTTACCCGTGCGCAGGTTGGGATTTTTAGATCGTACAAAACCTTTGTCAAATGCGATCTCGATAATATGTTTTTCAATTTCTTCTATGGCAACAGGCGGCTGGTTAATGCCCAGCACGCAGGCACTTTCGCAGGGCGCAGGGCAAATCCTGCCGGTGAACTCCGGGAAATTGTTGGTGGCGCTCAGTATTTCATAGGCTTCTTCCCAGTTCTTACGGTACACAGCATCATTGAATTCGGGAATGATGTTTCCCAAAGGGCAACCGCTGTGACAGAACGGAACACCACAGTTCATGCACCGCGCCGCCTGCTGGTTCAGTTTTTCCTCGGGAAATCGTTCCACGAACTCATGGTAATCATGCACGCGTTCCTTCACCGGCCGCTTACCCGGAAGTTCTCTTGTAAATTCTATAAAGCCCGTTGGTTTGCCCATTTTGCAATTTTAAAATGTTGGAATCGAAAATAATTTCCCCGTTTCACTTTTCACTTTTCACTTTTGACTTTTGTTTCCTCTCCATCACCACCTTCTTAAAGTCTTTCGGAAACACCTTGATAAAATTCTTCAACTGGTTCTCAAAATCATCCAGTACAAATTTGGCCACGCTGCTGTTGGTGTATGCATAGTGTTTGGAGATCATGTCATGCAGGAGTTGTGCATCTTCCTGCTCCAGCGGGTCAAGATCTACCATTTCCGTGTTACATAATTTTTCAAACTCAGCGTTCACATCGTACACATACGCAATACCACCACTCATACCGGCCGCAAAATTTCTGCCTGTACTGCCCAGTATCACGGCTGTACCACCGGTCATATATTCACATCCATGATCGCCCACCCCTTCCACTACCAAATTGGCGCCGGAATTTCTTACTGCGAATCTTTCACCTGCCTTGCCCCTGATATATGATTCACCCGAGGTTGCCCCATAGAACGCAACATTACCAATGAGTATATTCTCTTCGGGCACAAAGGAAGCCTGGCGCGATGGATAGATGATCAGTTTAGCGCCACTCAATCCCTTGCCGAAATAATCATTCGCATCGCCCTCCAGTTCAAGGGTAACGCCCTTTGTGTTGAACGCGCCAAAACTTTGCCCCGCTGTTCCCTGAAAAGTAAAATGTATGGTGTCTTCGGGCAGTCCTGCGGCTTTGTACTTTTTGGTGATCTCGTTAGACAGGATCGTGCCCGCTGTTCTGTCTGTATTTTTAATAGGGAAGGAGGCGGCTATCCGTTCTTTGTTTGCCAGTGCCGGTTGCGCCGCTTCCAGTAATTTCCAGTCGAGCACCTCGCTGATGCCATGGTCCTGCTCTTCCTGCTTGAACAGGCCGGTATCTTCGGAGGGTTCTTTGTAAAGTATCGCAGAAAGATCCAGTTGGTTGTATTTCCAGTGGGTGATATCATCACGCATCTCCAGAGAGTCTACTTGCCCTATCATTTCATTGATGGTGCGGAAACCCAGTTCTGCCATGATCTCTCTCAATTCTTCGGTAATGAAACGGAAAAAATTGACCACATGGTCCGGATCGCCCGTAAACCTTTTGCGCAGTTCAGGGTCCTGGGTAGCAACGCCTACCGGACAGGTATTCATATGGCATTTACGCATCATGATGCATCCTTCCACGATCAGGGCTCCGGTGGCCACACCCCATTCTTCCGCACCCAGCAGCGTGGCTATCGCGATATCACGCCCTGTTTTCATTTGCCCGTCAGACTGAACCACCACGCGGCTCCTTAATTTATTTTTTACCAGTGTTTGGTGGGTCTCTGCCAAACCCAGTTCCCATGGAAGCCCTGCATGTTTGATGGAGCTGATGGGGGAGGCGCCTGTGCCACCGTCATGACCCGATATCAGCACCACGTCGGCTTTTGCTTTTGCCACGCCCGCTGCGATGGTACCTACGCCGGCTTTGGAAACAAGTTTCACATTGATACGTGCGGTGCGGTTTGCATTCTTCAGATCGAAAATCAATTGGGCAAGGTCTTCGATCGAATAGATATCGTGATGCGGCGGCGGTGAGATCAATCCCACCCCGGGCGTCGCATGCCTTGTACGGCCAATCCAGTCATCTACTTTATGCCCCGGTAGTTGACCGCCTTCACCCGGCTTGGCTCCCTGCGCCATTTTGATCTGCAGTTCATCTGCTTCTGTGAGGTAATAGCTTGTAACACCAAACCTGGCTGAAGCCACCTGTTTGATGGCAGAGCGCATGGAGTCACCATTCGGCATGGGTTCATAACGTATCTCGTCTTCGCCTCCTTCGCCGGTATTGCTTTTTCC
>JANPIE010000115.1:0-6711 GCA_031424835.1 Chitinophagaceae bacterium
GTAAGAACAGTTAGCAACAACAAGCCTTCGCAATATCCTATTGGTACTACTACGGTTACCTGGACAGTGAAAGACAATGCCGGCAATACGAGTACGGCTACGCAAACGGTGACGGTAAACAGGAGGAAAGGAAATGCAGACGTATCTGCTGCCAGTTCTACTGTATTGCAGGAAGAAAATGGTAACGGTCCGGAAGTGTTCGTGGCACCCAATCCTTCAAGGGTTTATTTTACGCTGATTGTACAGAGCAGGAGTGCAGCACCCATAGGTCTCAGGGTAACAGATGCATCCGGAAGATTGATGGAAGTGATGACGGGAATCAAGCCAGGCAGCAGGGTGCAGGTGGGTAGTAACTATGCGGGTGGAAATTACTTTGCAGAGATTATGCAGGGTGGGCAGCGCAAAGTGGTGCAGTTGGTTAAGATCAGGTAATTGGGTGCTTCATCTATTGAACAGGTTATTTTTATTTTCTGATCCAGTAACCATAATAGAGCATACGTATGAGAATTTTGATCGCCGATGATCACACAATTGTTAGAGAGGGCATAAAGGTCTTGTTACTGGAGGCGTTGCCATTGGCGGAAGTAGTGGATGTTACCGATTCTACGCGTCTCTTAAAAATGGTGTACAAAGAAAAATGGGACGTGATCATTACCGATATTTCTATGCCGCCGGGTGATTCGGGTCTTGAAGCCGTAAAGAAAATAAAAGAACATTCACCGGCAACACCTGTCATCGTGTTCAGTATGCATTCCCCTGACCAGTATGCGGTAAGGGCCATGCGTGCGGGTGCCTCCAGCTATCTATCCAAAAGTGCGGCGGCAATGGAACTGGTGAATGCAGTTAACCAGGTAAAAGCCGGCAGGCGCTATATTAGTGATGAAGTGGCCGTGGTTCTGGCAGCGGCATTTGAACGAAAAGACATGGATCGCTCAATTGAAAATCTGTCCGACAGGGAACTCGAAGTGTTTAAACTGCTGGCCGTGGGAAAATCGGTTTCCGAAATTGCCCATGAGCTGATACTTAGCATCAATACCATCAATACCTTTCGCGGACGGCTGCTTGAAAAGATGAATTTTCAGAATAATATGGAACTCATACGATACGCAGTCGATCATCGCCTCGTTTAATTTTTTTGAGGTCATTGTGGTTGCTTTTTATCAAAATGTAGTTGTCCTACTACATTGTTTTTGGGTATTGACTACCATCATTTTCGTTTACTGCTATTCTTTATGACTTGCGTAATGGTTTTCTTTATGTCATTAATGCACTGAATGCCCTGCACACGCCATTTAATAACGGAGTCCCGCTATTAGGAAAGTGTCAGCGGTTAAAGTTTTAATTGTTTGCTAACAGTATTTTTCCGTCCACGCTTTTGGGGAGAGGCATTGTATGGAAATGTAATTCTATTTGCACATGAGCAGGATAGACGATACGCATCCATTACCTGATTCCGTTTCCTCGCCTGGCAGTGGGTATGGACAACTTCGTGACGCTTATGATGAACTCGCAAAAAAATATGAGGCACTACAGGAAAAAATAAATCAACCGCTAACAGATGTGTCCGTAAAGGAATACAGCGACCTGTTCTACCTGAATCCACTTCCCATGTGGATATATGATTTTGATACTACGAAATTTATTGATGTAAACCAGGCTGCCATCAGGCATTATGGTTATACCCGCGAAGAATTTCTGCAGATGGACATATCCGGCATCCGCACGGAAGCGGAAGCTGAACGCCTTCGCAAAACGGGAGGTAAACTCACTGCGGAAATGGATATCTACCGGGGTGTGTGGCAGCACATCAAAAAAAATGGCGAGACCATTGATGTAGAAGTGACTGCGCAACTGTTGAACTATGGCGGGCGGAAAGCCACCCTTGTTTTGCTGAACGATATAACAGAGAAAAAACGCGTAGAATCAAGGCTGATCAGGTCTAACAGGCAGTTGCTGGCCGCGCAGGAAATTGCACACCTGGGTTACTGGGAACTGAACCTGGCTACCCTGGAAATTCAGTTATCGGAAGAATCAAAACGCATACTGGAACTTCCGGATACCTGCACATCTATTGGCTACAAAGATTTTTTTAGCCTGATACATCCTGACGACAGGCAATATTTTATCAGCAAACAGCAAGCTGTGCTGGCCGGTGAAACACCGGTAACCGTTGAGCACCGGGTGTTGTTAAAAAGCGGCTCCGTAAAAACGCTGCTGCAGATAGGTAGCCTTGTATTCGATGACAAGGGGGTACTTGTTTTATTTGAGGGTACTGTACAGGATATCACCGAGAGAAAAAAAGCAGAAAAAGCGATCGCCGAGAATGAAAGGCGGATGAAAAATGCGCAATACGTGGGTAGTGTGGGTGACTGGGAATATGATTGCCAGTCTGGAATGTTCACCTGGTCCGATGAACTTTTCCGGCTGTTTGCAATGGATCCGGCATTGGAGCCGCCAACATTGGAAGATTTTATATCATTTTATACACCCGCAGATGCGGAAAAATTGCGTGTTTACATCCATCGATGTATGACGATGGGTGAAAACTATGAAGCTGACCTTAGCCTTAGTCTGCCGGGCGATGCCGATGCCTATCACTATGTTGTGGGAACGCCTTCAATGGATAACCAGGGGCGGGTCATAAAATTATATGGCATTGTGCAGGATATCACAGCGCGAAAACAGGCAGAGATTAAATTGAATGCGGAGCATAACCAGTTGCGTATTCTTATCAATACCCTGCCTGATTCCATTTATATTAAGGATGTGCTGGGACGAAAAGTGATTGCCAATAAAGTGGATCTTTCTTTGATGGGCATTCCGGAGCACGAGGCCCTGGATAAAACCGACGAAGAGATTTTTGGTGACAGAAATGGGAAGAAGCGGTTTGCGGACGACATGCAGGTGATCAAACATGGTAAAGCGATCCATAACCAGGAGGAATATTTTGTAGACCGTAACGGAGTTGAAACCTGGCTGCTGACTTCTAAGGTGCCAATTAAAAATGAACAGGGAGAAATCACGGGTTTATTGGGTGTTGGGCGTATCATAACTGAGCGCAAAAAAGCAGAAGAGGCCTTACGAGCAAGCAATGAACGTTTTCTTTACGCTACCCGCGCCACTTCTGATGCTATATGGGATTGGGATATTGTAGAGGATGTTATCTACTGGGGCGATGGTTATGAAAAGATTTTCGGATACACGCTATTGGAACATTGGCTAAGCGCCTCTAGCTCTTTTGAGAATATCCATCCTGATGACCGGCAAATGGTTCTTGATGGAATTTATGAACTACTCAATGGTACAGACAGTAACTGGTCGCACGAGTACCGCTATAAGAGGGCAGATAATCTTTATGTGCCGGTACATGATAAAGGGGTTGTTGTAAGGAATGAGGAAGGGAAAGCCATACGCATGATCGGTGCCATGCAGGATGTGACAGAACGGAAACAAGCTGAGGAAGCGATTAGAAAAACCCAGGAAAAGTTTGCCACCCTTGTAAACACGGTGGATGGCATTGTTTGGGAAGCTGAGGCTGATACCTTCGCATTCACTTATGTGAGCGGTCATGCGGAAAAGTTACTGGGCTATCCTACGCAGCGCTGGATTACGGAGAAAAATTTCTGGGTGGACCATATTCATCCGGATGACCGGGAATGGGCCGTAAACTATTGCGTTGCCTGCACCACTGAGCGCAAGGAACACCAGTTTGAATACCGCATGATAGCGGCGGATGGACGAACCGTATGGCTGGCCGATTTTGTGGCGATCGTTGTGGACGAAAACCAGCATGCGCAGTTGCGTGGTATTATGGTGGATATCACAGAAAGAAAAAAGGCGGAGGAAGCTTTGTCAAATGAAAGAAAACTCTTGCGGGTACTAATCGACAACCTTCCGGATTATATCTATGTTAAAGACGCTTCGCTAAATCATGTGATCAATAACCGGGCGAACGTAACGCTTCTTGGCTTTGAGACAGAGGAAGAAACCCTTAACAAAACGATTACCGAACTGTTGGGTGAGTCCATAGCCGGGGATTTTCTCAGGGACGACCAGGCTGTGCTGGATACCGGGTTGCCTATCATTGACCGCGAGGAGCCTATCCGCGACCACATGGGACATTTACGCTGGCTGCTTACTACTAAAATACCGCTTAAGGACGAGAATAACATGGTAACGGGTCTGGTAGGTATCAGCCATGATATTACTGAGCGGAAGCATATACATGAAGAATTGCAGGAAAAGAACCGCCAACTGAAAAAACTTTCGGCCCACCTGCAAAGCATACGCGAAGAAGAAAGAAAGATACTTGCCAGGGAAGTGCATGATGAGTTGGGACAGCTTGCGTCGGTAGTGAAAATGGATATAGACTGGCTTACACTGCGACTGCCAGGGCTTGAAGAAGGACCGCTCAAAAGATTGCAGCACGCTACATCCACCACAGACCTGCTGATCAATACCATACGGAAGATCGCCTCTACGCTGCGGCCAAGTATGCTGGATGAGCTGGGTTTGAATGCATCACTAGCCTGGCAGTGTAAGGAGTTTACCACTGTCAGCGGCATCCCCTGTGTATTCGATCCTCTATTTGATGATGCAAATCTCCCCATGACTGTCAAAACAGAATTGTTCAGGATATGCCAGGAATCACTTACCAATGTAATGCGACATGCGTCTGCAAGCAAAGTGCAGGTAAGCATTGTTGAAACCAAAGAAGGCGTGCGGCTTACTGTGGCTGATAATGGAAAAGGATTTGATGTAAAACAAAAATCAGGTACACTGGGCTTAATCGGGATGCGGGAACGCGCTCTCTCAGTGAACGGAAGACTTGTAATTGAAAGTACACCGCGCCGTGGAACCAGTGTTAGTACGATCGTACCTTTAAATACCCACTGACTATGAGAATTTTGATCGCCGACGATCATACGATTGTTCGTGAAGGCATTAAGATGCTGCTTATTGAAGCTTACCCGTTTGCTGAAATTGTTGATGTCTCGGATTCCGGAGAATTATTGACGCGTGCGCTGAATGAAAAATGGGATGTGGTCATATCTGACATTTCCATGCCCCCGGGTGACTCGGGACTTGAGGCAGTGAAAAAGATCAAGCAACATACGCCTTCCACACCGGTAATCATGCTGAGTATGCACGCACCTGAACAGTATGCTGTAAGGGCCATGCAGTCAGGGGCATCGGGATACCTTACCAAGGGCGCTGCGACCCTTGAACTGGTAAACGCGGTAAACCTGGTACTTTCCGGAAAAAAATACCTCACACCCGAAGTGGTTTCGGTACTTGCAGACGCGTTTGAAAGTGGCAGCAGCATCAAGAACATTGACAATCTTTCGGAACGCGAACGGGAAGTGTTCATTAAACTGGCGGGTGGCAAAACCATTTCCGAAATAGCGAAAGACCTTTCACTGAGTACCAACACCATCAGTACGTTTCGCTCACGGGTATTCGAGAAAATGGATTTTCACAATAACCTGGAACTGATAAAATATGCGGTGGATAATAAATTGGTTTAACTATGTTAAATTTGCAGCACCACTGCGTTAGTCGCACCAGTTCTGGCAATGACCAGGGCAGCCGCGTTTAGATTTTTTTGAAGCATTTCGTCCTTTTGTTCAGGGTAGTGGACACATTGTACCCTTTCATATAAATGAAAATTGTTTGAAAAGCATGATTGAGAATACAGGATATGACATGTACAAGGCGGTTTTTGAGCATTCTCTGCAAGCTTTATTCATAACGGGCAGGCGGGCAAAAGTGATTGAGGTAAATAATACGGCCCTTGAACTCTTTGGCTATACCAGGCAGGAGTTTATGATGCTTTCGGGTAAGGCGCTGCTGGAAGAATCAGCGGCGTCATGTGCCAATAAACACAACGATAATAATTTGATCACCCGAACCAAAGCGCTTGCAGTAGGCGTTAAGAAAAACGGAGATCGTTTTCGCTGCGAAATTTCAGCCGCGTATTTTACAGACAGTTCAGGGGCGAAATGCACAAGCTACCAGATTGCAGATCTGTCACAATGTGATCAACAGCAAAAACGCACAGATGAAATACTTCTGGAGGCAAATGCAGCAGGACGGTATAAAAATGTACTTGACAGTATTTCAGATGGATACATCACCATCGACAAAGACTGGAACTTTAGCTACCTCAATGAAAAAGGTGCTGCCATACTCCATGGTACACCGGAAGAATTTGTAGGCAGGAATGTTTGGAAGAGCTTTCCCGATGCAGTGAACTTCGGGTTTTATCAAAGTTTCCAAAGCGTAATGCGGGATCGCGTACCGGCAACTTTAGAGGATTACTATGCACCCCTCAACCTGCATTTTGAAAGCCGGGCTTATCCCTCTGCAGATGGCGGTATCACCGTACTTTTTACCGATATCACCCGGCGCCGTGCTTCAGACCTGGAACTGCAAACTTCGCAGAAAGAAATGAAACTGATCCTTGATAATACCGAGGAGAAATTCATGATTGTTGACAGAGATTTGAAGCTGGTGGCCTGCAATGCCGCTTACCGGGTACTGCTCCGAAAAGTCATTGGCAGGGATTTAAAAAAAGGAGAATCGGTGCTGAATGCCACGCATCCCAGCCATCTGGAAGAACTTATGCGCATTTATGAGCAGGTTATCCTGGGTAAAAAGGTGAAAGGGCAGTTTTCTCTGCCCGATACAAATGGTGAGCTTATTTTGAAT
>JANPIE010000116.1:0-30241 GCA_031424835.1 Chitinophagaceae bacterium
ATTCATTTCATCTTTGTATTGGACCAGGCAGCAATGTAAAGGGGAGATTACAAAGAAAAATTCTGAGAAATAAACCCTCATAACTTGATCCGGGTAATTCCGGCGAAAGGATACAAAGATACCTGGTGGAGGTCCCGGCTAAAACCGGGACTTTTTTTTGGCCACCCTGCATCTCATTCAAATATGCTTAAAAATACTTACCTTATTAAGCCACTGGATGTAATCATGATGAAGCGCTCAACCATACAATTACTGCGGTTTCCTTTTTCATTTTTCCTGATGCCGGTATTCTGGTTTGCGGTTAGCTGGGTGCCACACGCAGATATATCAAATGCGGCCATTGTATTTTTTATCCTTCATATACTGGTGTATCCTTCAAGCAATGGTTACAATAGTTACATGGACCGGGATACGGATAGTATAGGAGGAATAGAGCATCCCATGCAACCGGAGAAAGAGTTGTTCTATATAACCATTTTTATCGACCTGGCCGCTGTAGGTATCTCATTGTTGATCTCTGTATTTTTTGCCGCCTTACTTGCCTGTTATATTGTCTTTTCACGTCTGTACAGTTATCGTGGGATACGTTTAAAAAAGTATCCCGTTATTGGATACCTCACAGTGATGCTTAACCAGGGTGGTCTTGTTTTTTTGATGGTATACCATGGTGTATCAGCAATACCATTGGACGGGTGGCCCTGGCAGGGAATGGCCGCTGCCTGTTTTCTGATTGGTGGGTTTTACCCCATCACCCAGGTTTACCAGCACCGCTCCGATGCCAAAGACGGGGTGCGTACCCTGTCCATGCTTTTGGGTGTGCGTGGAACTTTTGTTTTTTGCGCTGTCCTGTACCTTATCGCTTTTGGGATCCTGTTTTTTTATTACCGCCAGCATGAACAATTGCGGCTATTCCTTGTATTGCAGTTATTCTTTCTACCTGTTCTCCTGTATTTTTTTAAATGGGTGATCAAGGTTTGGCGAGATGAAACTGCCGCTGATTTCAAACATACCATGCAAATGAACTGGCTCGCGTCTTCCTTCACCAACCTGGGTTTTATCACCTTGTTAATAATTGATCGTCTTGGCTGATATACTATCTATAGCAACAGCAGTGCCTGAATATTGTCACCCGCAATCCGAAATATTGCATTTTATGCAGGATATCTATGGATTAGGGGAACAGGATCAACGCAAGCTCAGGTTTTTGTATGAGCATAGCGGTATTCGGCAACGTTATTCTGTGATCAAAGACTATGGAACAGACCAGGGGGAAAGAAGTTTTATTCCGCCTGACCCGAATGAAGCCTTTCCATCGCTTGAACAGCGGATGGAAATATTTGATCGTGAAGCCCTGATATTATCCCAAAAAGCGATTGAAGAATGTATAAAGGGTATTATACCCGCGCAGCAGATCACCCATCTTATCACGGTTAGCTGCACAGGCATGAGTGCGCCGGGTCTTGATTTGCAGCTTATGCGGGAAATGGCTCTCGCGCCTGATATCTATCGCAGTTCCGTTAATTTTATGGGGTGCTATGCTGCCATTCATGCATTGAAAATGGCGAAAATGATTTGCGATAGTTCACCCAATGCCAATGTGGTAATAGTGGCTACCGAATTGTGCACCCTCCATTTTCAGAAAGAATATACTGAAGACAATGCCGCCAGTAGCCTTTTGTTTGCCGATGGTTCAGCCGCCGTTCTGGTCTCTAACTGTTTGGAGTCGGGGAATGCGTTATCCCTTGAGGGATTTTATTCGCAGGTAGCGCTGAGAGGTGAAGCTGATATGGCATGGCAGCTCAGCAGCAAAGGGTTTCTTATGACCTTAAGCGGCTATGTACCGCAACTGATCAGCGAAGACATTAATGCATTGGTGGCCGCCGCAGTGGCGCACAACGGCGTAACGATGGAGGACATCTCTCATTGGTGTATTCATCCCGGTGGCAAAAGGATACTGGACCTTATTCAGAAGCAATTGCATCTGCCTGAAGACGCATTGCTGGAATCGCGGAGGATATTGGCAGGGTATGGGAATATGTCATCTTCTACGGTATTGTTTGTATTAAAAGAGATCATGGAGAAGGAAAAGAAAAGCGGCTCACGTATATTGGGGATGGCATTTGGCCCCGGACTGACCATGGAAACTTTTATGGCAAAAACAAAATGAGATTTCAATCCCGCTCATACCAAAAAGAATTACTGGACGGCGATCATATTCCTTTTGCGGATATCAGGCAGAACATGAAGGAGTTAGACACCATCAATTCCTTACTCGGGGGACACGCAATTACACTAAAAGGTTTCAGATCATTACTCGGCGACAGGCAAAAAATTTCCGTTTGTGAGATAGGCTGCGGGGGTGGTGATAACCTGGCGGAGATTGTGCGCTGGTGCAGCGATAATGGTATAGCAATTACCTGTACTGGAATTGACCTCAAACAGGAATGTATCATTGTTGCGCGGGAACTTGCCATACTTAATGGAGTTACCGAGTGGATCGTGAGTGATTACCGTGACGTCAGGTTTTCCCGGAAACCGGATATAATTTTTTCCAGCCTTTTTTGCCATCATTTTACCAATGAAGAACTGGTGGAACAGTTGCACTGGATGAAGGAGCAAAGTGTGCTGGGATTTTTTATCAATGACCTTCACCGCCATTGGCTGGCTTATCACTCTATCCGCTTACTTACCCGTTTTTTTTCCTCGTCATACCTTGTGAAGAACGATGCGCCTGTCAGTGTCAGCCGCGGATTTGTAAAAGATGAATGGGTATCTCTCTGCACAACAGCCGGCATCACGAATGCAGTCATTCAATGGAAATGGGCGTTCCGACACCTTATCACGGTTAAGCATGAGCAATAGCCAGCCACAGTACGATATTGCCATCATCGGCGGTGGCCTTGCGGGTCTTACGCTGGCAATCCAAAGCGCCGATGCAGGATTTTCGGTAGTACTTTTTGAAAAAGAAAACTATCCTTTTCACAAAGTCTGCGGCGAATACATCAGTATGGAGAGCTATGATTTTCTTCTTCGGTGTGGTGTGCCCCTGCGTGAGTGGACACTGCCCATGATCAGCAAGCTAGAGGTATCGGATGCCGGAGGGAAGTTGTATGATTTCAAACTGCCACTGGGCGGGTTTGGTGTGAGTCGCTATTTGCTCGACAATACTTTGTACAAACTGGCATTGAGCAAAGGCGTTACCATACATACCCGTTGTAAGGTGAATGATGTGTTACCGGCGAAGGATGATTTTTCGGTCATAACTGGGAGTGGGCATTACCTTGCACGCGTAGTGACGGGTTGCTTCGGAAAACGATCCAACCTGGATCTGAAATGGAACAGGTCGTTCGCCGCTGCAAAGCCGAATAGACTAAATAATTATATCGGTGTAAAGTACCATATCCGTTATCCCCAGCCGGCAGATACCATTTCCCTGCACAATTTCAAAGACGGTTATTGTGGTATTTCTCAAATTGAAAATGATACCTGCTGCCTTTGTTACCTCACAACGGCTGAAAATCTGCATCGCTCCGGTAATTCAATAGTAGTGATGCAGCAGAACATACTGGCAAAGAATCGGGAACTCAAAAAAATATTCTCTGGGGCCAGTTTTTTGTTTGCGCAGCCGGTAACCATTTCACAGGTAAGTTTTCTTGCCAAGGAACAGGTGGTGAACCATGTGCTGATGCCCGGAGATTCGGCCGGTATGATCACCCCGCTTTGTGGCAACGGTATGAGCATGGCCATGCATGCCGGAAAGCTTGCTTTTGAACAGATCAGCCTTTTTTTGCAGGGGCGCATTACCAGGGTGGTCATGGAAGAGAATTATCGTTCCCATTGGCAAAAAGAATTTGGTGCGCGCACAAAAATGGGGCGTATTGTGCAATCTTTTTTTGGTGGAACTTCGTCTACTTCGTTATTTTTAAGGGCAATGCATCGCTTTCCGGTAGTCAGCAGCATGCTGATTGGGCAAACGCATGGCAAACCCTTTTAAACCCCGCACTACTTCGTTTCTTACTCTCTCTGTTGCGCCAAAACGATGGCATGACGATCAGAACAAAGTGAGGGAATGTAAATGTGGCTTGAAAATGAAGCAGCTATTTTTATTTTTTATTTATACTTACCTCCTGGGCACCACGCATGCCCAGCACTACCAGCCTGTTGATGCAAAGTCTTCAGTAAAATTCATCATCAAAAATTTTGGCATGGATACTGAGGGCAAATTCTCCGGTATTGCGGGCAGTATCCAATTCAATACAGCGGATCTGAAGAAGGCCATTTTTTCGGTCAGCATAGATGCTTCAACAGTAAGCACAGATATTGAACCGCGCGATAACAATTTAAAAGAGGCTGCCTACCTGGATGTGGCCAGGCATCCACGTGTCAGTTTTGAATCCAGGCAGGTAACGCGTATAGGAAAATCAGAAAATTTCCTGCTCAAAGGCGTGTTGACGATTAAGGGCACCGCTAAAGAAATTTCCTTTCCGTTTAAAGTTGATAACGTAGAGGATGGCCTGTTGTTTAACGGCGAAATGAAGTTAAGCCGCGCTGATTTTCGGATAGGTGTTGGCAGCGTGGTTTTATCTGATCATTTCATTGTGGTGTTATCGGTATTTGCCAGGAAGATGCAGTAAGCCATGAATGGTGTAAATTAGGGCTGAAAACAAGCCAATGAAAACTGTAATCATTACGGGGGCCAACGGTAACCTCGGCTCGGCTGTTACCCGTGCGTTCCTTGATAAAGGTTATCGTGTTATCGCTACTGTTATGGCCGAATCGATGCGGGCAGATTTTGGCGTGCACGCAAATCTGTCAGTGGAAGTGGTTGACCTAAACAGTGAGCCGGCTGCGGCCGCATTTGTTGAAAGAGCTATTGCGAAGCACTCATCGGTGGATGGTGCATTGCTGCTGGTGGGCGGTTTTGCTATGGGCAATGTAAATGCCACTTCCGTTTCGGATATCCGTCAACAGATCACACTGAATTTTGAAACGGCTTACCATGTAGCCCGTCCCCTGTTCCAGCATATGCTTGCCAACGGAAATGGACGTATCGTCTTTATTGGCGCGCGGCCCGCATTGGAAGCAGCGCAGGGGAAAGATCTGGTTGCCTACGGACTCAGTAAATCTCTGCTGTTCAAATTGGCCGAATACATGAATGCAGAAGCCAAAGGAAAAAATGTGACCGCCACTGTTGTAGCCCCATCCACACTTGATACGCCCCTTAACCGGAAAAGCATGCCGGAGGTGGACCCTGACACATGGGTTAAGCCGGAAGCTCTCGCAGAGGTGCTTGAGTTTATTGTGTCTGATAGGTCTCACCCTTTGCGCGAAACGGTTTTAAAGATGTACAATAACGCTTAAACTATGGACAACGATAGCCTCGCAGTTCTATTTGAAAGAGATATCCGCAAGCTTGCCAGCGAGATTGGTGCCTACCGCAACAAGGACAAGCTCTGGTCGGTTTCTGCACAGATCAACAATTCGGGAGGTAATTTGTGCCTGCACCTGCTCGGTAACCTGCAATATTATATTGGAGCCGTATTGGGTAACCATAGTTATGAACGCGACCGTCCGGCGGAATTCAGTCGTAAGCATGTAGCCATTGAAGACATGATCCGCGAGATCGATCATACCGCAAGCCTTATTCCCCCAATTATCCGTACCCTGTCTCCCGGCGTACTTGAAAAAGCGTATCCCGTAAAAGTGTTCGAACATGATATGACAACGGAATATTTCCTGCTGCACCTGCTGGCACACCTGAACTATCACCTGGGCCAGATCAATTACCATCGCCGCCTGCTGGATGATGTAGCTGGTTAATCCAATCTGATGGTGAGCGAAAACCCGGATAAGTTTCCAGGAAACTAATGGGAAAGTTCTTCCTGTTCAGCATTCACAAGTTTGTAAGAAGCCGAATTTCTGGAAAAAGAGATAAGAAACTCTGTGCCAAAATACTGACCCCTGTACTCGTAGAGACAGATAAGGTCACCATTTTCTTCTACATAGCCCACAATGGTGTTTTCCACATTGTTGTAACTGTAGGTAATGCGCTGCCTGGCGGCGGGGAAGACCTTGCCTTTGTGGCTGGTCAGGTAGTCAAAATTGCCCTGTTTCAAATGGTTGTTTTTAATGGTTTTCTAAAAAAACCTTTTTACACACCTCCATCCCGGCGCAACTGTTGCTAATTCAGTAGTAAGATAATACAAATATTTTAATGTTATACACATCCCTAAGCCCCTGGTTTTTATTTTGATATGATTTCTTCGTATTTTACTGTTCAATCAATTAAGATTGCTATATGGGTGCAGTTTCCCTGATCGCATTGATCATAGCCGCGATTGCCTTCTCAGCCGGTGGCATCGTGGTCGGAAAATTATTGGTGAAAGGAAGCAAAAACCCTCAGAAAGGTCAGCCTTACGAGTGCGGCATCCCCACGCAAACATCACCGTGGCACCAATTTAATGTTGGCTATTATTTATTCGCGCTTTTGTTTCTCATATTCGATGTAGAACTGGTATTCCTTTATCCCTGGGCGGTGGTTGTAAAAAGAGTAGGCATGCTGGCTTTGGTTGAAATACTGGTTTTCATATTTATTTTGTTCATGGGTTTTCTTTATGCACATAAAAAGGGAGCATTGAAATGGAGTTGACCGGAAAAACCCAACAAGACAATACAGCATTCCCAGGCCAGGTTCATGAATTGCCCGGCGGGGGTATCGTTGTCAGCAGTTTTAACGAGATCATCAACTGGGCCCGCTCCAATTCCTTGTGGCCGCTCACTTTCGCAACCAGTTGCTGCGGTATTGAAATGATGTCTGTTGCCTCTTCCAAGTATGATTTTTCAAGATTTGGTTTTGAAGTTGCCCGGGCCACACCCCGACAGGCAGACGTGATCATCATTGCCGGAACCATCGTAAATAAAATGGGTCCTGTGCTTAAGCGTTTATACGACCAGATGGCCGATCCCAAATATGTAATAGCCATGGGCGCCTGTGCCATCAGCGGGGGGCCTTTCTTTTACAATACTTATTCAGTGGTAAAGGGTGCCGATCATATTATTCCCGTAGATGTTTACATTCCCGGTTGCCCGCCAAGGCCGGAAGCATTGCTGCATGCGTTAATAACCCTGCAGGAAAAAATTAAGAGAGGTATGACGCGCGAACAGATACGGGATGAATTAAAAACGCAGGAGAAATAGTTGGTATGACAAACGAGGAGATAAAAGAATTTTTTATCAATGTGCACCCGCCGGCTGTTTTTGATGAGACCGGCGAATGGCTCAATATTACTGTTGAGCCAGCGGAGTGGCAAAATATTGCTGCCCGTTTGCGGCACTCTGCCTTTCACTTTGATTATCTTTTTTGTCTTACCTGTATCGACTGGAAGACGCACCTTACCATGGTCTACCATTTATCTTCTACTCAACACAGGCAGACAATTGTGATTAAGGCTAACCTTGACAGATCCGCTCCGCAAATAGGTACCGTATCCGGAATATGGCGCACCGCCGAATTTCATGAAAGGGAAACCTATGAGTTATTCGGTGTACAGTTCCAGGGACACCCGGATTTGAGGCGATTGATATTGACGGATGATTTTGAAGGATACCCCTTGCGCAAAGATTTTGAGGATCCTATCAACATGATAAAACTATAAGGGATGTACACGGCAACTGAAATCATAAGCGATACCACCACGTCCGGTTCTGATGGGGAACTGGTAATTAACGTGGGGCCCCAGCATCCGGCCACGCACGGTGTGTTGCATCTGGTGATTACGCTGAATGGAGAAACCGTGAAAAAGATAGAACCACACCTGGGCTACATCCACCGCTCCATTGAAAAAATGTGTGAGAGCCTTAGTTACCGGCAATTTATTTATGTTACCAGCAGGATGGATTACCTGTCTTCTCATATCAATAACCTTGGTTGCGCCCGTTGCGTAGAAAAGGCTATGCAGATAGAAGTACCGGACCGCGCCAGAGTAATCCGCGTATTAATGAGTGAACTTACCCGCATTGCTTCACATGAATTGTGGTTGGGAGCGATGGCGATGGACCTCGGTGCATTCACGCCTTTCTTTTATGCATTTCGCGAGCGGGAAATGATCACGGAAATTATGGAAGATACCTGCGGGGCCAGGCTTACGATGAATTATATTGTACCCGGTGGACTTATGTATGACCTTCACCCTGATTTTCAAAAAAAAGTAAAGGCGTTCGTGAAACAGTTCAAACACAAAGTGCTTGAATATGATGACCTCGTTACCAATAATGTTATTTTCCAGAACCGGATGAAAGGGGTTGGTGTGCTTTCCAAAGAAGATGCCGTTTCTTATGGTTGTACCGGTCCTGTGGCCAGAGGCAGCGGCCTTCATTGCGATACCCGTAAATTATTTCCCTATGAAGTATATGAACAGGTGGAGTTTGATGAGGTGCTGGAAACTTCCGGCGACTCATTTGCACGATACATGGTTAGGGTGCGGGAGATGAGTCAGTCCATCCGCATCATTGAACAATTGATCGACAATATTCCCGAAGGTGATTTCCAGGCAAAAACCAAAGCGGTACTGAAATTACCCAAAGGTGAATTTTATTCCAGGGTGGAAACCGCGCGCGGCGAATTTGGTGTATACATTGTGAGTGAAGGCGGAACAACACCGTACCGAATCAAATTCAGGTCACCGGGATTTTCTAACCTGTCTGCCTTGAACCATATGGCCAAAGGAAGCAAAATAGGTGACCTGATGGCAACAATGGGTACATTGGACCTGGTGATACCGGATATTGATAGGTAACGAAAGTCTGAGGTTGGAAGTCGGAGGTATGAATTCAAAATTCAAAAGTCAAAAGTGAGAAGTGAAAAGTGAGGAAAGGGTAGGTGGGTAAAGAGTTAACTCACGACTGACGATTGATGATTGTCGAAAAAGCGTTTGCAAAAACAAAAAGCATGTTCAGTCTCGAATCCATAACTAACGCTACGCAGGAATGGTTGTACAACACCTTTGAGCCGGGGTTTGCATTGGTGATGGAATGCCTGATCGTGATCCTGCTTACTACGGCGTTATTTGCATTATTAGGATTGGTGTTGGTGTTGATGGAAAGGAAAGTAGCCGCCCGCATTCAGATCCGTATGGGGCCTAACCGGGTGGGACCGGGTGGTATGTTCCAGACAGTTGCAGATACGCTGAAGCTTATCATGAAAGAGGGATTGACTCCTGACCTGGCTGATAAATTTTTATTCAACCTGGCACCCTTTCTCGTTATGATCGTTGCCATGCTACTACTCGCGCCGATCGCATTTGCCAAAGGTTTCCAGATCTGGGATATCAATATAGGGGTACTCTATATTTCTGCCATTTCTTCGCTGTCCGTCATTGGAATCCTGATGGCGGGCTGGGCAAGTAATAACAAGTATTCTTTACTCGGCGCAATGCGCAGCGGTGCGCAGATCGTGAGCTATGAACTTTCTGCGGGAATGGCCATTCTGTCCATCATTGTGCTTACAGGGAGCCTGCAGATATCAGACATCATCGCATCGCAGCAGGACGGGTGGTGGTTGTTCAAAGGGCATATACCGGCCATTGTTTCTTTTGTAATATTCATTATTGCAGTAACTGCAGAAACCAACCGGGCACCTTTTGACCTGGCAGAAGCGGAGTCGGAACTCACTGCTGGTTTCCATACCGAATATTCCGGGATGAAATTCGCGCTGTTCTTCCTGGCCGAGTATATCAATATATTTATCGTATGTGCCATCGGCGCCACTTTATTCCTTGGCGGGTGGATGCCATTGCATATCGGGCATTGGGATGGATTTAACCATATTATGGATTATATACCGTCTTCCGTTTGGTTTCTCGGCAAGACCTTTTTACTTATTTTCCTGATCATGTGGTTCCGGTGGACCTTCCCGCGCCTGCGTGTGGACCAGTTGCTGGAACTGGAATGGAAATATTTGTTGCCCATCAGTATGGTTAACCTTATCATAGTAACAGTGATAGCGATTAAAGGATGGCATTTTTAGAGTTATGAGTTGAGGGTTATGAAGTGTGAGTGGAATAATCAGTACGAATAAGTAAACAATTATAATTAATGCTGTATGTTGTCGATGTCAAATCAACTTATAACTATTAACTCATAACTCTTAACTCAAAAAAAAGCCTCTTGTTTTTAATTGACTATATAAAAGATGTTTACAACGGCGTTGCTTCTTTGCTGAAGGGTATGCGTAAAACGGGTTACTATTTTTTTCACCCCGGGGAAATTATTACGCAGGAATATCCTGACAACCGCGCTGCGCTGGTACTGGCAGACCGCTTCAGGGGTGAGGTGGTTATGCCGCATGATGCCAATAATGAACATGCCTGCACCGGCTGCACTGCCTGCGAACTGGCCTGCCCCAACGGAACCATCAAGATCATCACAAAATTCGATATCACCCCTGAGGGAAAAAAGAAAAAAGCAATCGATACATTTATATATCACCTTGAGTTGTGTACGATGTGTAATTTATGTATTGAAGCCTGTCCCACGGATGCCATCAAAATGGCGCAGAATTTTGAGCACAGCGTATTCGACAGGAGTAAACTCACAAAAAAACTGAATCTACCCGGTTCTAAAATCAGGGAGGGCGTTGAGTAATGAATGCATCAGCCATTATATTTTATCTGATTTCAGCCTTTATATTGGGTGCGGGACTGCTTGCAGTTACTTCCCGCAGGATATTTCGTGCGGCCATTTGGCTATTGTTTTCTTTAGTGGGTATCGCTGCATTGTATTTCTGGATGCAGGTGGAGTTCATTGCTGCGGTACAAATCATTGTCTATGTAGGCGGTATCGTGGTGCTCATCATTTTTTCTATATTTCTTACGCAGCAATCCGGACAGGAAATGCCCGTACCACCAGTGAAGCGAAAGGTATTTTCCATTCTTGCAGTCGTATTTGGCATCCTGTTTACATACCGTTTGCTCGACGTGTATTTTAAAGATAACCGCGAGCGGGGCCCCTTTACTGTGTCGGTTGCGGATATAGGAATGCAGATGCTGAGTACAACAGAACATGGTTACCTGCTTCCTTTTGAAGCAGTGAGCATGCTTTTACTGGCAGCGATGATTGGTTGTATTGTGATCGCGATGAAAGATAAAGCTCATACAATTTCTTCACCTCCAGACCAGGCAAATATCTGATATGAACGAGGTTCCATTGTCGCATATATTATTTGTCAGCACGGCGCTGTTCTTTATTGGCATGTATGGCCTGTTCACGCGGCGCAATATGATCACCATGCTGATGGCAATTGAACTTATGCTGAACAGCGTGAATATTAATTTTGTAGCGTTTAATAAGTACCTGTATCCGGGTAAACTGGATGGGATATTTTTTACCGTTTTCATCATAACCATTGCGGCTGCCGAGGCGGCTGTTGCCATAGCGATCATTATTAATTTATACCGGAGCCATCAATCCATAGATGTGGAAGATGCTTCTGAAATGAAATTTTAACTATGCAGGGCTACGCATACATTATTTGGATTCCTTTATTACCATTGGTAACATTTCTGTTATTGGGTTTGTTTGGCCGCCGTTACCTCAAAACATCTGCCGGTATCGTTGGTACGCTCTCCCTGCTTGTATCAACTGTTTTGTCATGTATGGCAGCGGCGCAGTATTTTTTTACAGATGGTAAGGCCAATGGTGTTTACCAGAAAGTGACAGCCTTCAGTTATACCTGGCTTGAATTTTCACCGGGCGTATCCATTGATATGAGTGCTGTTGTTGATCCTGTATCTGTGATGATGCTGGTGGTGGTAAGTTTTGTGTCGCTCATGGTGCATATTTTCAGCCTGGGTTATATGAAAGGTGAAGAGCGGTTCGCTACCTACTATTCGTTTCTTTCGCTGTTTACTTTTTCTATGCTGGGGCTGGTGCTTGCGGGTAACATATTCCAGGTATATATTTTCTGGGAGCTGGTGGGGGTGTCTTCCTTCCTGCTGATCGGTTATTATTTTGAAAAGCCATCAGCCGTAGCTGCCTCTAAAAAAGCTTTTATTATTACGCGTTTCGCGGACCTCGGGTTTTTAGTGGGAATTCTCATCCTTGGCTTTTATGGTGGTACGCTGGATATAAACATGCTCATCAACAGGCTTACGGATCCGCAGTCGCCACAATTTCTCGGCATGGCAACTGCAGGATTCCTGGGTTTGTCGGCACTTACATGGGCTCTGACGCTGGTATTCATCGGTGGGGCGGGTAAATCGGCCATGTTCCCCCTGCATATCTGGTTGCCTGATGCGATGGAGGGGCCCACACCTGTGTCAGCTTTGATCCATGCTGCCACTATGGTAGTGGCAGGTGTTTACCTGGTGGCCAGGCTCTTTCCAGTGTTTGCAATGGACGAATTGGTTTTACAAATTGTTACCTGGACGGGCGCGCTATCTGCCTTGCTGGCTGCTGTGATTGCCTGCACGCAAACCGATATCAAGCGGGTACTGGCGTATTCAACCATGTCCCAGATAGGCTATATGATGTTTGCATTGGGCATATCCGGTATCGGAGGCGAGAATGGATTGGGGTATATGGCCTCGATGTTCCACCTGTTTACCCATGCCTTCTTTAAATCTTTATTGTTCCTCGGCGCAGGTGCGGTAATTCATTTTGTGCATAGCAACGATATGAATGATATGGGCGGCCTTCGCAAGCTGATGCCCATAACGCATATCTGCTTTCTGATTGCCTGCCTTGCCATTGCCGGAGTACCACCGTTTGCCGGCTTTTTCAGCAAAGAAGAAATTTTGCTGGCTGCTTTTCATTCCAACAAACCGGTATTTGCGATCGGCTTATTCACCGCGGCACTTACCGCTTTCTATATGTTCCGATTGTATTTTTCTATCTTCTGGAATAAAGATCCGCATGCACATGGCGCTCATAGTGAAGGTACACTGTCTATGAAACTGCCACTTGTGATTTTAACGATCTGTACCATCGTTGCCGGTTTTGTTCCCATTGCATCCTGGGTAACTTCTGATGGGGTGCCGCTGGAAACCCATATGGATATAGTATTCTCGATTGTACCGGTAGGCCTCAGTTTGCTGGCCATACTATTTGCTATGCGCCTCTATAGAAAACAAAATGACATGCCCGATAAAATATCCGGGCTTGCCGGCGGCTTTTATTATGCCGCTAAAAGAAAATTCTATATGGATGAATTGTATGTATTCATTACCCGGCAGATCATCTTTCCGTTTATTGGCCGTCCCGCGGCGTGGATAGACAGGTATATCGTAGACGGTGCTATCAATTTATCTGCTTCAGTTACAGCGCGGATATCGGTGTGGATCAGGGGCGTGCAGTCAGGCAGCGTACAAAATTATACTTTGTATTTTTTCAGCGGTGTCGCAATACTCGCTGTTTTATTTATTTATATATGGAAATGATCAGCCAATGAATTTATCCATACTGATAGTACTGCCCCTGGTCACTGCGTTACTGCTTCTGTTCTGTAAAGGACTTAAGCAGGTAAGAACAGTTTCTTTAGCGGGGTCCGTTGCGCAGCTGGGCCTGACGGTCTACCTGCTGTTTCAATACGGGCAGGCAAGGGCAGCAGGTGATCATTCTGTTATGTTGTTTGAATATACACGAAGCTGGTATGCCAACCTGCATATCAATTATCATGTGGGTGTAGACGGTATATCCATTGCCATGATCCTGCTCACCGCATTTGTAGTTGTAGCGGGCATATTGGTATCATGGACCATGGAAACACTGAACAAAGAATTTTTCTTCCTGCTCATCCTGCTGAGTATGGGTGCGTATGGGTTCTTTATATCGCTGGATCTTTTTACCATGTTCTTCTTCCTGGAAATTGCTGTAATTCCGAAATTCCTTTTGATTGGAATATGGGGTAGCGGTAAGAAAGAATATAGCGCGATGAAACTTGCGCTGATGCTTATGGGTGGTTCTGCACTTGTTTTTGTAGGATTGATGGGGGTCTATTTCACTACAGGCAGTTTTGACCTTCTTCAGGTTTCGCGCACAGCAGTGCCGCTTAATGTGCAGCTTTTTTTCTTTCCTTTTCTTTTCCTCGGGTTTGGCATATTTGCGGCGCTGTTCCCTTTTCATACCTGGGTTCCGGATGGGCATGCCGCTGCGCCTACTGCGGCTTCCATGTTCCTTGCAGGTATCTCTATGAAACTTGGGGGCTATGGATGCTTACGCGTGGCTACGTTTCTTATGCCTGATGCCGCGCACCAGTATGCCTGGGTTATTATCTTACTGGCCACGATAGCCATCATTTACGGTGCATTCGCCACCATGATGCAGACCGA
The DNA here is from genome assembly GCA_031424835.1 of Chitinophagaceae bacterium. Lineage (GTDB taxonomy): Bacteria > Bacteroidota > Bacteroidia > Chitinophagales > Chitinophagaceae > Sediminibacterium. The sequence continues at coordinate 14,325 of JANPIE010000116.1, forward strand.
TCTGAAATACATCAATGCCTATTCTTCGGTTAGCCATTGCGGGTTTGTTATCCTGGGTATTGGTATGCTTACCGAAACATCCATCAATGGCGCGGTTCTTCAAATGGTATCCCATGGGTTGATGACCGCCCTTTTCTTCGCCGCCATCGGCATGATCTACAGCCGCACCCATACCCGGATGGTGGCTCAACTGGGAGGACTGTTAAAAGTAATGCCTTTCATCTCAACTGTATTTGTCATAGCGGGCCTGTGTTCACTCGGACTTCCCGGGCTTAGCGGATTTGTAGCCGAAATGACTGTCTTTATGGGGTCATGGCAAAACCCTAACACGATGTACCGGTTGGCAACGGTACTGGCCTGTGCGTCTATTGTGGTTACAGCGGTATATATTTTACGGGCGGCGGGCAAGACCGTAATGGGCCCGATTAGTGAGGGATACAAAAACCTGGCAGATGCAACCTGGAATGAGCGACTGGCAGCCATGTTATTGATCGCAGCGATCCTGCTGATAGGCGTGGCGCCCTTCCTGATTAATCAGCTGATAGCGCCCGGCACAAACCATATTATACAACAGGTAGGCAAGGCCATAACTATTAAATGAAAACATGCTGACTGATTTCTTCATATTGTTAAGACAGGAACTATTTATCATAGCGATTATTTTTATCCTCCTGTTTTTTAAGCTGGGTAAAGAAAGATCAAATGCAACCTTTCTTTCACTGGTAAACATACTACTGTTCTTAAATTTTGCCTTTGGGTTTTGTTGTAGCACGGGTGGAATACTGTTCAATGAGATGTTCCAAACCGGCAAACTGATTGTGCTGGAAAAAAATATACTTAACCTGGCGGTATGGCTAATTTCCCTGCAGGCATATAGCTGGCTGCTTACACACAAGCATGCTGTTGAGTTTTATATATTGCTGCTTTCGAGCCTGCTGGGTATGTTCTTTATGATATCTGCCGGTAACCTGCTGATGTTCTATCTGGGTCTGGAAATGTCTACCATACCGCTCGCGGCCGCCGCAAACTTTGATCTGCTTAAGAAGCAATCATCGGAGGCAGCGATGAAACTGATCATCTCTTCAGCATTTTCTTCGGCTTTGTTGTTGCTCGGCATTTCCTTTGTGTATGGGGCCACGGGAACGCTGGTATTTTCAGAATTGGCATCCGCTATCCGTCCTGGTTCATTGCAGGTGTTTGCTTTTGTGCTGTTGTTGTCCGGGTTTGCATTCAAGATATCGGTTGTGCCCTTTCATTTCTGGACGGCTGATGTGTATGAAGGCGCCCCTGTTGCCGTAACTGCTTTTTTATCGGTGGTGTCAAAAGCCGCTGTGTTGTTTGTTTTTGTTTCAGCGCTGTACACGGTATTCAAGCCCTTGGCTGATCTCTGGTATGATATGCTGATGCTATTGTCATTGGCAACCATCATCATAGGCAATCTTTTCGCCCTTCGGCAAACAAATATGAAACGATTCCTGGCGTTTTCATCGATTGCGCAGGTGGGATTTATATTGGTGGGCATTTCGGGAAGTTCGCAGGCGGCGGGTACCTCCGTGGTATTTTTCATTTTGGTGTATGTGTTTTCAAATCTTGCCGCTTTTGGCGTGGTTGGGATTGTGAGCGCTGCTACCGGTAAAGAATCTATCCAAGATTACAGAGCTTTCTATACACGCAATCCTCTTCTCTCATGGGTATTGACCATTGCTTTGTTCTCACTTGCGGGTGTTCCACCCACCGCCGGATTTTTTGGTAAGTTCTTCCTTTTGATGGCGGGCGCCGCAAAAGGAAATTACCTGTTCATTACGATAGCTGCCCTGAATATGGTCATCTCGTTTTACTATTACCTGAAGGTGGTAAAAGCAATTTTTATGGATCAGAATAACGAACCCATTGCCAAATTGGCCATTCCCTTTTTGCCTAAGCTTGCTTTGTATATCTGTGTTGGAGGTATCGTGGTAACAGGTCTGGTTAGTTATGTGTACGAACATATTTTTTCAATCAGCCCTGGCTTTTAAAACAACCGTATGGCCATCAATAAAAATCATGAATTTGAAGAACTGGGTGGTGTCAAATGCGCCATTGTAGAAAAAGCTGCATCAGCAGAGCGGGCAGCATTTCTTCAGTCACTGCTTACCTGCAATGGTTATACGGTTGTATTGCAACCCAGCGCCCCTCCCAAACCCGTAGCAGCACCTGCTGCGGCGGATACTCACCCGGTTTCGGATTTGCCCGTAGCAGAGGCGCCTCAGGTAGCTGAGACCTTTACGGTAGGTGTTACCGATGTTATGTTCAACCCTGTTAATGCCATCTTTGGCCGCTTACTAAAAACCCTGGATGGTCATGTGGTTACCCTGGCCTATTGGAAACAACATGAGTTGCAGGCAAATGACGAGGTACCTTATTATGAGAACCGGGTTTAGTTTAATTTTTTGCGGTTGTTGGGTTGGGTAAATAAAACATTTGCTCTATATTTATTGCATCATCTTATATTGTATCCATGTAGATGATTCCCTATCCATTATCTGCCCACCCCTGGTTTTTTACTGAACGGTTTCACATGCCGTGCTATCCTTGCTGGTGTATACACGGGTAGCAAAAACATGTGTATCTTTTTATTTACAACAGGTGAGCAATGGCCCGAATATTAGTAGTAGACGACGATCCCGTAATCATCAAATTATACCAGACGATCCTCCGGAAGGAAGGATTTATTATGGATATCGCGGTAACGGGTGAAGGCATGTTTGCTGCAATAGCCCTGCAGAAACCCGATGTAATCCTGTTAGATGTGATACTGCCGGATGACAGCGGTCTTGATCTTTGCACTGATATTAAACAGAACCCGGAATTTGTGGGCATGAAGATCATTCTGGTTTCGGGAATGGAGATCAGTCCAGCGCAGGTGGCTGAAGGCATTGAAACGGGAGCCGATGATTATCTTACCAAACCATTCGATCCCAAAGAATTACTGGCCCGTATCAAGAACTGCCTCAAACTGAAAGCAGTGGAAGAAGAGCTTCGCGAGAAAAACAACGAACTCATCGGACTGGCCAATCATCTGCAAACCGTTCGGGAAGAAGAAAGAAAATTTCTGGCGCGGGAAGTGCAGGAGGAGCTTGGTCAGCTTGCTGCCGCTTTGAAGATGGATGTTGACTGGCTCGCACTTAATCTGCCTGAAATACCCGAGATACAGCAGAACAGGATGGCCCATGCATCTGCTACGGCAAAAATGATCATTCAAACCATACGGCGTATCGCTTCGGCCCTGCGCCCCAGCATGCTTGATGAACTGGGGTTAAACGCAGCGCTGGAATGGTTGTGCAAAGAATTCACCACGAAATACAATATCCCCTGCCGTTTTGATCCTGCTTATGATGATGAGGATTTATCCATCGAGATCAAGACTGTCCTTTTTAGGGTATGCCAGGAAGCGCTGAGAAATATATCGCAGCATGCGGAAGCCACCCGTGTACGGATAGGAGCCGATGTAAACGACAGGGAGGTAACGCTGCGTATATCCGATAATGGCAAAGGATTTGAAATGTCGCGGCAAAAGAATACCATGGGCCTTATTGGCATGCGCGAGCGCGCCATGGCTATCAACGGTAACCTCGAAATCAGGAGCTCACCTGGTGAAGGCACCATTATATCCCTTGTGGTTCGAAAAAAATAAACCCCCGTTTTGCCGGTAATATTGCTTGCATCTGCCAAATAGTTGTTGTAACTTTTAGCAACCAAACGTTTGTTCCTATGAAACAGTATCATATTGTATCAAGGATCGCGATATACCTCCTGGCCGTTGTCATGATCATCTTCGGCATTTATCATTTTCTCAATGCGCATGACCTGGTAGGATTTGTACCTGATTATATTCCCGGCGGTATTATCTGGGCTTATTTTGTAGGCGGTGCATTCATCCTGGTGGGACTTGCTTTTATCACCAATAAAATGGTAAAGCTAGCCGGGTATGTACTTGCCCTCATGCTGGTTATTTTCATTCTTGTGATTCACCTGCCCAATTACCTGGATGCAGGTAATAAAGAGATGCAGTCTATGGCCCTGGTAAACCTGTTAAAGGATACAGCCATCGCGGGTTTCGCATTGCATATTGCTGCAGGTGCGCATCACCAGAAGTTGCACCTGGAAGACAGTGATTAGCCTGCGGTGCGGCTCTGACCGAATTGATATCCGCCGTTGCCGTGTCTGCCCCAGCCAGAGATACGGTTAACCCTTTATACTGTAACTTCGGCGCGATACAAGCCTCCGCTGAATGAAATTCTTGAGTGCCTTATGGTTTCTGCTGCTGGCAACCTCCTCTTTTGGGGCCGATGCCTTTGAGAAAGTAAAAGACTCCCCATTCCGAGAACGGGTGGGCCTGGCCCAGGATATTTACAACAAAGATGTGAAGTTGAAGGATTCTGCCTTCGCCATCAATGCCATTCAAAAATTGATTGTTCTTTCAGGTACACTCCAGGACAAATCGCTGGAATGTTTCGCCAACTCTTTACTCGCCGATCAATATGCGCGTATAGGCGGTTTGAATGAGCGTTCTACCAGGTTACACAAAAGAGCCATCACACTGGCAGAAGAATATAAGTTACCACTAATGGTTGGCATTTGTAATTACCGGCTGGGGCGTTACTATTACAGCTTTAAAAATTATCCTTTTGCCTTTGAATACCTGCTACGCGCCGATCATCTTTTCCAGGAAGCAGGATATAAAGAAGTGCCGGATATTGATGAGATGTTGTATTTCATGGGTAGTATTTATTATGAGACGGGTAACTACGAGAAAGCGGAAAATTTTTTGCTGGAGGTTTTACAACTTAAAAAAATAAGCCAGTATGTACAGAAGCAATCACTGAATACCCTGGCACTTATAAAACGGCAACAGAACGACACCCTGGCTGCCGAAAACTATTTTAAGCGCACACTTGATGCCGCATTGGCGCACCGTGACTCGGCCTGGATAGGGATTTCGCTTAGCAATTTAGGTGCTTTGTATTTTGCCAACGCTGATTACGGCAAGGCTTATCCCCTGCTTGAGCAGGGCGCGAATATTTGTTTAGCCCGCAAACAATGGGGCGATGCGTATTCGGACCTGCTGTTCATTGCGAGAATGGATTTGAATCAAAACCGGATCGGGCCCGCCTCTGCGAAGATAGCGGCCGCATTAAAACTACATCCTCTGTATTATACCCTGGCTGGAAGGAAGAACCTGTATGAAACACAGGCGATCTATTATGAAAAAACCGGCCAGCCAGACCGGGCGCTTGTACAGCAACGCAAATTGATGGCTGTGATGGATAGCCTGGCCACCAGCAAGAACCAGAAAGCATACCGGGAGATACAACTTCGTATTGAAACGGAAAAACACCTGGCTGATCTTGATAAACTGGAATCAGAAAAAGAAACCGATACATTGAAACGCAATGCAGTGATCGCTGTACTGGCTATGCTGCTGATGGTGTTGCTGCTGTTGTACCGAAATTATCGTATGAAAGCGCGCAATACCGCCGCGCAACTTGGGGCCGATAAATTACTGGCCGAGGAAAAATTAAAATACGCGAGGCAGTTACTCCAGAATTTTACTGAGAACGCGCGGCAAAAAAACGAGCTGATTGAGCAGTTTGCCACGGAGCTGGAACAGTTAAAGGGCAACCTACCCGGCCACCCTGTTTATGAAGAGCGGATAAAGAACTTCGATAAACTTATTCGGTTTAACCTGCTCACGGAAGAAGAATGGAACGATTTCCGTGATCTTTTTGATAAGGTTTACAAGGGGTTTTTCGCCCGGCTGTTGCAGAAACTTCCGAGTCTTTCGCCAGCGGACACGCGGTTGATATCGCTGCTGCGCCTGGGGCTGAACGAACAGGAAATGGCCAGAATGATGGGCATGGATACTATGGCAATTTCGCAAGCCAGGCAGAGGTTGCGCAGTTCGTTCGAAGAGAGAGACCCGAGTCTTACGCTTGAAGCGTTTATAGAAGCGATTTAGAAGATGCTATGGGTATTTTCCTCCGTTATTGATTTTATGTGGTTGCGGGTACACCGGCCAAAAGTTCTTCAAGTGGATACTGGGTTGGCCAATAACGGGCGATTTTCACTTTTTAGTAATATATTGAGATAGCTAATTCTTCTGTAAATGACTTGAAAATTAGCGCGCCGGTTGAACGGCATACTATTGATCAAAACAAACTTACTGAATATGCAACCAGCGGCGGCACAATCATTCATTCTGGATTTATTGTCGCGCAGCCTTCCTGCTTCTCTCCCTTATCATAACCTGGGCCATACTGAAGCCGTGATAAAACATGCCGCCCTCATTGCAGAGAGAGAAAATGTTTCCGGTAAGGACCTTGATCTGCTGCTTACGGCGGCAGCTTTTCATGATGCAGGTTTCATGGAAAAATATTTAGGGCATGAAGAAGTATCCTGCCGGATAGCCAGGGAACATCTTCCGCAGTTCGGGTTTGACGAGGCTGAGATCGTTTGCATCTGCGAGCTCATCATGGCAACAAAAGTTCCGCAGTCTCCGCCAAATAAGCTGGCGCAAATCCTTTGCGACGCTGATCTGTATTACCTGGGTACAGATGATTATGGCCGCATCGCAGAAAATCTTTACAAGGAGTTTCTAGACCAGGGCATTGTTAATGATAAAATGGAATGGCAGCGCCAGCAGGTTGATTTCCTGGCCCGGCACCGCTATTTTACGGATGCTGCGCGCGCACTGCTTGAGCCGAAAGAAGATAAGAACCAGATTGTACTCCATGCAAAAACCGACAGCCCACATACATTCAAACACCATGAGTCCACCATAGGCGATTTTTTCCTGATAGTAATTGGTGTAATCATCACAGCATTTGCATTGAAAGGTTTTTTGGTGCCGAATCATTTCTTCGACGGAGGTATCACAGGTATTTCGCTGCTGATACACGAGGTATATCATTTTAATCTGGCGTACGTGATAGTGCTGGCAAATATTCCCTTTATCCTGATTTCGCTTTATTCCATAAACAGGGGTTTTGCCATCAAAACCTCGTTCTGTGTTGTATTGCTCGGTATCTGTTTGCTGTATCCAGATTTCCCCGCCATTACCGACGATAAATTGCTCATCTCTATTTTTGGCGGGTTTTTCCTGGGCATCGGTATAGGCCTCACTATGCGCGCCGGTTGTGCAGTGGATGGTATTGAAGTATTGGCGCTATATACATTACGAAGGTCCAGCTTTACAATTAGCGAGATCATACTGGGTCTTAACCTCATTATTTTCAGCATGGCGGCTTTCCGCTATGGCATACCTACGGCACTCTATTCTATGCTTACCTATTTCACTGCGTCAAAAACCATTGACTATGTAATTGAAGGATTGGAAGCCTACACCGGTGTAACCATTATTTCCTCCAAAAGCGATGAATTGAAATACAGGCTGGTGAATGAACTGGGAAGAGGCATCACTGTATACAAAGGAGAGCGAGGATACCTGCCCGGGAAATTTGACGTACATGATGATTGCGATATTATCTTCACGATCATTACCCGCCTCGAAATGCGAAAGCTAAAGAACATGGTATACGAGGTGGATCCCCATGCGTTTGTTTTTGCCAGTACCATCAAGGAAACATCCGGAGGGATTATTAAACGGCGCCATGTACATTAGGGTCAGAGGTTGATTTCCTCATGCAACGCCGGTATCACTATTTCGCTGAATTTTTTCTGCCTCAGCCGGTCTCTGAACTCCATCTGCACTTCGTATTCGCCATGTACCAGGAATAATTTTCGTACCCGCTCTGCGTCCTGGCAGGAAAGCCAGCGGCACATATCTTCATAGTCGCCATGTGCGCTCAGGCTGCTGACTGCCTCAATGCGGGCGTTTACCGGGAAGCGTTTGCCAAATATGGTTACCTCTTTGGGGTGCGTCAGCAAACGGCCGCCCAGCGATCTCGGTTCGCAGTAGCCTGTTAACAATATGGTGTTCCTGCCATCGCTGATATTGTTGGCAATATGGTGCTTTACCCTGCCAGCTTCAGCCATGCCCGAGGCAGAAAAAATCACGCAGGGGTCTGCTGACCCATTCAAATCCTTTGAATCATCCAGGGTTTCAATATAAGTGAGTCCTTTAAACGAAAATACATCGTCATCTTTTTTGAGGAGTGCCTGCACCTGTTCGTTAAGATCGGTGGGGTACTGTTTTACAGCATCCGTGATTTTTATGGAAAGCGGGCTATCCACATAGTAATGACATGCAGGCAATCGGCCCTCCAAAGCCAGCCTGTTCAACATAAAGAGGATCTCCTGTGTTCTGCCGAGGCTAAATGCAGGCATCACCAATTTCCCTCTCTGTTGTATACAGGTTTGCTCGATGAGCGACCGTACCTGGTCAGCGGCAACAGAGATTTTTTCGTGCAGCTTATCACCGTAGGTGGATTCCATGATAATATAATCAGCCTGCGGAAAAGAATCGGGAGCGCGCAGAATCATGTCGGTGTAACGCCCGATATCGCCGCTAAAACTTATACGGGTTGCTTTACCCTTTTCCAAAACGGTTAAATGAACTGCGGCGCTGCCAACTATATGGCCACAATCGGTATACAACAATTCGATATCCTTTTCAATGTTTACCGGCTCACCATAAGGCACTGCTTCAAAAAGCGGGAACACTGCCGCAGCATCATCTGCCGTATACAGGGCCTCAACCAATGGCCTGTGTTCCCTTGCGCGTTTTTTATTAACATACCTTACATCCGCTTCCTGTATAAATGCGGAGTCGATAAGCAGAATTTTTGCAAGCGTGGCAGTTGCCGGCGTACAAAATATCTTACCGTGGTAGCCATCTTTTACCAGCTTAGGCAGTAGCCCTATATGATCTATGTGGGCGTGGGAAAGAATCACATGGCTAACCTCAGAAGGTTCAAAGCCCCAGTCGCTGTTTAGTATCAGGGTGTCCTGCCCCAATCCCTGGAACATGCCGCAATCTAGCAGGATCTTTCTGTTGCCATGAAGATGTACCAAATGTTTGGAGCCGGTAACCGTTCTGGCGGCGCCATGAAAAGAGATCTTCATAAGGTCCTGTTTTAATTGAGCGATTCGCTCCATAAATATACCTTTCTCTGCCAACAATTCTTCGCTATGATTTTTATCTGATAGTTAAAGGGTATTATCCGGATTTCGGAACTTTGCGCCGGATGGGTTTAAAATCTTAACTTACCAGTATCCCTGGGTTTTTTGCCATTACCAGTCGTGTATACACCATCATAATTTCCTACCATGAAAATCGCTGTTTTCAGTACCTATCCCTACGACCAGCAATTTCTCGACCGTTTCAATACGGGTCATGAACTGGTGTATTATCTGCTTCCCCTCAATGAACATACCGCTTCTCTTACCGCCGGCTTTCATGTGATTTGTGTTTTTGTTAATGATATCGTGAACGCCGCTGTATTAAAGATTCTGCAGAAAAATGGAATCAGCTTAATCGTGTTGCGATGTGCGGGATATAATAATGTGGATGTAAAAACCGCTACCGACCTGGGAATTACCGTTATGCGTGTACCTGCATACTCGCCCGAAGCAGTAGCAGAACATGCCATGGCGCTGATCCTTACACTCAACAGGAAAACGCACAAAGCCTATAACCGTGTACGGGAGGGAAATTTTGCTCTTGATAAATTAATGGGCTTTAACCTGCACAATCGCAAAGTGGCCGTGATCGGTACGGGCAATATTGGGAAAGCATTCTGTCGAATTTTGCAGGGGTTCGGTTGCCGTGTAAGTGCTTACGATCCCTTTCCCGATGAAACGCTGGCAGGTACCGGCATTTCCTACGGTACCCTGGAGGAGTCGTTGAATGATGCTGATATCGTTTCCCTGCATTGTCCGCTTTCAGATAGCAACAAACATATGATCAATGTTAAGACGCTGGCATTGTTTAAAAAAGGTGCCATGCTTATCAATACCAGTCGGGGCGGCCTGATCAATACCGCAGACGTAATTGAAGGATTGGAAAACGGTCAGTTGGGATATCTTGGATTGGACGTTTACGAACAGGAGAGCAAACTTTTTTTCCATGATTATTCTGAGAACCTGATCCATGATGAGCTTATCACACGCCTCATTTCTTTTCCCAATGTCCTGATCACTTCGCACCAGGGATTTTTTACGCAGGAGGCAATGGAGCAGATTGCCACCACTAGTTTTGAAAATATAGACGCTTTTGCAAACAAGGCAGCGTTGGTGAATAAAGTTAACTGATAATACACCAAGGCAAGATACCAGCGACAGAAAGTGGCAGAACAATGTAAGTGCAGGCTAAGAGGCGGCGCAGCGTTAGCTTATCAGAGAAAAAATCCGGGTTGTCTTGCCCTTAAAGCGGGTTAGTCACAATATTTTAGTTTAGTATCTATAACTTTAGATTATGGTCTGTTTTAAAAAATGGCTGTATGTATTCGTTTTCCTATTTACTGGTTTTACGGCTTACGGCCAGGTGAAGCCACTGCGCATAGCTGTAGCCGGTATCACTCATGGGCATGCCGGCTTTATCCTGGCCAGAAAGCCTATGCCGGATATGGTGCTGGTAGGTGTATATGAGCCCAACAAAGCGTTGGCCCTGCAGTATGCCGAAAAATACCATTACAGCCCTGCAATTATTTACAGTGATCTTGACAAGATGCTCGACGCGGTAAAGCCAGATGCGGTGCTCGCATTCGGTTCCATCCTGAGTCATATGGAGGTGGTAGAAAAGAGTGCACCAAGGAAAATTCATGTAATGGTGGAGAAGCCGCTGGCTACCACAGTGGCACAGGCAAAAAGAATGCAGGAGCTTGCTGCAAGGCATAAAGTACATATACTAACCAACTATGAAACATCCTGGTACCCATCTGTGGCCAAAACATTCCAACTGGTGCACGATAGCGGTTATACGGGAACCATCCGTAAGGTGGTGATCCATGACGGGCACCAGGGCCCAAAGGAGATCAATGTTAGTTCGCATTTTTTTGAATGGCTCACTGACCCGGTGCAGAATGGCGGTGGAGCGCTAATGGATTTTGGTTGCTATGGGGCTAACCTGATGACCTTCCTGATGCAGAAAGAATCGCCTATATCAGTAACGGCTGTTACCGGGCAATATAAACCCGGGATCTATCCCAAAGTAGAAGATGAAGCTACCATCATTGTCCGGTATCCTTCTGCACAATGTATCATACAGGCATCCTGGAACTGGCCTTTCAGCAGGAAGGATATGGAAGTCTATGGCGACTCTGCTTACCTCATCGCGTCTGATAACACATCCCTGCGCCTGCGTCGTCATCCCATGTCAAAAGAATCGGTACGAAGTATAACCGAAAAGGACATTCCTGTTTATACGGATCCGTTCACCTATTTCTTTGACGTGATTCATGGAAAGATACAGGTACCCTATAACGGTTTATACTCCCTTGAGAACAATGTACGGGTGGTAGAAATCCTGGAAGCAGCACGCCGTTCAGCAGTGACGGGGAAAACGATCGGATGGAAAAAATAGACTTGCTGTAAAGCAGAACATTGCTGGTTACAATGTACTAAGTACGAACTGCGAAGTACGAAATAGGTGTACGGTCAGTTCGTACTTCGTACTTCGCAGTTCGTACTTTTTTTAAATTGTGTCCGGCAACAAATACGGCGCCCTGTAATCGCGGCTGAGCATTGCATTTGCTTCATTTTCTCCCTCCCCTATAAATCTTTCCGCAACAGGGTCAAACTCTAGCTGGCGACCCAGGCGGTATGAAATATTACCCAGATGGGCAAGCGAAGAAGAGAGGTGCCCGGTTTGCACGGGGCCATGCTGTATACTCATATCCCTCGCCCGTATGGCATCGAACCAGTTTTGAAAATGAAGTCCGAGTTCGCCGTTTTCTGTCCGCGCGGGTCCTTTCTCTCTTTTCTCTCCCAGGTAGGTTTCATACGTACCGTAGCCTTTCACTACCATATAACCTTTTTCTCCATAAAAAATATTTCCTACACCGGCACCGTCCTCTAAATTGGTGTTCCAGTGGCGCACTTCAAACTGTATAATCTTTTTTTGTTTGGGATAGTGATAAATAGAGGTAAGTATCTCAGGCACTTCTTTGCAATCATCCCATAAAAATTTACCTCCCATGGACGTAATTTTTTCCGGAAGCTGGTCCACACCCAACCCCCACATGCAGAGGTCCGTTTCATGTATTCCCTGGTTGCCTACGTCACCGTTGCCATAGTTCCAGTGCCAGTGCCAATTGTAATGCACCAGGTTTTTGGTGAAGGGCCGCATGGGTGCCGGGCCACACCAGAGATCATAATCAAGGCCCGCGGGTATCTGTGATATTCCCTTGTTCCCAATATCGGGCCTTCTGCGATACACCAGTCCCCGCGACATATATACCCTTCCCAATAATCCGTCTTCCAAATGTTTAACGGCTTCCCTGATGGCAATGGAACTTCTTAGCTGAACGCCATGCTGAACGATGCGGTTATACTTATATGCGGCTTCAATCATTTTTTTACCTTCATGAATATTATGTGTTGCAGGCTTCTCTACGTATACATCTTTACCTGCCTGGCATGCCCAGATGGTTTGTAATGCATGCCAGTGATTAGGTGTGGCAAGTGTTACCGCATCAATATTTTTGTTCTCATAGAGTTTTCTGAAATCCTGTTCTATCGCTACTTTCCTGTTGTATTTTTTCTCAAATGCTGCTGAAGCTGCCTGCAGTACCACCATATCAGGATCACAAAGGGCAACTATTTCCACATTGGATTTTTCTGCAAGCGACATGATCTCTTCCACATGGTTTTTACCTCTTCCGTTAAGTCCGAGTACGGCAATACGGATCCTGTCATTAGCACCTAAAATATCCGGCGAGAGATGGGTGTGATGAACGGGTTTGCCCTGTACCAGGGTGGCGGGAGCAACGGCAGCTACCATCGCGGTTTTTGCAGCAGAGCTGAGGAAGGCCCGGCGGGATTTGTTTTGGTTGTTTTGCATTCTTAAATATATTCAATTATATTTATTTTATGAAAAGACTACTGCTTGCCGCGCTTGTTATTCTTGTTCTGCAGGGCCAGTTACCTGCACAGGATACCAAACTGAAATCCATATTCAACGGCAAGGACCTTTCGGGTTGGGTATTGCCGGAAAATAACAATAGCAACTGGATCGCGAAGGATGGTACGCTTTACGTTAAGAGTAGCGCTGATAAGAAAGGCAGCATTCTCTGGACAGAAAAAAAATACACCAACTTTATCGTTAGTGCCGATTTTATGATGGGCGATGGGATAGTGGACTCCGGTATTTTTCTGCGTTCGGAAAATGACCAGATCCAGATCGGTATCTCCGGTTCCCTGAAGCGCGACCTAACCGGCTCTCCCTATTTACCCAAACTCAGGTACCCTGTGGAGGCCAATGTAAAAGATATACTCAAGCTGAAGGATTGGAACACCATGAAGATAAAAGTGGTTGATAAAACCTATACTGTCTGGCTGAATGGAATAGAAGTGATGACCTATTCTTCTGAAGCCATTCCGGCAAGCGGCCCGATAGGAATTCAACTGCATCCAGGCAATGAAATGTCAATCAACTACCGGAATATTCAGGTGGCAGAACTCTGAACTGCGTTTTTTTTCGTCGGGAAGTCGCAAGGACTAGAAGTGGCTCAATGCTAATTTCCCTTGCGCCTTTTCGGTAAAAGAAATTCCCAACTGCCGTAAGATCCATAAAACTTCAAACAATGGACTTTCTACAAACCCTGTTCAACGAGTTCAAAGGTTTTTTTGGGTTGAGTAACCTGTTAGAGATTTTGAGATCAGGTAACTACGGTGAATTTATGACCTGGCACGGTATTACTTCCGTGTTAGGCCCGCTCATTCCACTTTTGCTTGTCATAGAGATCATAAGGGCCGCATTTTACAAACGGTTTAAAGTGGTTCATTACAAGATCTCCTTTTTCACCTATGTATTGAACGCGTTTCTGGGAAGGATTATCTCCTTTGCCATGGTGGGGTTCTGCATTGGATTTTTTGAACCCTATTCCCTTTTCAAAACTTCTCTCACCTGGTATTGGTTTGTGTATGGATACATTATTTGGGAGCTGGCGCATTTTGTGTATCATTTCCTGGCACATAAAGTGCGGTTGCTCTGGTGTTTACATTCTACGCACCATGCGCCCGAATCGATGAATCTATCGGTAACCTATGCACATTTCTTTTTAGAGGCGCCGTACGCCGATGTGATCCGAACCAGCATTTGTATTTTGTTGGGTGTAAATCCAGCTTTGTTATTTGTAATCATGGCCATTGATAGTCTTTGGGGAAGCTTCATACATATCGGCGAGAACCTTGTACAGGATGCGCGCCTGGGTTTTTTGCAAAAGATCGTATTGACACCTTCTCATCACCGCGTACACCATGCAAGGAATCCGGTTTACATGGATACAAATTTTTGTAACCTGCTGCCAGTCTGGGACAAAGCGTTCGGTACTTATCAGGCGGAGGACAGGAGTTTACCGATTGAGTACGGCATTACGCGAAAAATGAAGCGCAATAGTTTTCTGGATGCTTATTTCGGAGAGATTGTTGCGCTGATAAGAGATGTAAAATCGGCTCCGGGCATTAAGAACAAAATGCTTTACCTGCTTATGCCGCCAGGCTGGAGCCATACCGGCCACCATACAACCGCCAGGAAAAGACGCGCAGAGTTTTTGCTTGCTAACCAAGACTCTGGTCAAGATAAATCCTCATCTATGCCGGACGAGGAGATGGTAGTAACTGTATAGTATCTATACAAATTCGGTTGTCACCATTGATTCGCGCGTGCAAGTATGCCCTTATATCTTTATAGGGACACAATAGTCGTAAGCCCCGCCTTAGGATTTATTGTGCGCTATAAATAATGAAAACTTCAGATCCTTCATCAGTATATCTGCCATGCTGGTTCTGAACCAGCGTGATACCATACCCCTGCTGTATGCACCCAGCACAATCATGGGATGATCTTTCTGTTGCGCGAGGTATTGTGGAATATCTGTTTCCGGTATTCCTTTTAGAACATTATAGGCTGATTTAGGAAAATGCCTTTTCATAAATTCTTTGATGAGGGCGTTGTTTGGCACATGCCTGTCAAGTTTTACGGGCTTCACAGTAAGTACTTCAATAGGTAAATGTTTCAGGAACGGGCAGAGGTAGCTGAACATTTTTATGGCATACACTGACGAGGGCTGTCCATCGTAAAGCATAATGATTTTGTCTGCGGGATGGTATGCTCCCGATGCCAGCAGTACCGGGCATTGTACTTCCGACAGAAGGTCACGTATGAACAACGTGGGTACTGGTTCATGATAGTGCGTGAATGTTTCACGCTTATCAATTACCAGGAGATCGGCATAGATGCTCTCCTGCAGCAGTTCGCGGAGCGCAGTGTTCCTGTCACGGTGTACGCTGTAGTTAATGGCCGCGTTATCGCAGGCTTTAGCAAAAAGCCTGGCAGCTTTGTCGCGTGTTTCGCGGTCTTTCTCCTGGTAATGTTGCATTTTTTTCTCGGGTACATCGTTTTTCACAAGTAACTGGTAAACACTGTAGCTGGTATAGGCCAGGTCGTCCAGGAATACACCAACCAGGTGACTATGAGAAAGTTTGGCCATATGAGTGGCATGGGCCGTGCAGTCTTTCGAATATTTAAGCCCATCAAGGGCCGCGATGATTTTTTTCAAGAGGTGGAGTTTATTACGATGAAGCTATTAATTAGGATACTTTTTTATAATGATGGCGGTCAAAGTCTGGGATGATATTCGTCATAGGTTTAGGTGGAATATGCATTGGGCCTCATTCAATATCAAATAATCCCCGGGTGATCACTCTGTGCATCTCCGTGAAATCTGTGGCTCTGTGGTGAAGCTTACCATTCGAGC
>JANPIE010000117.1:0-3904 GCA_031424835.1 Chitinophagaceae bacterium
GTTTCACCACTTCATCAAAGCACTCGCCCAGGTAAACCCGCTCCCAAAGGCAGCGAGACAAACCAGGTCGCCATCTTTGACCAGGCCCATTTCCCAGGCTTCGCACAAAGCTATGGGAACAGAAGCAGCCGTGGTGTTACCG
Organism: Chitinophagaceae bacterium; assembly: GCA_031424835.1. Classification (GTDB taxonomy): domain Bacteria; phylum Bacteroidota; class Bacteroidia; order Chitinophagales; family Chitinophagaceae; genus Sediminibacterium. Next base: position 143 of record JANPIE010000117.1, read on the forward strand.
TAACGTTGAATATTGTTAAACACCTGGTCATCCCGTAACTGCTGTTTCTGCTGCACAAACTGGCTGATGCGGAGGTTAGCCTGGTGGGGAATAAGCATAGCAATATCGCTTGGCTGGTAGCCATTTGCTTTCAGGGCTTCCTGTATTACTTCAGGGAACTTTACCACTGCTTTTTTAAATACCGCCTGCCCATCCATGTATGGAAAATTCTGTGCCTTGTCGATCATCTGGTGACTCATGAACATTTCGGCGATGGGGGCAGTATCAAAATCTGCGTAATTGCCCCAATGGTTAGCATGTGTGCCCGGGTTGTACATGGCCAGTATTTCCGCGGCCTGGCCGTCGCTGTGCAGATGTGTACTTAAAATTCCACAACCTTCATCTGTGGTTGCCTGTAACACCACCGCTCCGGCACCATCGCCAAAGATTACCGAGATATTTCTTCCCCTTGTAGTAAAATCAAGCCCAAAAGAATGTTTCTCGCTGCCTACCACCAGCACATTTTTATACATACCTGTTTTGATAAACTGGTCGGCCACGCTAAGTGCATAAATAAAGCCACTGCACTGGTTGCGTACATCCAGTGCGCCAATCTCTTTCATCTGCAATGCCCGTTGTAACAATACACCGCACCCGGGAAAATAATAGTCCGGTGAGAGGGTGGCAAATACAATAAAATCAATTTCCTGCGCAGTGGTTCCCGCCCGCTCCATTGCAATCCTCGCCGCTTCTACTGCCATAGTAGTGGTAGTTTCCTCTGTACGATGGGCATAGTGCCTTTCAGTGATACCCGTACGTTCCTGTATCCATTCATCGGTAGTATCCATATACTGCAACAGGTCGTTGTTGGTAACGGTATTCGCGGGTATGTATTTGCCGATGCCGGCGATCTTGCTTTTAAACATAACTGAAATTTAGTCTTTGGTCTGTTGTCTATGATCCTTGGTTGTTAGGGGTCATTAATTACTGGTTGCAGAATCAACAAATAACTAAAGACTACAGACTGTCCCTCTGACTTTTGAGGTGAAGAATTTCTTTTAAAAAAACAGCGGTTTCTCTTTCAACGGATACAACATCCTTTGATTGAATCGGTGATGCCATTACATGGCTGCCGGCACCGGGAACAGCGACCATTTTTTTATTTGCCGCCGGCGTACCCAGAAGCGGAAACATTTCTTTCATGGCAGAGACTTTTACAACAGGATCCTGGTTTTCCTCGTCTTTGTAATAATATAAAATCAACACGGGTTGTTTTACCAACGCGAAGGTGCCCGGTACCATGGCGGTTTCAAGCAACTCCTGCAGTTGTGCGGCGGCTTCAAGCCGGTACTGGTGGTTCCAGTATTGCTTGTATTCAGGTGTGTTGTTGCGGGCGGTATTAAAATCAGACCCTTTTACCATGCGCGCAACCTGCAATCCCCAGGGGTTATTGATCACCCATGCATTCTTATCATTAATAGCGATATTGGGAGAATACAAAACCAAACCACCAATTTCGGGATATGCGGCCGCTAGCTGAAGCGCCAATGTACCACCGGTTGAGGTGCCCATCAGGATCACTTTATCGCCCAATTGTTTCCCTATCGCATAGGCCTGCTTGGCAGATTCCCATAAATTGTCTGCCGTCATATTAATCAGGGCATCCGTTGTATCCACCCCATGCTGGGATAGCCTGGCCAGGTATAAATTACAGCCAAATTGTTTGGCAATATTCCTGTGAACCGGGTTGCCTTCTTCCTGGCTGGCGCTGAACCCATGCAGGTATACAATAGAATAGGCTGTTTTTTGCCGGGCAGAGTCATTGGCCCACACGATACGCGCCTCGTTATCGGGTTTAATTTTGTGTTGTGATTCCTGCTGCTGTACAAACTTTTCTATATGCTGGGTAGCAGGAACCTGCGGCAGGTTGTGGTTATAAACAGGTTTTGAGGGATTGGGCCCAACTACATAAACAATGGCCAGCACAGCTATTATGGCAAGCAGTCGTTTGAGAAAACGCATGGCAATCAGTTTCATTAAAAGTACAGAATTTATTTCCGGCACCACCATGCCCAGGCTACCAAAAGGGGCTGAAACAAAAACAGTCGTACCCATCCCACCCAGGGCGCAACGCAAAGACTCGGAAAGCAGCTATGTTTCTCTATCATGTAAATATGTGTAGGAATAAAGGCGATCAGCATGGCAATGATGCCATAGGCCGCCAGTTTTCTGGTGCGCCTAAATACCAATAAACCGGCGAGCAGGATCTCGGCAATACCTGCCAGCATATTCAGGGTAGCCGGAGCCGGAAGGTAGGGCGGCATCAATTCAAGATATACCTGCGGGTTGCGAAAATGATTGATTCCGGCCATCAGGTAAAGTACCACCAGCAGGTATAACATGATCTTCTTCATTGGATAATTTACGTTTTTTACAGATTGCGTTGAGCAATTTTTTTACCTGAATGGCGGTATAGTTTATAGAGAAATCATGAAGGGTGTAGTAGGTGTATATCCGAAATCGAAAGATGCCTCAGTGACCCTCAGTCTATTCCCTGGCACTTTGCTAAAGCAGTCGCACCACGATCGAAGCGAAGGCTTCACCACAAAGACACAGAACGCACAGAGCTACGCGGAGTATTTCCTGTTGACAATTTGATACCGGGTGCTAGCTGTGCCTTCTATTTTGAAACACATACAACCTGGTATTGAATAAAAGCATCGAAAGGTTTATATTCGGCAACTCCAAACTTACTGCCATGAGCACCAACCAACGATTCTTAGCACTGGATGTATTTCGCGGGCTCACGGTATGCCTGATGATCATTGTTAATACCCCGGGTGATCACTCACAAACATTTGCTCCGCTGCTGCATGCAAAATGGCATGGCTTTACACCCACCGACCTCGTGTTCCCCTCTTTCCTTTTTGTGGTAGGAAATGCCCTGAGTTTTGTGATGAAAAAATGGGAGCAGAAAACTACCCTTGATGTACTCGTTAAAATATTTAAAAGAACACTGATCATTTTCTTACTGGGATATCTGATGTACTGGTTTCCTTTTTTTACGCACCAGGATGGAGAATGGGTGTTTAAGCCTGTTTCGCAAACGCGTATCCTGGGTGTACTGCAACGCATAGCGCTATGCTATTGTTTTGCTTCATTGCTCTTGTATTTTTTCAAGACAAGGATCACGGTGGTCATCAGTGTGCTGATCCTATTGTTGTACTGGGTGATCTGTTTCTGGTTTGGTGATCCCTATGATCCGCTTAGCCTGCAGGGTAATGCCGGACTCTATCTTGACCGTTGGCTGATGGGTGAAGCCCACCTGTACCATGGTGAAGGCATTGCATTTGATCCCGAAGGATGGTTAAGCACTTTGCCAGCCATCGTAAACGTGGTGGGCGGTTACCTGGCGGGTCAATTTATACAGCAAAAAGGTAAAAGTTATGAATGTGTAACCAAACTGCTGCTTGCGGGATTTGCATTGGTAGTGATTGCGTATTTCTGGAATTTCCTGTTTCCAATCAATAAAAAATTATGGACCAGTTCTTTTGTACTGCATACAGTAGGACTTGATTGCCTCTTACTGGGTGCTGTCATATTTATTGTAGAGATACAAAGAAAAACAAGCTGGACGGGCTTCTTCGAAGTGTTTGGTAAGAACCCGCTGTTTATTTATTTGTTATCCGAAGTGCTGAATATCCTGCTGGCTATGATACCCCTTGGCAGTACCAACCTGTATGCCTGGATATACCCCAATATTTTTGTGCATGCCGGACCCTA
>JANPIE010000118.1:0-40149 GCA_031424835.1 Chitinophagaceae bacterium
GATTCAAGCATGGTGTTTAAAGATTCATAGTATGGCCACATGGGTGTGATGATAAAATCGGCGATACCGATCACTTCATCATCGTCAATGGTTTTGCCGGTTCTTACGATGGGTCCACCTGAGTTACCGCTGTTCAGGGTAATATCCAGCAGCGCCTGGTTCCTGGGCATGCGGTACAGTGTTCCCGTGGGCCGCGAAACGCTGTTGGCCGTGTCGGTATATTTTGTGGAGATGATGCCCCTGGAAACAAAAGGATTGGGAATGGATAATGGGTAACCACAGGTGTAGATCTCGTCTCCTTCCCTGCTGTTGCTGTAGGAGCCAAGCTTCAGGAACGGGGTGGTAATATTGGTCTTTGGTAGCAATACCGCAAAGTCGTACCCTACCGCAATGGTGTTTACCGTAGTGTCGGTTACAAACACTGTTTGCAATCCGTATTCTATTTTTCTGCCGTCGTTCAGTTGCGCAATGATCCTGTTTTGAACGGGTACCCGCTGCGCTGTATCATAGAGCAACGCGGGAGCGATCACATGCCAGCAAGTGAGCAATTTTCCCTTGTTATCGATAAAAAAACCAGAACCGGTGAAAGTGGTACCCTCAATGGTCAGTTGCACCGTAGCATTCTTGATCCTGGCAACCCTTTCAGGCGAAAGGGACTGTGCATACCCGTTTATTTGAAATAGCAGGGCAACTAAAAAAATCAGTTTCATGGTAATGGGCTATGGTTATGCTTACTGCCAATGCAGGCCATGGTAAGACAATTTGTTATCAGGCAATGAAGGCGGTCAATGCTCAGGAAATGCCGAACGTAATATATCGTCGGGTCCATCATCCATGAGGTAATGTGCTTTTATCTGCGCCAGTATGGTTTTCCTCGCCTCTACCAGTGACGCTTCATAGTTTGCTTTTATTTTCTCTGCATCAGTTCCCCTATCGACCATGTCCTGCACAATAATATTCCGCAGCGCCTCCGTTTCCGCCTTCAGACCAATGCAGAGGTCAAGTAGAATCTCATTCTGCCTGCTAATCCTGTGAAATAGCTCCATATTTAATTATTTAATTACCCTGTTTTCAAAAAAACAATTCAACTTCCCCCCGCCCCCTCACCCCCTTCCTCTCTTCATCATCCTTCATTCCCGTTTCCTCTGTTCCTTGCTCATCTGTACCCTACTCCGCTACCACCTGTAATATTCTCCCGGGACCTTCCACGGATACATAAATATGTCCATCCGGTCCCTGCCTTACATCCCGCACACGGCCGATGTCTTTCAGCATTTTGGTTTCTTTTACCACCGTATTGCCTTTTAGTTCCAGTCGCGCCAGGTATTTAAAGGCGAGCGAGCCCACCAATACATTTCCTTTCCAGCTTCCGAATTTATCGGAGGTAATAAAGGCCATGCCACTGGGGGCGATAGAGGGTGTCCAGGTATGTACAGGAGCCTCAATCCCGTCGCGTGTAGGTTTATCCGTAACGGGTACGCCATCATAGTTGATGCCAAACGATACCAATGGCCAGCCATAGTTTTTACCTTTTTGGATGATATTCATTTCATCTCCACCCCTGGGTCCGTGTTCATTTTCCCAAACTTCATTGGTAAAAGGATTGAATACCAATCCCTGCGGGTTTCGGTGCCCATAGGAGTAAATGGTGGTGGGTGCGGTGTTACCTGGTAATACAGGGTTATCTGCGGGCAGTTTACCATCATCGGAGATGCGGTGCACCTTACCCCAATCCACTTTTACATTCTGCGCATTCATATTGCCTGACCCCGCACCGCCGTAGCTGGTGGAACCTCCCTCACCTATACTGAGGTACAGCATACCAGCATTGTCAAAAACGATCCTGCTTCCATAATGTCCAAACCAGGTATCGGGTGTGGGTGTTTTGAGCAAGGTTTCCATATTACTGATGGCATTGCCATTCAGTTTAAAGCGTACCAGCGTCAGGGTTCCGTACCGGCTGTTATCAAAGCCCGAATAGCTGCAATAGATCCACCCGTTGGTGGCATAGGCAGGATGCACTTTTATATCCAGCAGTCCGCCCTGCCCGTTCGTGTTTACCTCGGGGAAACCCGTGATCTCCGTGGTTTTGCCGCCCGCGTAGCGATACAGGCGTCCTCTTTTTTCTGTAAACAACAAATCACCACCGGGCAGAAAATCCATTCCCCAGATAATCTCCTGGTTATTTACAATCGTGTTTACGCGTATACCCGGTTCTGCGGGCGTTGTACCGGCGGGCGGCTCCGAAGCAGCAGTTGTTTTTGTTTTACAAAAACTGAACAGCATTAATACAAGAAGGGTGAGCGCAACAGCGCTGGTTTTTTTTACGGCTAACATGTGCCTGGTTTTTTCCGGATGGAGAATACCCCAAGTTACGGAATATTTCACATGCTGATTTGCCGCGTTTGCAGCGCCTTAGCGGTACTGGCAGCGCTCTTATGGCCATAAAAAAAACGGCGACAAGATTGCCGCCGTTCTATGCTGTAAAACTTTACTTTAGAATTTACCATGTAAAGCATCGTACTCTTTGTACTTGGCTTCAAAGGCATCAAAGGCTTTGTTGTCTTTGCCCCGCGCCCTGTCGCGCTTGTACGCATACAGGTTTGCAAGGAAGTCAACATCCTTATTGATCACACCTTTTTCGGTGTTGGTGCGGTTGGTTTTGTCGCGCAGTACCGTGAATGATTTTTCAAGCCATTCGATCGACTGGTCAAGGTTTTCCATTAAAGGTTTTTCGATATCAGCATTGGCTTTGCGGATAGGGTCGAGCTTCAGTTTCAGGGCCGCTTCCGCCGCGGCTTTTTTCTTGGGGTCCTTTTCCACCACTTTATCGGCATTAATGGCCTGCATGGCGCGGATATTTCCGGCATACCTGTCATCATACTCAACATAGGCATTGTAATGAATTACCCCCACATTGTAAGCGGCTACACCGTTCTGTGGGTTTTTTGCGAATGCTTTTTTGAAAGACTCAGCGGCTTTCATGGTATACCACTGCTGTTTGGCGCTATCCAGTTTCTCTGAATTTTTGGCCCTGATAAATACATCGCCAAACTGCAGGTATTTCATTTCACTCAGTGTTCCCGCGGCATCTTCTTTATCAAATGCGGCAGTTTTTTCTTCCAGGGTCATGTTTTTATCCATGTAATCAATCTCAAACTCATCCCAACTTTCTTTGGGGTAGAGGGTACGGGCCACAGCCAGGTATTTTTTAAACATCGGTTCATTCCTGGTTGTGGTATAATGCAGTACGAGGAATTTATATACATCCAGGTAAGTGTCACCCGCCAGGCTGGCATCTGCAAGCACGCCATAATATTTGGCTGCCAGGTCTGGCTTTTGTGCATTGTGGTAGGCGTAGGCTGCATACAATACCGCTGTTGTATCAAAAGCGATATTCATGTTGGTCCACTTGTTCCTGATAATGGTATTGATGTACTCATTGGCTATCTCGAAGATTTGGGCTGCTTCTTCCCATTTTTTTTCATTGAACACTTTGATGCCGGAGGCATAGGCAGAGGAGTACATGGTAAAATATCCATCTGCGCCTTTTTCCTTCACCAATGCGTATGCGGGATCCATTTCAGCATATTTCTTAAACCCTGCGTCAGCATCCTTCATCGCATTGGGATATTTGGCCTGTAAAGCCGCATCTTTCGCAAGTTCCGCATTCACACGTGCTTTCCAGTAATAGGTTTCCGCTTTTGCTGCTGCTTTCGGATCGGCCAACAGTTTATCCAGCTCTACCTTTGCATCCTCAAACTTGTTAAGTGTAACCGAAATCTGCACTTTCTTGTAATCCTGGGCATTCACCAACTGAATCGTTGCAGCCAGGATTACCAGTAAAAAAACCTTTTTCATAATGGGGAGTTTATTGTTGATTATCAGTGATTGTCTCGTCATTATCTTTTATTTTACTTTCGCCGTCGGGTTCACTGGCGTCTGTTGTTTCCCTAACTCTTCCTTCCTCCGATGCCACTGGTTCGTCCTCTTCCTCAATCTGTGAAATAGCAGCTATCTCATCGCCATCATCCAGCCTGATTAAGGTTACGCCCTGTGTAGCACGTCCCGCCTCCCTGATATCCTGAATTCCCGTGCGAATGGTAATACCGGATTTACAGGTGATGATCAGGTCCTCGGTCTCCCTCACATACAAAATGCCGACCAAACTACCTGTTTTTTCCGTGACATTGATAGTTTTAACACCTTTTCCGCCCCGATTTGTGATCCGGTATTCGTCAATGGCGGTTCTTTTGCCAAATCCTTTTTCACTAACCACCAAAACCGTGCGTGTTTTATCGTCTTTGTCCACGCAGATCATCCCTACCACTTCATCACTGCTGTCTTCCACTTCAATGCCTGCCACCCCAATTGCGCCTCTCCCGGTAGATCGGACTTTGGATTCGGGGAACCTGATGGCACGTCCACTTTTTACCGCCATCATAATCTCCTGTTTGCCATCGGTCATTTCTACGTAAAGCAGTTCATCGCCTTCTACAATGGTGATTGCGTTTACACCGGTTGCGCGGGGACGGCTGAAATCTTCAAGGGATGTTTTCTTGATGATTCCTTTCTTGGTACAAAGTACGATATAATGGTTCTGAACAAAATCCTTGTCGTCAAGGTTTTTTACGTCAATAATGGCTTTCACCTTATCATCGCCCGGTAATTGTATCAGGTTTTGAATGGCCCTGCCTTTGCTTTGTTTTTCGCCTTCCGGGATTTCGTAAACACGCATCCAGAAACAACGGCCCTTTTCAGTAAAGAACATCATGGTATCATGCGTGGAAGCCACGAACAGGTGCTCTACATAATCCTCTTCCCTGGTTTTGGAACCCACCGCTCCCCTGCCGCCGCGCCTTTGCTGGCGGTACTCGGTTGCGGAAGTACGTTTGATATAGCCGAGATGGGAGATAGTGATCACCACGTTCTCGTCTTCTATCAGGTCCTCAATGCGCATTTCATCCGCGAGGTATTGAATTTCGCTTTTGCGTTCGTCGCCGAATTTATCTTTTACCTCACCCAGTTCTGTTTTGATCAGTTCGTAGCGCATAGGCTCACTGCCCAGCAGTTCTTTCAGGTGTTTTATCGTTAACATCAGTTGTGTAAACTCCTCAACGATCTTATCGCGCTCCATACCGGTAAGGCGTTGTAAACGCAGTTCCAGTATCGCTTTTGCCTGCGCTTCAGACAAGCCTTCTTCCTGAACATAGAATTCCGCGGTGCCGTCTGCAAAAATACCCTGGCTCAGGTACCATCTTTCTTCCTTGCTTTTGGCAATCAATACTTCTTTTGCTTCGTCGGGCGTGCGGCTGTTGCGAATGAGCCTGATCACTTCATCCAGGTGGTCAAGCGCTTTCAGGTATCCTTCCAGTATGTGTGCCCTTTCTTCTGCTTTGCGTAATTCAAACCTTGTTCTCCTGATCACTACTTCCATCCTGAACTCAATGAATTCGGAGATCAGGTCCTTCAGGTTCATGATCCTGGGGCGCCCTTTGGTGAGCGCCACATTGTTGATTCCGAAACTGGTTTGCAGCTCGGTAAATTTGTATAGCTGGTTAATGATTACCTGCGCTACAGCATCACGCTGTTTCAGTTCCACCACTATGCGGGTACCTTCCTTGTTACTTTCGTTCCGTACATCGGTAATGCCTTCAATCACTTTATCATTCACGAGCTGACCAATGCGGTCAGTCAATGAATCCCTGCTCACCTGGTAAGGCACTTCGGTAATGATGATCTGTTCGCGGCCATTGGGGCGTGTATCTACATGACAGCGGCCACGTACCACTACCCTTCCCCTGCCCGTCAGCATCGCTTCCTTTACGCCTTCCATGCCGTAGATGATACCACCGGTTGGGAAATCAGGTGCTTTTACATGCCCCATCAGTTCCTCAATGCTGATGTCCTTGTTGCCAATGTAGGCTATGCAGCCATTCACCACTTCTCCAAGGTTATGCGGCATCATATTGGTAGCCATACCCACGGCGATACCGGATGATCCGTTTACCAGTAACTGGGGTATGCGTGTAGGCAGAACAGTAGGCTCTTCCAGCGAATCATCAAAGTTGAGCTGGAAATCAACAGTATCCTTTTCGATATCATCCAGCATGGCTTCTGCTATGCGATGCATGCGCGCTTCGGTATAACGCATAGCTGCGGGCGGATCTCCATCCGGACTACCGAAATTACCCTGCCTGTCAACCAGTATATAACGCATGGACCATTCCTGGGCCATCCGAACAAGTGTATCATAAATGGATTTATCGCCGTGCGGGTGATACTTACCGATCACTTCACCCACGATACGGGCTGATTTCTTGTAAGGTTTATTGCTGGTGTTGCCCAGTTCCTTCATCGCGTACAAAACGCGGCGGTGAACGGGTTTGAAGCCATCACGCACATCCGGCAGGGCGCGTCCCACGATAACCGACATCGAATAATCGATGTAAGCGGTTTTCATTTGTTCTTCAATATTTACCTGGATGATGCGGTCGTTATCGGCCGTTTGTTCTGGTACTTGGTTCTCTTCCATGTGGTTATTTCCCGTAAAGATTTTAGCTTGCCTGGAGGGTATAAAATATCCCCTGATTACCCCCTTTTTTGAGGGCAGGCGAAGATAGCTTTTTTAGGGTGCAAATGGTAGGAAAAACCAGTGTTTTTTGAGGGGTTTTATCCACAAATGTGAAGGAGGAAAAGTACGGAATACGAAGTACGAAGTGCGAACCTGACAATCGTACTTCGTACTTCGTTTTTCGTACTTAAAAACGTTTCGTTCAACTAACCCTTTTAATGCTCGATCCCCCGCTTTTACTTGCAGTATTCAACGCCGTTCCGCGGTAATAAACATCGCTGCCGCCACTGGCGCTCCCGTTGATCTCTTTATTGGCGGTAACCTTTACATCGCTGCCACCGCTGGTTTCCACTGTGCAGTAGTTGCTGATAAGGTCATAGCCATGGAAATCGCTGCCGCCGCTGGCGTCTATTTTCAGTTTATTTGCACTGCCGGAGATATGTGCATCAGAACCACCACTTGCCGACACGTTGAGCTCCTGGGCCACGATCTTTCCCTTGAGGTCAGAGCCGCCAGATAGGTCTAATCGCAGGTTCCCCGCATTCAGCGTGTTCTCGATCGACACATCCGCACCACCCGAAGCGCTTAACCTATCGAGTGTTTTTACAGACACATAGGCCCTTAACTGCCTGTTGCCCCAGTTGACACCCCAGTTGCGTTGGCGTTCGTAATAGATCTTTAAAACACCGTTCACCACTTCCACCTGTATCTTGTCGCGGTATTCGGAACTGGACGCACTTACGGCCACTGCCTCTTCATTGCCCTGTGTAAGGTAAAGGTCTATTCCGTCTGATATTTCAATGGCATGGAAACCACGCGCGGTGCGGGTTGCGGCATTGGGGTCATTGATGGTTTTCTGTGTCCATGCAGTGGTAGCCGCGAAGAGGGTTATCAGCAGTAATATCTTTTTCATTTGTTTTGATTTTGGGTAAAACGCATGGAAGGTGGTAAAGTTACATCGCCTTACTGCATATTTGCGGTAAATGAGGGTTGTGGCCTGATGATTGTGATAAGGGTTTCCCGGAGAGCGGGTCGAGAATGAAAGAGGGCAAAGAGTCATGCTCCTTTTCTCTTGTCGTGCACTTAGGGAAACCCAGCCTCAACCCCTTGCGCGGTTTCCCTTCGCAGGCATTATATTTAAACTTTATTCTCCACCATGAGCCACGAAAAACATATTCTCCTTTTCGGCGCAGGAAAATCTGCCACCGTGCTGATTGATTACCTGAAAGTAATTTCGGCCGCCCGGCAATGGCGTGTTACCGTTGCGGATGCGGACCTTGCAGCCACAAGCGAAAAGATCGGTGAACACGCATGGGTAAAACCCGTCAAAGCCACTATCGCAGACGATGCCCTGCGCGGGGAACTCGTAAACAGCGCGGATGTGGTTATCTCTCTGCTGCCGGCATCGCTTCATTATTCTGTGGCGCTTGATTGCATCCGCTTTCGGAAACACCTGCTCACCGCGTCTTATGTAGATAAGGACCTTGCAGGCAAAGCATCAGAAATCAACAAACTCGATGTACTGTTTTTATGCGAGATGGGACTCGACCCGGGCATCGACCATATGAGCGCGATGCAGTTGATACATCGCATACAGGCTGAAGGAGGAAGGGTCAATTCCTTTCTATCACATTGCGGTGGCCTGGTGGCTCCGGAAAGTGATGATAACCCCTGGCATTATAAGATCAGCTGGAACCCGCGCAACATTGTGCTGGCGGGTAAAGCCGGCGCCACTTTCAGCGAAAACGCTGTTACCAGGACGCTCAACTACGAAACACTTTTTCAAAATTGTAATGAAGTGATGATTGATGGTATCGGTTCTCTTGCCTATTACCCCAACCGGGATTCGCTGAGTTATATGCCCGTATACGGCCTGCAAGATGCAGGCACATTTATCCGTACCACTTTGCGTCATCCGGCATTTTGCAGTGGTTGGAAAATGATTGTTGACCTGGGCATGACAGATGAAAACAATGCATGGGAAACAGATAGCCTGTCCATCGGCGCATTTATCAAGGCTCATTTTGACAGGAAAAAAATATCGCGTACGCTGGATAGCGGCCCCTTGCAGGAACAATTTATATCACTGGGTATGAATGACGATACACTGATCAACAAGGGCCAGGCCAGTTCCGCAGATGTGCTGCAATGGATCATTGAGAAGAAATGGGCATTACGGAAAGATGACAGGGATATGATCGTGATGCTGCACGAGATAGTATACGAGCTGAATGGTGAAATGGCAAATGTAAAAAGCCAGTTGGTGGTGAAGGGCGAAGATAACCTGCGCACCGCCATGGCAAAAACCGTGGGCATGCCTTTGGGTATAGCGGCTACATTATTGCTTGACGGAAAAATTACCGAGCGCGGCCTGCATACGCCCACCGTACCAGGCATCTATGAGCCCGTATTGCAAATGCTGGCCCAGCATGGAATCGTGTTCATAGAAACCAGTTCCCAGTAATAGTGTGTATTCTATCTCTGTGTTGAAGCCATCAATTCAATCATGCAGCGCAGGCTTCAACACCGGGGCCAGAACATACATAGAGCCACAATGTTTCCTTCCTTATTCGGTGTTCAGAATTCCCTATAGGACCAGGTAGATTGGACGCGAGGCCTTATTCTAAATCCAGGATTCCCCGGGGTGATAACTCTGTGTAGTTCTGTGTTTTCTGTGCCTTTGTGGTGAAGCCTTCGATTCAATCATGCTGCTAAGGCTTGAACATCGGGGCACACACCACACAGATAGTCTCAAAGGATCATCCTTTAGACTAGACATTCAGCGCTCCATATTCGATATTCATTTCTTCTTTTTCTCTTTCTTCTCCTTTGCCTCAGTCTCCTCTCCCAATACCCATTCGTAATCGAGTTGCCTTTTTTCCAGGTTGGCGGCAACTACCCTGATCTTCACTTTATCGCCCATGCGGAATGTGCGGCCGCTTCTTCTACCCACTAAACTGTAATCGCCTTCAATCAGCCTGAAATCATCATAGTCTGACAGGCCTATCACGCTAACGAGGCCCTCGCATTTGTGCAGTACTGTTTCTACCCAGAAACCAAAGCTGGAAACACCACTCACCACGCCGTCAAATACTTCGCCAATATGTTCTTTGAGGAATTCAACCTGTTTGTATTTGTTTCCCGCGCGTTCGGTTTCCATAGCGGCGCGTTCACGTTCGCTGCTGTGTTTGCATTTTTCCTCCATTTTTTTGTCGATCAGCGGCTTGCCATCAAGTAATGCCTCCAGTACGCGGTGCACCAGCACATCGGGGTATCGGCGTATTGGAGACGTGAAATGACAATAATAATCAAACGCCAGTCCATAGTGCCCGATATTCTCCGTAGTATAAATGGCTTTGGCCATCGTGCGTATGCCTAACTGTTCCAGCACATGCTGCTCCGGTTTTCCGTTAGCAGCCGTTAGCATATCGTTGAAACTTTTGGCAATGGCCTGCGGTGTTGATACATCAAATACATGGCCGTATTTTTTTGCGAACGTAATAAACGGTGTAAGTTTTTCGGCGTCGGGACGGTCATGCACCCGGTAAGGGAACGGGATCGGCTTCTTATTGTTTTTTTGTTTGGATATATTTTCTGCCACGGTCTTATTTGCCAGCAGCATAAATTCTTCTATCAACTGGTGGGCCTCTTTGCTTTCTTTGACCACTACCGCAATGGGCTTTCCTTTTTCATCCAGTTTAAACCGTACTTCCTGTGAAGTAAAATTAATGGCCCCCTTACTGAAACGTGTTTTGCGCATGCGTTGTGCGATATCGTTCAACAACAGAATTTCCTCTGCATGTAATCCTTTTTTTGTCTCTATGATTTGCTGCACATCTTCATAACTGTAGCGGTGATCAGAATGGATCACGGTTTTACCCAGCCAGTACTGTTTTATCTCGCCTTTGGCACTCATCTGGAAGATGGCGGAGAAAGTCAGTTTGTCTTCATGTGGCCGCAAAGAGCAGAGTTCATTTGATATCCTTTCAGGCAACATCGGGTTTACCCGGTCGGGCAAATACACGGAAGTGGCCCGTTTATATCCTTCGCGGTCCAGTTCGGTATCGGGTTCCACATAATGACTTACATCCGCAATATGCACACCTACTTCGTACATGCCGCTGTTGAGTTTGCGCAATGAAATGGCATCATCAAAATCTTTGGCATCCACGGGGTCAATGGTAAAAGTGAGCAGCTCCCGGCAGTCCCTACGCTTATTGATCTCTGCCTGGGGAAGAATTTCAGGCAATCTTGCCGCTTCTTCCAGCACATCATCCGGAAAATACAGAGGAAAGCCCGCCTGCGCCAGCAGCTCTTTCATAGCGGCATCATTTTCGTCTTCGGGCTGCATGATACTTACCACCGTGCCCACCGGTTTTTTATCATCCCGGTCCCATTTAACCAATCTTGCCACAACCCTGTCTTTGTGCTTGGCGCCATGCAGGTCCGTTAATGGAATAAACAGATCCGGCATGGGTTTATCCGTATCAGGAACAAAAAATGCAAAATTTGTGGAGAGTTGTATATAGCCAATGAATTCCGTCTGCTTTCGCTCTATTACCTCCGTAATCCTGCCCTCTTTTTTCCCCGTTCGTACATTTTCCTTCACCACTTTTACGCGTACCTGATCACCATTAAGGGCCGTATTGAAATCGCCCTGGCGAACCAGTACATCGTTTTCCTGTCCGTCAACGATCACATAGCCCATACCTGACCGGGTTACTTCCAGTTTGCCTTTAAGGGCCTGGCTGGCCATTGGCTTTGACCTTGACTTTGTTTTCTGTTTTGTTTTCTTTTTGCTCATTTGGCTGAATTAAGATGAAAGTTCCTTAGGAAACCGGTTACCAGTTCATGAAAGGCCCCTGCTTCATCAAATAAAAAATAATGCCGGATAGGTAATACATACATGGGTAAAGAGGCCAGTTGCTCCGTAAACTTGGTTAGTCGCACGGCATCTTTTTCAGTAGTCAGTATGAGCTTATCCCGTGCCTGTATCTCCTCAAATTTTTCCTTGATCTCATTCAGGTCATCAATGGAGAAAATATGGTGATCGGAATAATCCTGCTGGTAGTAAGTATGTGCTTTTTCGTGCAGGTACTCTTTTAATGGTCGTGGATTGGCAATACCGCAAACCAGTAATACCTCATCTCGCGGTGTAAGCATCCATTCGTCATGGTGATTAAATATATGGTAAGGGGTTCCGTATTCGATGGTGGTGAAGAATACCTTTTGGGTGGCCAGGGGTTTCAGGCTGCGTATGATCTTTTGTTTGGCTTCCGCAGAGAGGTCATAGGGGCATTTTGTTACGATGATGATATCTGCTCTTTTAGCCGAGGCCCATTCATCCCTGAGATCGCCGGTAGGTAGAAAAAAATCCTGCGAATAAAGGTTGCTGCATTCTGTCAGCAAAATATTCAAGCCGGCTTTTACCATCCGGTGCTGGAATGCGTCGTCAAGTATAATGGCCTGTAAACCGGGTACGTCCTGCAGCAGGTGGGGTATGCCAACAATCCGCTCCTCGCAGGAAGCCACCGCTATATCGGGGAACTTGATATGGAACTGCATGGGTTCATCACCAATATCCAGCGCTGTGGTATGCGCATTGGCGAGCACATAATCTTTTGTCTTCCTTTTGTACCCGCGGCTCAAAGTGCCGATTTGATAATCGTGGCGCAGCAGTTCCACCAGGTATTCCACCATGGGCGATTTACCTGTGCCACCCACAGCCAGGTTGCCAACACAGATTACCGGAAAATTAAAGCTGGCGGATTTGAAATAATTTTTATCATACAACCAGTTGCGGAAAAATATGATCACTCCATAGATGACCGCTACCGGTAACAACAACACACGAAAGGATTTAAGGAATAGGGTGTTAAAATTCATAGGTTGCCTGCGGTGTAATGCAATACGTCAAAGGTACGTCAAATTGATGGGTGTCATCGATGGCGTCCACAGGCTCAAAATAGCAGAATCCGATCTTTACCACATCTTTCCTGCATCCCCACAGGTAGCGGTCATAGAAACCTTTTCCATAGCCGATGCGGTGCCCCTGTTTATCGCAGGCGAGCATAGGCACAAAAACCAGGTCGATCTGTTCTGCTGGTAAGGGCTGTCCAGATTTGGGTTCCGTAATACCCCATGCATTGGTTTGATAAACGGTATCCTCATCGATAGTCAGGGCCTGTATGGAAAGTAGCTCCTTGTTGGTTACCGGATAGGCGATGACCAGGCCGGGTATCATATGACGCAGGTACCCCGAATAAAGAAGCGTATTGGGTTCAGCCATACCCGTCATTGGCCAGTAGGTTAGCAAACTGCGCACATCCCCATAGTCAAATTGCTGGAACTGCAGCAGCATCAGGTCATCGTACCGCAAACGGTCCCGCGCGTCAAGCGCAATACGTTTGCTTCGGTACAATTCGCGTAGCGCGTTTTTTGTCATGATTCAATATCCAGTTTTTCGCGTAAGGATTTCTGCAAAAGCAATGCCTGCGCATGAACACTAGACCTGTTGATTGCCGGCATGCGCGGTATTGCGCCTAAGGAAGGATAGCCGCTCCATTGAACGATCTCATCTTCATAGGAAAGATAGTCATCATTAAAGATCCACCCGGCAACATCCAGTTTATGGCTGCGGCAATAGGCGGCTGTCAGTAATGAATGATTGATGCTTCCCAGGTAATTCCTGCTCACAATGATTACCCGGGCGTGTAAAGCCTTTACAAGGTCGCCTACCATGCATTGGTCATTCAACGGTACCAGTATTCCGCCTGCACCCTCTATCACCAATGGCCTGCCGGCCGTTAACGTTATCAGCGTTTGTGATTGGGATACGATCAGGTTTTTTTCGATCACAATGCCGTCATTTCTTGCCGCAATATGCGGCGAGGCCGGTGTGTGCAGCCGGTACAATTCATCATGTATAACAGAATGCGCATTAGATACCAGTTGCTTCACGCGTTCCGCGTCGGTTCCGTCTGCAAACCCTGCCTGCACCGGTTTCCAGTAATCCGCCTGCAGTGCCTCGGTAACAATAGAAGCCACCAGTGTTTTACCAACATCCGTACCAATGCCCGTTAAAAAGATAGGTCTCATAATTCTCTTTTAGCACCCCTACTCTATCTCACTTCTCATCTTTCACTTCTCACCTTTCAGTTCTCACTGCTCATTCTCTTGAGCAAAAAACGAAAACACCGTCGTCCCATAATTCCTCTGGAAACGGAAACCCTCAAACTTTTCGTATTGGTTGCGGGGTGTGTGTTCGAGTATAAAAAATCCTTTTGGGTTAATTAATTTTTTTGAAACGATGATTTTTGGCAGTTCATCTATAGCGCCCAGCGCATAGGGCGGACCAGCAAAGATCAGGTCAAAGTTTTCGGTACAGCCATTGAGATAAGCAAACACATCCATCTTAAGCAGCTTATAGTTCTGTGCCCCCAGCAAGTCAAGGTTTTTTTTGATGAATGCATGCATGGCATTGTCTTTTTCAACAATGGTTTGGTCGGCCGCTCCGCGTGAACCCAGCTCATAGCTGATGGCGCCCGTTCCGCCAAAAAGGTCCAGTGTTTTTATGCCGCTAAGATCCATACGGTTCTGCAGGATATTGAACAAGCCTTCCCTGGCTATATCCGTGGTGGGACGTGTATGCGGCATACTGGAAGGCGGATGGATCCTGCGCCCACCCCATTTGCCCGAAATGATCCTCATACGGCCAGTTTATAAAACGGGGTAAAATAGTATGCGGGGTATAGGGATACTGCAGTGATAAAAGCATCATCACCCGATACGGTATCAAATGAAATATGACCAAACATTTTTTGTAACTGGCGTTGCGAAATCATGTCGGCATCAAGCATGCCGCTGATCTCTAAGTGCGATTCGGTTGCAGACACCCCGAACTGCTGTATGATACTCACCAGGTAATACAAAATATCTTCTGCAGACTGGTATGGGAATGAACGAACCAATTGTAATTTCCCGCCTTTAACAAATGCAAGAATAAAATGGTGGCTGTATAACTGAAGCTTGATAAATTCTGCCGGAAGCTCAGGTCTGGCCAGAATATCATCCAATAAACTGGAATAGGAATGATGTGGTTTATACAGCACAAAGTTGGCGCCTACCAGGTCATGCATCAATTTTGGAATACGATAGGCATTTACCATTTCATTCTGTACCAATGTATCGTGTTTGACATCATGCTGTGGTTTTTCTCCATACACCAGCGAGAGAAAATCTTCAGCCGCACCGGTGTTGAACTTTTCTGCCGGTATAATGAGTGCTTCCTCACAGTTATAATAGCAGGATGTTTCGCGGTAATTACGGTTTAGTATCTGTGATTCTTCCCGCAATGCGGCAAAGACTTCTTTCCATCCATTGTTTTGCTTTTCAATTTCAAAAAGTTCGAAAGCATGCAACTGTTGAGCCTCCTGCCCTTTAACCATACAGGCAATCTGCCTTTCACTGATCTCCAGTATTAGCCGAGCGGGATCGCCGGAATTATTTGTGTTGCTATAGTACCCGATCGTTTTCCTGGTCATGATTTGGATTGCAATGCAATGATAAAAAAGTTTATTGGTTTATCAGTTTACTAGTTTAATGGCCGGTTAAGGGTGGCTGGCTACCGGTAACAGCAAATTCCTTTGTAATTTTGCGCTTTATTATGGCTACTGCTTCGGGAGAAATCAATCTTAAGGTTAATATCAGCAACAGGCAGATCCTGGGAATTGCGCTGCCTATCACGGCGGCCATTATTGTTCCCCAGATCAATTTTATCACCAATAATATTTTCCTGGGTGGGCTGGGTCAGCGCGAGCTGGCACTGGCCGGCATCACGGGTGTGTATTACCTGATATTTGCGGTTGGGGGGCATGGATTGAATAACGGATTACAGGCACTGATCTCCCGCCGGGCGGGTGAGAACCGGGTGGCAGACATCGGTAACCTTTTCTCCCAGGGCATTCGCATAGCGGTGGTGTTTGCACTGGCGGGCATAATGCTTACCTGGTTTGTGGCACCATTTGTATTGCGTATGGCCCTGCATGACGCCGACAGCGTAAATACCTGTGTGCGTTTTCTGAATATTCGTATCCTGGGCCTGCCCTTTTTGTATCTCTACCAGATGCGCAATGCATTGCTGGTGGGCACCAATCAAAGTAAATACCTGGTGATAGGTACTGCAACGGAAGCGGTCACCAATGTTTTTTTCGACTATGGATTGATCTATGGAAAATTCGGTATGCCTGCTATGGGGTTTGATGGCGCTGCCTATGCGTCTATAATCTCGGAATTTGCAGGACTGGCCGTGATCTTTGTGGTGATCCGGCTTAATGGCCTGACCCAGAAATTACAGTTATTCCGCAACTGGGCCTATGATGCCGCCAATATCAGGCTGATCCTTAACCAGTCTTATCCACTGATACTCCAGCATACCATAAGCGTCATCAGTTGGGAGTTTTTTTATATTCTCATTGAGCACCATGGCGAACGTGACCTTGCGGTGTCAAACACCATGCGGAATATCTTTGGCTTTTTCGGATGCTTTACCTGGGCCTTTGCGGCTACGGCAAATACGATGGTAAGTAATGTGATTGGACAGGGACTGGAAAGCCGTGTAAAAGAGCTGATCTATAAAATCATGTACTGGAGTGTTGGCTTTGCTTTGCTGGTGTGTATTTTCCTTAACCTGTTCCCGCATGCATTCCTCTCCATCTACGGCCAGGGAGAAGATTTTATTCAGGCAGCGATACCGGTTTTGCGGGTAGTGTCTACTGCACTTGTATTGATGTCCATGTCTGTTGTCTGGATGAATGCCGTTACGGGTACCGGTAATTCTAAAATGAACCTGATCTCAGAAGTGGCGGCAATCACTTTTTATTGTATCTATGTGTATATCGTTTTGGAAGTGTTGCATATGCCAATCACCTGGGGCTGGGCCAGCGAATGGATATACTGGTTTACCATTCTGGTGCCTTCGTTCTGGTACATCCACAGTAACAGGTGGCGGAACAGGAAAATATAGTTTTGTCGCAGGCAGGAAACGCGCAACCTGTAATCGCAGCTGCTAAAACACGGGATTGTTTCCTCGCAAAAAATAGTATGATCACTTTTCTAAAAATTCGTTAAAGCAAAAAGCGGTGCGCAGCGAAATGCGTTTTACAGGCTACTTAAAGTAAAAACTAACCTATGAAAAACAAATGGCTATTGATCCTGACACTGATGAGCATCGGGAATGCTTCCGCACAATTTGAAACCGGTAAGAAAGTAATTGGCGGCCAGTTCGGAATAGCCTTTTCAAATAATAAGGTAAATTCTAACGCCAACACCGATCAATCGAGCACTTCGGTAAACTTAAATATTTCATTATCGCGTTTTATCACGCCTACATCCTTGCGGGGGTTCGGGGTAAATTATGGCTATGATTATACCCATAGCAATATCAATAACCCCGGCCTCGATCAGAAAGCCTATGCCCATATTCTGGGGGCCTTCATCACGCGTACAAAGCTTCAACCACTGGCAAAGAAAATCTATCTGTCCTTTTCCGGCACTGCGGGCGCGGGGTATGGGTTTGGAAAAACCAAATACGCATCCGTTACAGGCAGTACAGATACCAAAACAATCTACGCCAATTTGTTTGCGTCATTGGGTGTATGGTACCAGCTGAACCAACGGTTTATTTTATCGGGAGAATTGTCTAACCTGCTCAACCTATCCTACCGCTACAACGCAGGTGACGTGCATTCAGGGACCAACCATTATAAATATTCTACCAGTACACTCAATTTTAATACGGGCCTCTCAGGTTTTGGGGTGAATGGGTTAACCGTAGGTGTGCGATATATTTTATAATGGCTCTTTACATACGCACACTACGGGCAACTGCTACAATCCTGTTCATTTTTGAGCGGGAACCAATGCATAAAGGGTTAGCTGGAATAGTCGCAAAGCCTAATTCAAATGCAAATAATCACTCGGTGATTACTCTGTGAGATATCCGTGTTTACTGCGTCTTTGTGGTGAAGCCTTCCATTCGATCAGGGTACGATGAAGATCGGGGAGCTGCAGAAATGCAGCATGAGGTATTGCGAAACGGAGATAGTCTTTATGCTTCCTAATCCTGCAATGCACATAGGAAAGCAGCGGTGGATGATGTGACTATTGGTTATCCTTTCAGTTTTGTAACGAGGTCAACATACTGCTGCATGGCATCCTCTTTGGATACACCTTTCAGTTTGGCCCATGCTTCATGCTTGAACTTTGCCACAAAGTCAAAAACATTTTCCGGCCCGGTACCGGTATTGTCTCCATCAGTTGCCTGTTTGTAGAGGGAATACAGCTTCAGCAAAGTTTCGTTATCGGGCTTTTCTGCCAGGGTTTTACTGTCGGCCGCAGCCTGCGCAAACTGTTGTTGTAGTTCCATAAAATACCTTTTTATTTACTTACCATTCGTACTTCGTACTTCATGATTCGTACTTTGTCACCCTCGTTTCTATTGCATCGATGCCAGCAACTTTGCTCCTTCGGCTTTTAAAGCTACATCATCTGAGGTTCTGGTGGGTAATTTTACCAATTTTGTGAGCACTTCAATTGCCTGGGCCGGCTGCCGGTTTTCTTTATAGGCTTTTGCGAGGTCAAGGTAATTGGATACAAAATAGGGTTCCAGTGACTTGCATTTTTCCATGTAACGTATGGCGTTATCAAGGTTTCCTTCAGGCAACCCGCCATAAAATAATTTAACAGCCGCTTTCTTTATTCCGGAAAGATTTGCCATTTCATAATGCCATTTGCCTAAAGTATAATTTGCCCGGGCATGATTGGGATTTATGGCGAGCGCCTGGTCAGCATATTTTTTTACATCCTTCACATAGGCGACGATCTTCTTGTTCTCTGGTTCTATATCCGTCATCTTTCCCGAAACCATGGCCATGGCATAATTCGCATCCGGCTGGGTACTGTCTGTGAGATAGGCCCTCTTCCCAAATGCATAGGCGCTTTCAATATATAAACGCCGTGCATTTTTATCCGGTATGCGGTTGCTGATAGACACATTCAGTTCAGCTGATTTTACCATAGCCTTAATGGTAGCGGGCTCCAGCACCAATACCTGCTTGTATTTTTCAAGGGCTTCCGTTTCTTTTTGTTGTTTTTCCAGGTTGTCCGCTTCTTTCATCAGCACATTAATATCCTGCGCAGAAATTGACCCGGCAGCTACCATCAGCATCAGCGAAAAAAATAATTTCATTGTCATATCCTTTACAATTCTGTTCTTGCCAATTCAAAACTTACCCCTACACTACCCCTGAACCCGGCCACAGGCGGATGCAGTTTCCTGATAGACAAATGAACGGACTCTGCCATTGAAAACCTTTGCAGTATCTGCCTCGCAATATCCGTTGCCAATGTTTCCAGCAAAGCCGTTGGCAGTTCCATCCTTGTCTTTACCAGTTCGTACACCGAAATATAATCGATCGTATCAGACAAATGTTTTACCGGCAATTGTTTTGGCGAATGTTTCACAGTTATGTTCAGTTCAAACTCGTTACCGAGAATGCGCTCCTCCTCGTGAATACCGTGGTAGGAGAAGAAGATTATGTTGTGGAGATGAATACTTAGCATATTGAGTTTGGAGTTTGGGGTTTGGGGTTTGGCGTTGTTAGGGGTTATCGGTTATTTAACGCCAAACGCCAAACTCCAGGCTATTGTTACGCCAGTCCCTTTGCGCTCAGATACCGCTCGGCATCCAGGGCGGCCATGCATCCACTTCCCGCTGCTGTTACGGCCTGGCGGTAATTTTTGTCCTGCACGTCTCCTGCAGCGAATATGCCTTCCAGGTTGGTTTTGGTGGTGCCGGGTACCGTTTGTAGATAGCCCGTTTCATCCATATCCAGCCAGTCTTTAAAAATGTCGCTGTTAGGCTGGTGACCAATGGCAACGAAGAAACCACTGATGGGTATTTCCTGCGTTTCCAGTGTCTGGTTGTTTTTTACACGTACCGCTTCTACTTTCTTTTCGCCCAGTATTTCATCGGTATCGGTGTTCCAGTACACTTTTATATTTGGCGTATTGACAACCCTGTCCTGCATTACTTTACTGGCGCGCATTTTATCTTTGCGGATAAACATGTGAACGGTTGTGCAGAGTTTGGAAAGATAGAGCGCCTCTTCTGCCGCTGTATCTCCCGCGCCCACGATGGCCACTTCCTTTCCGCGAAAGAAAAAGCCATCACATACGGCGCAGGCGCTAACACCAAAACCATTGAGCCGCTCTTCGCTTGGCAGACCCAGCCACTTAGCAGACGCACCGGTACAGATGATCACTGCGTCTGCCTCAATCAATTTTTCATCGTCTATCCAAACCTTGTAAGGCTGTTGCGAAAAATCAACTTTTGTTGCCAGTCCGTAACGAATATCAGCACCCATGCGTGCCGCCTGCTTTTCAAAATGGACCATCATCTCAGGGCCCTGGATACCGTCTGGGTAGCCCGGGTAGTTCTCAACTTCAGTGGTGATCGTTAACTGTCCACCGGGCTGTATCCCCTGGTACAGCAGCGGCTTCATATTGGCCCTTGCCGCATAGATTGCAGCGGTGTAGCCTGCAGGACCCGAACCGATGATCAAAACATGTACTTTTTCTGTAGCCTCATTTGCCATACTGCTTATTTATTTTTTAACCAACAAATGTATCATTCCCCTGCCCTTGCCGTTATTGATTTTTGCACAAGCTGTTTTATTTGGGGATAATCAGCGTCCGGTACTCTACTGCATACCCGCAAAAAGCACCCAAGGCGCCGTTACTGATGTTGCCAATCACTTTACCCGGTGAGGAAAAAGGATTGCCAATGGATTGGTAGCTGAATTCCCATGTGCGCCAGAAATCAAAAGTCGCTTTATCAATATTGGTATGCTTAACCGTCACCGTGTCGCCCCTTTTGAAAAATCCATAATCATCACGCTGCAGGCGGGTGTTCTTGGAAACGCCCTGGTTCACCTGGATATCATAGGTTTTGCCATCGATGATCTGGTCATCAAATACACTATTGTATCCGGGCACAAAATCCTGCTGCCCCACTCTGGTAAAATAACGGATATAATTGCCAAACCCCGGCGGATCTGTGATCTTTGCCATCAATACCACTTTCGAGGAATCGGGTTGAAAAGGAGCCGTCTTCCACCATAAGGAGTCAATCCTTTTCTTTAACTGGGGGATAGTGGTTACACTGGTATAGGTTTTTCCGCCAGTCTCTATGGTGAGCGTGTACCTATAACCCAGATTGCCATACAAACTGGTGGAAGGCGAAAGCTGGTTGGTTGAGTAATAATAGAATTTGTTACCCCCTACGGTTACGGGGTATTCCTGCAACGTGTAGTTACGGGTGCCATCATTGATCGTGACTTTTGCAATGTGTACATAGCTGGCGCTAAGCGCCGCGGGGTCGATCTCTGAAAAATAATTCATGGAAGTGGTCAATGCAACATAGGGAGCCTGTCCGTTCTCGATCTGTGCCTCTACCGCAAGTATTGGCTTCTGCCCGTCAGGTTGGATGGTCACGTTTTTTTCACAGCCCGCCAGCAAACAGGATCCTATAAGCGCAGTCAGCCATTTATTCATGATGCAAAATTACAACAGTTAAGGATTAAAGAGCAGCTTTGCTCAAAGGTGGCGGCATTGTTAACAGAACGGACATATTATCCAAACAGGTTATAAGGGCACTCCCTATAAAAAACCCCTCTGTTTCCAGAGGGGCCTATTTTATCTTTCGTGGATTAACATTATCCCAAATAAGCTTTCAGTGCATTGCTGTAGCGCGCTTTCTGTAAGCGCTTGATGGCCCTCTCCTTGATCTGACGGATACGTTCTTTGGTCAGATCGTATTTCATACCGATCTGTTCAATTGTAACGCCATTTTCACCATCCAGTCCAAAATAGGCATTTACAATCTCTGCCTCACGCGGACTCAGGGATTTCAGTACCCGGCGTATCTCTTCGCGCAGTGAATCCTTCATAACATCTTCATCGGTATCGTCGTTACCCTCCAGCAGGTCGCCCATGGCCACATCTTCTGCTTCGTGCACGGGTGCATCCAGCGAGGTATGGCGGGTATTGCTTTGGAAAATATTGTTGATCTCCGTTTCACTCATTTCGAGTATTTCCGCCAGTTCTTCTGTTGAGGGTTCCCGCTCATGCTCCTGCTCAAAAGCCATATAGGCTTTGTTGGCTTTATTATAGGTACCGATCTTATTCTGGGGTAAACGAACCAGCCTGCCCTGCTCGGCCAATGCCTGCAGAATGGACTGACGAATCCACCATACAGCATAGGAAATGAACTTAAAGCCCTTGGTCTCATCAAAACGCTGTGCAGCTTTGATCAGGCCCAGGTTACCTTCGTTGATCAGGTCACTTAGGGATAGTCCCTGATGCTGGTACTGTTTAGCCACCGACACCACGAAACGCAGGTTGGCCTGAACCAGTTTGTCCAATGCTCTCTGATCGCCCATCTTGATGCGTTGCGCCAGGGTGGTCTCTTCTTCCGGGGTAATCATCGGGATCTTGGAAATTTCCTGCAGGTACTTCTCTACGGCTTGCGAATCACGATTGGTAATCTGTGTAGCGATTTTGAGCTGCCTCATGTTATATATTGCTTGTTAAGATATTAAACGACTAAAAGACCCCATTTGTTATAAAAACGCTGTAAATGAAATCGTTAATTTTCACGGGGCTCGTCAGAAGCCTGCAAAGGTACGTTGCAACACCGAATTTTGCCAGCTTTTGTGGAAAAACTCGGTAAAATGGGCAAAAACAGTGGTTATAAGTACGATTTATGAAGTACGAAGTACGAATTTCTGGCAGTTCGTACTTCGTACTTCGTAGTTCGTACTTCAGCATTATCTTCGCAGACCTATGATCGATTTCCGCTCTGATACGGTTACCCGCCCTACTGCCGGTATGCTGAATGCCATGTTTAACGCCCCTGTTGGCGATGATGTTTTTGGCGAGGATCCCACTGTAAACCAGCTGGAAACCTTCAGCGCACAACTGTTTGGCATGGAAGCCGCCATTTTTTGCCCAAGTGGCACCATGACTAACCAGATAGCTATCAAATGTCATACCCAGCCCGGCGATGAACTGATCTGCGAGAAATTATCCCATGTTTACCAGTATGAAGGGGGTGGCATAGCTTTTAATTCGGGTGCTTCAGTGCGACTGATCGATGGGAACCGCGGGCGCCTTACGGCAGACCAGGTAAAAGAAGCCATCAACCCAGACGATGTTCACCGGCCCGTAACCACCCTGGTATCGCTTGAAAATACAGCCAACCGGGGCGGGGGAAGTTGTTATCATTTTGCTGATATACAGGCAATTAAGGCGGTGTGCCTCGAGCATAACCTTAAACTGCATCTGGATGGTGCCCGGCTCTTTAATGCTTTGATCGCAAAGAATGAAACCTGCAGCCAGTATGGAGAAGTATTTGACACCATCTCTATCTGTCTGAGTAAGGGACTGGGCGCACCGGTGGGCAGTGTGCTGATAGGTCCACGAGATTTTATCAGGAAAGCCAGACGTATCCGAAAAGTGTTTGGCGGCGGTATGCGGCAGGCCGGCTTTATGGCTGCAGCGGGACTGTATGCCCTCGAACACCATATCAACAGGCTCAGCGAAGATCATCGGCATGCGCAAAAAATTGCAGCTGCCCTGGTCGAGAGGGATTTTGTGGGGGAAATATTACCGGTAGAAACCAATATTATCATTTTTGAGGTGAAAGGCCGTTTTACCGCGCAGGAACTTGCTGCCCGCTTAAAAGAACGCGGTATTTTTGTGATCGCCATTTCGCCCCGGCAGGTGCGTATGGTTGTACACCTGGATATCAGCCCGGAAAATGTACAGGCAACCATTGAGGCCATTAATGCAATATAAGTTTCAGGAGAGCAAATAACAGAAAGAGCTATGTTACCAAGAATCAATCCTACCAATACACAAGCCTGGTTTTTATTAAAGAAGCATCACGAAGAGGAAATGAGCCGCCGGCATATGCGCGACCTGTTTGCGGCCGACCCTGATCGATTCCAGAAATTTTCGATCACCCTTGGCGATATTATTTTTGACTACTCCAAGAATATCATCAACCCAAAAACTTTGCAGTTATTGTTGCAGCTGGCCGACGACTGCCAGCTAAAGGACGCGATCCATGATATGTTTGCGGGTCTGAAAATTAATGAAACGGAGCAACGCGCAGTATTACACACCGCTTTGCGCAATTTTTCTGACACGGTGATACTGGTTGAAGGAAAAGATATCATGCCACGTATCCGCAAAGTGCAGGCGCATATGCAAAATTTTTGTGAGCAGGTGCATAGCGGTAAATGGAAAGGTTATTCAGGTAAAAAAATCCGTTACATTGTCAATATTGGCATTGGTGGAAGCGACCTGGGCCCCTATATGGTAACGGAGGCACTCCGACCCTACCGTGTAGAGGGAATTGAGTCGTTTTTTGTAAGCAATGTGGATGGTACGCATATTGCCGAAACACTGGCAAAGGTGAATCCCGAAGAAACGCTTTTCCTGGTGGCTTCAAAAACATTTACCACCCAGGAAACCATGACCAATGCCCATACTGCACGGGATTGGTTCCTTGCACAGGCTAAGGATAAAGCGCATGTGGCCAAACATTTTGTGGCACTTAGCACCAATGAGAAAGAAGTGACGGCATTTGGCATTGACAAAGCCAATATGTTTGAATTCTGGGATTGGGTTGGCGGCCGATATTCATTGTGGAGCGCCATTGGCCTTTCTATCGCGCTAACGATAGGCTATGCCCATTATGAAGCCTTGCTAAAAGGCGCATTTTCGGCGGATGAACATTTCAGGAAGGAAAAATTTGACCGGAACATACCCGTGCTGATGGCCCTGCTGGGTATCTGGTACACGAATTTTTTTGGTGCGCAGAGTGAAGCGATCCTGCCCTACGACCAGTACCTGCACCGTTTTGCTGCCTATTTCCAGCAGGGGAATATGGAAAGCAATGGCAAGAATACAGACCGCAGTGGCAACCCTGTAAACTATTCTACCGGCCCGGTAATATGGGGTGAGCCTGGCACAAACGGCCAGCATGCATTCTACCAACTCATACACCAGGGTACATTGATGATACCCTGCGACTTTATTGCACCTGCCATCAGTCACAACCCTCTGGGCGACCATCATGTAAAACTGTTGTCGAACTTTTTTGCGCAGACTGAGGCCTTAATGAATGGCAAATCAGAAAACGATGTAAAGATAGAATTCATGAAAGCCGGCAAGGAGGAAGAAGAAATTAAAAAACTCACTCCATTCAAAATATTCGACGGAAACAAACCCAGCAATTCTTTTTTGCTGAAGCAGGTAACTCCTTATACGCTTGGCTGCCTGGTAGCTCTCTATGAACACAAAATATTTGTGCAGGGTGTAATATGGAACATATTCAGCTTTGACCAATGGGGCGTTGAACTGGGCAAACAACTCGCAAATAATATTTTACCGGAGTTGACTAACGCGGACCCGGTAACCACGCACGATTCTTCTACCAATGGCCTTATCAATGCATTTAAAACATTCCGCAGTGCATAAAGGATTGTCAATAAAAGAAAGACAGAAGAATAAAAAGTAAAAAAAGCCTTATTGCCTTCTTCTATTTTGTTTTTCTCTTTTCGAAATAAACCCCTGAACTAGCCGGGTGTTACTACTCCATCTCGGGTTCAACAGATGTCAATAAAAGAAAGACAGAAGAATAAAAAGTAAAAAAAGCCTTATTGTCTTCTTCTACTTTTTTTTTTTCTCTTATCGAAATAAACCCCTGAACTAGCCGGGTGTTATTACTCCATCTCGGGTTCCACAGATGTCAATAAAAGAAAGCCAGAAGAATAAAAAGCAGAAAAAACCTTATTTTCTTCTTCTACTTTTGTTCTTCTTATATCGAAATAAACGCCCCGCTCATGGAAGATGTTAAGATCAGACGGATTCTCCCCACCGATAATGCCGCCATGGCAAACATTATTCGCAGAACATTTGAAGAATTTGGCATTCTACGCCCGGGCACCGTATACCACGATGCATCTACCGACCATTTATTTGAACTGTTCGAAGCTACACCTGCCAGTGGCTATTTTGTTGCAGAACAACAGGGCAAACTGATCGGGGGCGCTGGGGTGTTCCCTACGGATGGGCTACCTGCCGGCACCTGTGAACTCGTAAAAATGTACCTGCTTCCTTCTGCCCGGGGCAGTGGCCTGGGGCGACATATGATCAACCAATGTATGGAACTTGCGAGGGAACTGGGATATGGGCAGATGTACCTTGAAACCATGCCCGAATTCAGTAAGGCAGTCAGCATCTACACAAAATTAGGATTTACCGGTTTAGCTGGCCCTATGGGCAATTCAGGGCACAGCGGTTGCGATATCTGGATGCTTCGACAGCTATAAATAAGAAAGCCGCTGATTCAGCGGCTTTGTATTACAAATTTCATTTTTACCATTTATCCACTTCTTCAGACGCATGGCTGGAAGCCGCGGCTGCATCGGCGATGGGTGTTGGGGCTTCCGCCACAGCGGCAATGGGTACTACCATGGCCTGTTCTTCAACCGCAACAGGCTCATCATCCGTTACTGCGGCCATTGCCGGTGCAGATACAGCAGGCGATTCTGAACTTCCGTTCTCACCTTCAGCATCATTATACTCGTGGTTGAATGCGTCAAAATCGAAATCCGGCATCAGGTCCGTTTTTACGTAGTCAATCGCCTCACCCAATGCTTTCAGGAATTTATTAAAATCTTCTTTATAGAGGAATATCTTATGACGGTCATAACCATTGTCGTCAAAACGCTTACGACTTTCAGTAATGGTAAGAAAGTAGTCATTACCCCTGGTTGCCCTTACATCAAAAAAATAGGTCCTTCTCTTTCCGGCCCTGATCCGCTTGCTGTAAACACTGTCCATCTTTTTGTCGTTGTTCTCGTACGCCACAGTTATTAGTTTTTGGTTTCAGAATTCTATTAGGAGTGACAAATATAGGATTGTTTCAGAATTACCAAAATTTTCGCGAAAGTATTATCACCGTTGCTTTGTAGTGATTTCTTTCAGTGGCGCACAGGTTTTTACCTGCGCGGCTGTTCTTCGTCGAAGTCCGCTCTTTAATTTGCGTAGCCGTCTCCCCGCAACAGCCTCTGAGATAAGTGCTGCGTTCTTAGCTGGCATGCAGCGCATGTATACCCACTTTACGTATGAAAAGCTACACACCACAAATTTTTTTAGTTATATTCAGCTTCCTTTAGATCAAGTTCAAACTGTTCAAAACTAACTGTATGAAAACGACCTTTTTCATTGGCAGCTTTGCGCTGCTGTCTTTTTTTAGTGCGCAATCTCAGATCGATGCACGACTATTCCGCTATCCCGATGTTTCCGCCAGCCAGATCAGCTTTGTATATGGTGGAGATATTTGGGTGGTTGCCAAAACAGGTGGCACTGCTTACCGAATCACTTCTTCCACCGGCGAAGAATCCTTTCCGCGTTTTTCTCCCGACGGAAAAAAACTGGCATTCTCAGCGTCTTATGATGGCAATACCGATGTGTACAGTATGCCGGTAACAGGTGGGGTGCCACTGCGTCTTACCTGGTATGCGGGTGCGGACCGCGTGATTGACTGGCACCCGGATGGAAAAAGGATTCTTTTCGCATCAGGTCGCGAAAGCGGCTCGCAGCAATACCGCCAGCTTTACCTGGTTTCTGAAAAAGGTGGGCTCGCCGAAAAACTACCGGTACCTTATGGTGAACTTGCATCTTACTCGCCCGATGGCAACCGCATTGCCTACGTAACAAAGATCACGGAAAACTACCCCTTCAAACGCATCCGTAGCGGGCTGGCATCTGATGTGTACCTCTTTGACCTGGCAAAACTCACTGCTGAAAATATCACCAAAAGTGATGCAACGGAGGGCAAGCCGGTTTGGCTCGGGAATAAAGTGTACTATATTTCAGATGCGGGTACGGATAAGCGTCGCAACATCTGGGTATATGATACGGGGAAAAAAACCAAAGAACAGATTACCAGGTTTGCAAACGAGGATATCAACCATATGACAGCCGGGCCGGATGAGCTGGTATTTGAAGCGGGCGGTAGATTGTTCCTGATGAATGCGGGCACCACTAAATACAATGAAGTAAAAATCAATATTGTTGCTGATCTGTCAACGCTGATGCCGCGTACCGTTAACGTAGGAACGGCTATCAGCAATTTCGCTCTGTCACCGGACGCCAAACGTTCGGTTTTTGAAGCCCGCGGCGAACTTTTCAGCATCCCTGCAGAGAATGGTGTGATCATTAATTTAACCAATACCAGTGGTGCATGGGAAAGGCTGCCTTCCTGGTCACCCAACGGAAGGTGGCTTGCCTACTGGAGTGATGCCGGTGGCGAATGGCAGATCATGCTGCGCGACAACAGCTCTTCCTCGGTAAAGAAACTTACTTCCTTCGGGTCTGGTATGGGATGGGATTTGTTCTGGTCGCCGGATAACAGCAAAATTGCTTTTATCAATGATCTGCAGGAGATAAAAGTGCTTACAGTGGCCACTAATTCGGTTGAGATCATTGACCGCACTTCCGATAATTCCTACAATGCCCTGCAGGGTTTCAGGATGCGGTGGTCGCCCGATTCAAAATGGCTCACCTATGCAAAGGGTATGGCCAATGTAAACAATGCTGTCTACCTCTATAGTTTTGAAAAAAAGAAAGTATACCAGGCTACGTCCGGATATTACAATGATGACAACCCTGTATTCGATGCTTCGGGCAAATACCTGTTCTTTACCACAGACAGGAGCTTCTCCCCCACTTACAGTAACCTCGATAATACCTGGATCTATCCCAATACAACGCAGCTGGCCGTTACAACACTGGACCCTGCCACAACTTCGATGCTTTCAGCCAAAAATGATGACATCAAAATAGATACGGGTGCGGCTGCCAAACCCGCTGCCCCGGACACTGCAAAAAAAGCAAAGCCTGCCGTGCCCGAACAAAACGTACAGGTGGAAACCATGGAACAACGGGCGGAAATATTACCGGTGCCGGCGGGTAATATAGCGCGCCTGGCCTCCGTGGACGGTAAGTTGATCTATATGCGTTTCGCCAATACGGGTGCTGCCCCGTCTCCACCCTCGCTGTTTTTTTATGACATAGATACCCGAACAGAAAAAACATTAATGGCAGGCGTCAATAATTACTCGCTGTCGCACGACGGAAAGAACCTGTTGGTGAGGAATGCTGCCGGTTTTGGCATCATCAAACCTATTGCCGATCAGCGAATGGATAAACAACTCCGGACGGCTGAAATGGAAATGGTACTTACACCCCGTGAAGAATGGACGCAGTTATTCAATGATACCTGGAGACGTTACCGCGATTTCTTTTATGATCCTGGCATGCAGCAGGTAGACTGGAATGCGATTCGTAAGCAGTATGGTGACATGATGAACGATGCCATAACCCGCTGGGACGTAAATACCATTATGCAGGAAATGGCCGCGGAATTAAGCGCGGGACATACCTATGTGCGTGGCGGCGACCTGGAACAGGGCCGCAACCGCGACCATGGTTTCCTGGGAATAGATTGGGCGCTGACAAACAATGCATACCAGGTAAAACGCATTGTAAAACCCGGCACTTGGGATACGGAGGTACGTTCACCATTGTTGGGCACGGGTATCAACATCAGGGAAGGAGATTATATTCTTTCTGTGAATGGGCGCCAGCTTGATCCCTCCCTGGATCCTTATGCCATGTTCGAAGGATTGTCTGGTAAAGCTGTTGCGTTACGTGTGAACAGTAAGCCGGTATGGGAAGGTTCCAAAGAAGTGATCATTAAAACGCTGATGCCGCAACAGGAAGCAAGGCTGCGCCACCTTGAATGGATAGAAGGCAATCGCAGGAAAGTGGACGAACTTTCCAATGGCCAGCTCGGTTATATGTATATGCCCAATACGGGGGGTGATGGTCAGACGGAACTGATGCGGCAGTTCTATGCGCAAATCGACAAAAAGGGATTTGTTATTGATGAACGATTCAATGCTGGCGGGCAGCTCGGCGATCGCTTTATAGAGATGTTGAACCGATCCGTGGTGTACAATATTGCGTGGCGCAATGCAGGCATCACACCATCGCCCCAAAAAGGTAATGACGCACCAAAAGTCATGCTGATCAACGGTTGGGCTGGCTCAGGCGGGGATGCATTTCCATGGGCATTTCAGCAGTTGAAACTCGGACCTATTGTGGGTGAAAGAACATTGGGTATTTTGGTAGGACCCGCAACGGGTCACCAGTTAATGGATGGTGGTAGCATAACAGTACCTGATGCCCGGCTTTTTGGCGGCGATGGCAAATGGTTCGCTGAGGGTTACGGTATCAAACCGGAAATTGAAGTTTGGGATGACCCTTCGCAACTGGCAAGAGGAGTGGATCCGCAACTGGTGCGAGCCGTAGAGGAAGCATTAAAACTGGTAAAGGAAAAACCAAGGGTACTATATCCCCGCCCCAAGTTTGAAGACAGGAGTGCCAAAGGATTGAAGGAGCAGTAGTAATTACCGTCTTTCGCTATTAATTGTGAACCTTATTCGCTAATTCAACTGGTGAAGATGGTGAGCATTGTATGATCAATGAATAGTGTCTTATCAGTACCGGTTAGAACTTCAAAAGCTAATAAGCCGATGGGTTGATTAGATAGGCAAATCAACCCATCAGTTTTTACATTGCACCAAGGATCATTTCTCCCCGTATTGCTGTTCCGTTAACTGCAACCGATACAGCTCTGCGTAGTAGCCATTGTTCAACATCAACTGGTCATGCGTTCCCTGTTCGGCTACTTCTCCGTTTTCCAATACGATGATATTATCAAACCTGAAAGAAGAAAAGATCCTGTGTGTTATGATGATTGCGGTTTTGTCATGGAGGTAACGGTAAAGGTTTCCGATGATCTCATTTTCCGTTTTGGCATCCACAGCACTTAAACAGTCGTCGAATACAATGATCCTGGGCTCTTTGATCAGCGCACGGGCGATGGAGATGCGTTGTTTTTGTCCACCACTGAGCGTTACACCCCGTTCCCCAATCATGGTTTCATAACCCTCACTAAAACGTTGAATCTCGCTGTGCACGCTGGCAAATTCCGCTGCTTTCTCAACGGTCGCAGCCTCAGATGGATTGGCTAATCCAAAACGGATGTTGTCACTAACCGTGTCACTGAAAAGAAATACATCCTGCTGCACATAACTAACCTGTTCACGCAGGCTGGTTAAACTTATATCCCTAAGATCGTGCCCGCCAATGCGAATATTACCCGCCGTGGGATCATAAAAACGCAGCAGTAATTGCGCCACAGTTGATTTGCCGCTTCCGGTTCTTCCCAGCAACAAAACTTTTTCCCCTTGCCTGATGCGCAGGTTAAAACGCTGCAGGGCATTTATGCCTGTATGCGGATAGGTAAAGTTTACGCCGTTAAATTCAATATCGCCACTGATCACAGGCGTAACCGTTTCCCCGGCATTTCGGATAGTGGGTTGGGTCTGCAGAAATTCATTTAGCCTTTTCTGAGACGCGGCCGCTCTTTGTATCATGCTGGCCGTCCACCCAATGGCGCTTACCGGGAAAGTGAGCATATTGATGTAAATAACAAACTCCACGATCAGCCCTACTTTACTTGTATCCTGCAATGCCTGCATTCCGCCCACAAAGATGGTTAACAGCGTGCTGATACCGATCATCAGTGCCATACTAGGAAAATAAATGGCTTCTACTTTGGCCAGGCCTATCGCATTGGTCTTGTAATCCTCGCTGTTCTTCTTAAAGAATCCCAGCATCGCTTTCTCCTGTACAAATGATTTTATCACGCGTATTCCGGAGAAGGATTCCTGGGCATTCGTGGTTAAGTCAGACAGCAAAGACTGTATTTTTTCACTTTTCTTATTGATCACACTATTTACCAGGTAAATGGTAATGGCCAGTACCGGCAATGGTGCAAGTACCAGCAGGGTAAGTTGCACGTCCTTCCGAAGCATATTGACCACGCAAAAACCAATCAGGGCTATCAGGTTGATAAGGTACATGACCGCAGGGCCCGTATACATGCGAACGCGGCTCACATCCTCGGTCATACGGTTCATGAGGTCGCCAGTACTATGTGTTTTGTAAAAATTGGTATCCAGTTTCTGGTAATGACGGTAGATCTCGTTCTTCTGGTCATATTCAATATGCCGGCTCATAACAATTATGGTCTGACGCATAAAAAACATAAGAATGCCCCGGATGATGGCCAGGAGCAATATCGTAATACTGCATAGTGCGATCAGCCAGGCAAAACTGATATTGGCAGATTGAATGCCGTCAATAAACCAATCCACCAGTTGATCATGAACCGGCCTGGTTGCCGGTGGCCGGGCCCCGGGCAACTGTTGCTGCACCTGGTTCACTACATAACCGGTGATCTGAGGGGCCAAAACCGCGAAATAGTTGGAGGATACCACAAACAGGATCCCGATAAAAAATCGGTAGCGGTATTTCCAGAAATATTTGTTTAGTGCCCCTAGATGCTTCAAGCAATAAAAAGTTTCGGCAAAGGTAGTTGTGTAACGTTACAAATAAAGGGTAAATGATGAATGGATAAAATAGCTCTGTAAAGGCCTTTTTCGCTTGCATTGTGGGCGCTTAATGATATATTTAGGGTGCTTGATTAACCATTGTTTTATGGAGTATTTATTTATTGATGACGACGCAGATGACCAGGAAATTTTTGGCATGGCCGTATCAGAAATTGATGCCTCCATCAAATGCGTATTTGCAGATGATGGCATTGAAGCGCTGGAAATGTTGCAAAACCTGCAGGCCCTGCCCTCCTGCCTCTTCTTAGACCTGAATATGCCCCGGATGAATGGCACTGAGTGCCTTGAAGAGATACGTAAAATTGAAAAGCTACGGGCTATCCCCGTTTATATGTATTCAACCTCTTCGGATCCGGCCATCATGGAAGAATGCAGGCGGCTTGGGGCCACAGATTTTATTGTAAAGCCACCTGGTTTAGGTGCGTTAACCGAGATTCTCAAACAGATCATGTTACCTAACTAAGCATATGGCCGGAAAGGATAAGCGGATAATAGACAATGAAGAGCGATTGCGGATGGCTATTGAGTCAACCCAGTTGGGTACCTGGGAATATTACCCCCTGAGTGGTGAACTGCACTGGTCAGACGAGTGCAAAAGAATTTATGGCCTGGCCCCCGGGGAATCCGTAAACATGGATGCATTTTCCGAACACGTTTTTCCTGCCGACCGTGAAGCCGTTGGCGCAGCCATCCAAAAAGCCATGGATCCGGCCGGAACAGGACTGTATGATATCACCTACCGCATCATTCGTTTTGATAACCGCGCGATACGCTGGATACACCCGAAAGGCAAAGTGTTTTTTAATAAGCGGCAGCAAGCTGAACGTTTTATCGGCACGGTGGTTGACATTACTGATTTCAAAGCTTTTGAAGAAAGCCTTCTGGAAAGTGAACAAAGAGCCCGGATAGCTGTGGAGGCCGCTGATATGGGAACCTTTGATTGGGACATCGCAACCGGCACATTCTACAGCTCGACACGCCTCCTCCAGATATTTGGGTTTTCGGGTAACCGGGATGTTTCGCACGATGAGCTGATCCAACGACTTCATCCGGAAGACCGGCACCTGCGCGACAAAGCGGTGAAAGATTCTTTTGAGAGTGGATCACTGGTGTACGAAGTGCGAATTGTTTGGCCAGATTCTTCTATTCACTGGATAAAAGTGCATGGCAAGATCATGCATGCAGAAAGCCGGGAACCGCAGCGCATGTATGGCACTGTGGTAGATACTACTGTACAGAAAAGTGAAGAGGCATTGCTGGAAAAACTGGTAACGGAAAGAACATTGTCGCTGTTAGCAAGCAATGAGGAGTTGAAAAAAAGCGAAGAACGGTATGCACGAATGGCTGAAGAGGTGCGTGATTATGCCATATTATTATTGTCAAAAGAGGGACATATACTCAACTGGAACAGGGGTGCGGAAAGAATAAAGGGATACACCGAGTCGGAAGTGATCGGTAAACACTTCAGCATATTTTATTTACCGGATGACCGCAAGAGCAAACTACCGGAAAAACTGATCAGGCAGGCGGCTGATGAAGGAAGGGCCATGCATGAGGGTTGGCGATTGCGAAAAGATAACACCATTTTCTGGGGAAGTATCGTGATCACGGCACTTCATGACAGCGACAATAATATTATTGGCTTTTCAAAAGTAACCCGTGACCTCACAGAAAGAAAACTGGCCGAGGACAGGCTAAAAAAGTATACCTCTGAACTGGAGGCACAAAATAAAGAACTGGAACAGTTCGCTTATATCGCATCGCACGATCTTCAGGAACCACTGCGTAAGATCCAGACATTTACCGAAGTGCTTGAAAAAAATATTGAGGACCCGGAGGCTGCAAAAAAATACCTTGAACGCATCAAGTCGTCTGCGCAGCGGATGTCGCAATTAATACGTTCTGTACTGGAATACAGCCGTCTCAGTAATGCTGATATCGTGTATGAGCCGGTAAACCTCAATACTGTGATCGAGAATGTGAAACTCGACCTGGAATTATTGATCAGTGAACGTGGGGTGACCATTGAACAGGGTGAGTTGCCGGTTGTGCGTGGTGTGCCTTTACAGATGCAGCAATTATTTTTTAACCTGGTAAGTAATGCGATCAAGTTTTCAGACGAGAGCCCTTGGCTCGGCATATCATCCCGTAAGGTTCCCCCGGCTGAGGCAAGAGAATATCCCTTACTGCAACCCGGAATGCCCTATGTTGAAATCGTTGTGAAAGACAAGGGTATTGGTTTTGAACAAAAATACGCTGCCAGGATCTTTACCATATTCCAGCGCCTGCATGGACACAAAGCTTATCCCGGTACAGGAATTGGTCTGGCACTGTGTAAAAAGATCGTGGACAATCACCATGGCCATATCCGGGTAGAAAGTGAACCTGGTAAGGGAAGTACTTTTTATGTTTACCTGCTGGCGTCAGTAAAATAAACTATTCAATGTTAAATGGATTGAAGCATGCAGAACTTTGAAAACATAATATTCCTGCTGGCGGTACTAATCAGTTTATCTGCATTGGTTGAGCGTTTTAGTTTCCGGATCCCACCTCCTATCGTTCTGGTAGTAGCCGGATTGCTTATTGGATTTATCCCTTCGCTGCCCGACCTGGCACTGGATCCGCAGGCTATATTCCTCATGTTCCTGCCTCCTTTACTTTTTAACGCAGCATCGCAAACTTCCTGGCATGATTTCAGGGCAGATATACGGCCTATTTCCGCACTGGCTATCAGCCTTGTTTTTTTTACCACGCTGGTGGTGGCAATTACAGCACATTACCTGGTTCCCGATTTCGGGTGGTCAATCGCATTCCTGTTAGGCGCCATCATCTCTCCTACTGATGCGGTGGCAACCACCGGTATCATCAAGGGGTTGAATCTTAACCGCCGGATCATGACCATCATTGAAGGAGAAAGCCTGGCCAATGATGCATCCGCGCTTATTGCTTACCGGCATGCATTGATAGCGGTACTTACCGGTAGTTTTGTTTTTGTGGATGCCGGCCTGCAGTTCCTGCTCGTAGCAAGTGGCGGTATCGTGGTGGGCCTGGTTATCGGGTATATACTGGTATTCATTCACAAGCGAATCAATAACAATGTACTTGTTGAGACGGGTCTGAACCTGCTTACACCCTACATAGCTTACCTGACAGCGGAGCACCTGCATGTGTCAGGCATCTTATCCGTGGTAACCACCGGACTGGTCATCTCCTGGCGGGCACCGGAAATATTTGCCTACCAGACACGTATGCGCACAAGGGTGATCTGGGATACATTCGTTTTCCTGTTGAATGGCTTTGTTTTTATTCTTATCGGATTGCAATTGCCTGGTATACTAAAACAGGTTGAGGCCTATTCTACCTGGGAACTGATTGGTTACGGCATGATCATAAGCATCGCCACTATTATTGTTCGTATTATATGGGTTTTTGCAGGCGCTTATGTGACCAATATGTTCCTGCCAAAAAATGCGGAAGGTGAAAAACCGGAAAGTACGCCATGGAAACATGTTTTGGTCATTGCATGGACAGGTACCCGTGGCGTTCTTTCGCTCGCCGCGGCTCTCGCGCTGCCACTTACGCTGGATACAGGAAAGATATTTCCCCAAAGGCCCATGATACTGTTCTTAACTTTCGTTGTCATCTTTGTTACACTGGTGGTGCAGGGGCTTACACTACCCCTGTTGATCCGCTGGCTCAAAATAAAGCCGGATGCAAGCGAAAGCAGGGAAAGAAAAGAACTGCAACTGCATATGATCAACAGTGTGCTGCATTTTATTGATACCGACCTGAGTGTGTCGCTTAGCGATGATTTACAACGAGAATTAAAGGATAAATACAATGCACGTGCTGCACGGATAACCCGCGAGATAAGCATTCATAAACGAAATGAAAGGATCAATGGCCCCTCAGCCGTTACCCTTCTAACGCCGCTAATGAATGCGCAAATGGAGATAGCCAGGTTCCAGCGTGAATTGCTTGTCAAACTTCACAAAGAAGGCGAGTATAGCGATACGGCTATAAAAGAGATGGAGCGGGAAATGGACATCGACGAACTCAAACTGGCACACACCCTGCCTAAGGAAGAAGAACAGCCGCCCAAACCCTGAGCAGGATACCCAAACTTCAACGTCATACATAGCACATTGAAGCTGATAATTTATTCCAGAATTTTAGCCACGGCAAATTTCCTGTCGTGAATCTGTGGCTCTCCGTGTAATCTGTGATCTTTGCGGTGAAGCCTTCGCACCATGACCGCCACAGGACTTCAACACAAAGTAGTGGCTCTCTTATAACTGCCCGGAAAAATACCAAGAACAGAAGAGCTATGCTTTCCCCTTAGGCAGTTTTACATAACTGGTACCATAAGGGTACCGTTGTGGTCTTGAGAGAAGTTTGTTGGCTTCCATATTGTTTTTGAATTGTTCTTTAACAGGATCCCAGTACAGTCTTTGTCCTTTGAATTTCATTGCCGCATGTGCCACCAGGCAGGCACTGCAGGAACGATGGGCCACTTCTATGGGACTGATATTCGGCTTTTTTGTTTTGATGGAATCGAGCCAGTTGCGGTGCTGCTCAGGGCTCGAATACAAATGAATTTCATTGGCACCAATAACAGATTCCAGTATTTTTGGGTCACTGGCTTCAATGCCGCGTTGCCGGTTAGGTGCGTCTGTTGCAGTTGCGCCGCCGCCGCTTCGTGTACAGAAAATCCACCCCTTTGTTCCCTCAAAACGGATACCATTGGGGAATTTTCCATTTACAATCATCTCTACATTGCTGGCATATTTCATCTGTACCTCAAAGTCGCCATGCACATTCCACAAACCCGATTTGGGAAAATCAACACTGACACATTCCGCCTCCAGTGGGCCGGTATATTCCGCACCCATGCCCCAGTGTGCGATGTCAATATGGTGTACACCCCATCCTGTTATCATGCCTGCACCAAATTGCTCATGCCGCAACCAACCAGGTCTGGTTCCTGTCACATTATCCTGGTGGTGTACCCTGTCAAAGGTGTAGTAGATCTGAGGTGTGGATCCCAGCCATGCATCGTAATTAAATCTTTGCGGCACCGGCATTTCTGTAGTAACGCCTCCTGGCGGGTCGCCGGGCAATCCTACTTTTACCGTTTTTAATTGACCGATGCGTCCATTGCGAACCAGCTCACAGGCTCTTTTGAACTGCGGCCAGGGATTTATGGAGCGCTGCTGGCTGCCTAACTGAAAAACCACATTGCTTTTGCGGATGATATCACTCATCGTGCGCCCTTCCTCTATGGTAAGGGAAGTGGGTTTCTGGCAATAAATATGTTTACCGGCCAGGGCCGCTTCAACCGCAACTTGTGCATGCCAGTGATCAGGCGTGCTGATCAGTACTGCATCAATGTCTTTATCGTTGATCAGGTCGCGGTAATCGTCGTATCGCTTAACATCCACACTCGTATTCTTCTGCCTGCTGTAAAAATCTTCAATGAATTTTTTGCCCTGGTCCTGGCGTACACCATCATAGTCTGCCAGTGCAATTACCCTTGCGTCGTCGTTCTTCATGGTCTCAGGCAGGTCATGCTGGCGCGCGATCCGGCCGATACCTATCTGCCCGATATTGATCTTATTGCTGGGAGCATTCTGGCCAAACACACTTGCGGGAACAATGGTGGGAAAACCACTTACTGCAATGGCAGAAGCCAGGCCGGCCTTGGCAGAAGAAGTAAGAAATGACCTTCTGGAAACTCGGGTCCGTTTGTCTTTTTTCATATGGGTAAGCTTTGTATTTACGAATGATAGTTGTTTATAGCAAATCAGGAACAAAAAATAGCTGTATGCTCTTTTCTGGTCATTAACATAACTAATTGGCAGCGATATTAACTGGTATTAAAGTATTGGTTTTTCCGGGT
Organism: Chitinophagaceae bacterium; assembly: GCA_031424835.1. GTDB lineage: Bacteria > Bacteroidota > Bacteroidia > Chitinophagales > Chitinophagaceae > Sediminibacterium. Next base: position 38,156 of record JANPIE010000118.1, read on the forward strand.
TTGCTCAGCCGCTTTTTCTTGACGCACAACTTTCTGCCGGAGAACAGGATTGTAGCTTCTTCACGTTCATTTGGCATTACTATTTTATCGTAAGCGACGAATCTTTCAAAAACAGATACATCAACACCATCATTAAACAGGATTTGAAATTTTTCCTGTAAAGTTTTTTCCTTCCGGAGATTTGTAGTAAGTATGTGAGAGAATGCAGGCCTGCAGGTAAGTTTTTTTGAGAAACCCGCTATGCAAATTCCGGACGCAGCCCGGGAGTTGTTTTTTGAATGGAGGTTTGTAGTCTTATGCATATACAAGCTAGGTTGGAAACAACAGTAACTTCCTGCAGCACTAATATACAGGATTGTTGTGATAAATGAAACCGATTGCATTTTAACGGGTTTTCCATAACTTAACCTGATCAAAATGGCCATATGAAAAATAGTTCTGCATTTCTACTTTTTGCCTCCTTGTTTTTGCTTAGTACGACAACCGTGCCCAATAGAATCTTTGCGCAGCAATCTCTCGGGATATTTGAAAACCATCTGGACATTGGCGGGCCCAAACTGAAGGGAGCCGCCGTGTATGACAAAGAAACGCAGACCTATACCCTATCCGGCGCCGGCGCAAACATGTGGGCCAGGTATGATGAGTTTCATTTTGCCTATAAAAAGGTCAAAGGTGATTTTATGATGCGGGCAACGGTTCGGTTTATCGGGAAAGGCGCGTTCAACCACCGGAAGATTGGAATCATGGCCAGAGATAAACTGACCACCGATTCCCGTTATGCGGATGCCTGTGTGCATGGTGATGAGCTAACCTCTCTGCAGTACCGTGGTACCGATGGTGATACAACGGGCGAAGTAAAAATTTCCTCCTTTCATCCAACCGAGATTGAATTGGAACGCGTGGGAAATACTTTCAGTTTTTCTGCGGCAACCTTTGGGCAAAACTATCGCACGGTTACCAAAGAAATCGCGTTGAATGAAGAAGTTTACCTGGGGCTATTTATTTGCTCGCATATGGCGGACGTAATTGAGCAGGCGGTTTTCAGCAATGTTCAGATCATCCTTCCACCACCAGCAAATTTTACTGCCTACCGTGATTACCTGGGCAGCCACCTGGAAGTGATGGATGTTACAACAGGCCACAGAAAAATACTGCACAGCGCGCCCAACTCTCTGCAGGCCCCCAACTGGACCCCGGATAACAAATACCTTATCTACAGCGAAGACGGCCTTTTGAAAAAATATGAATTGAGTACAGGTAAGATTCTTCCTTTAAATACAGGATTTGCAAAATCGAATAATAACGACCATGTTTTGTCCTTCGACGGAACAATGATCGGAATCAGTAACCACATGGGCCCAAAGCGGGTCTCTACCATATTTACATTGCCTGTAACGGGTTCTGATACGCCCACCCAGATTACCATGGACACCGCCCACTCCTACCTTCATGGATGGTCGCCCGACGGTAAAACCCTGATTTATACCGCCCAGCGAAATGGTGATTGGGATATTTATGCAGTTGACATTGACACCAAAAAAGAAACACGCCTCACGGATGGCGTTACGCTGGATGACGGTCCGGAATATAGTCCGGATGGAAAATACATCTACTTCAACTCAGTCCGAACAGGTACCATGAAACTATGGCGAATGAAACCGGATGGCAGCCAGCAGGAGCAGGTAACCTTTGATGAATACAATGACTGGTTCCCGCATTTTTCTCCTGATGGAAAATGGATCGTTTACCTGTCATTTCCGAAAGACATGGACCCCTCCACACACCCGTTTTATAAAAAGACCTATCTGCGACTCATGCCCGCAGCAGGCGGTGTTCCAAAAAACATCGGGTACGTATATGGGGGACAGGGTACCATCAATGTGCCCAGCTGGTCGCCCGACGGAAAGAAAATTGCCTTTATCAGCAATAGCAGAATGTAAGGGGCTCGTTGCGAGGCGCGGGCCGTTGGTCGTGAGACGTCAGTCGTGAGACGT
>JANPIE010000119.1:0-6243 GCA_031424835.1 Chitinophagaceae bacterium
CCACCACCACCGCTACGCGGGTTGTATGCCGGTGTTTCGCCAAACTGCTCGGGTACGGTCGCTTTGGTCACGGCATGTCCCAATAACTCTTCTATCTGTAAAAATTTTCTTTGTTCTTTTTCAGTGATGAATGTGTAGGCGGTTCCTGCACTGGCTGCGCGCGCTGTACGGCCTATGCGGTGTATATAATCTTCACCGTCATTGGGTACATCATAGTTAATAACAAGGTCAATATCTTCTATATCGATACCCCGGCTAAGTATATCGGTGGCCACAAGTATTTTTAATTTCTTGTTCCTGAAATCAAGCAATACCTGCTCGCGTTGTGCCTGTTCAAGATCGGAATGTATTTCTTCGATGGAAAAGTTGGCGCGTTTCAATGCGCTGCTCAATTGTTTTACGCCCTGTTTCTTGGAACAGAAAACGATCACGCTTTTAAAATCTTTCCTGCGCAATACTTCTTTTACAAGGGGGATCTTCTGCGGCTCATATACCACGAATGCCTCCTGCACTATCTGCTCAGGTGGTTTGGATACGGCAATATTGATCTCTTCGGGGTCGTGTAAAATTTTGCGTGCCATCTCGCGCATTTTCATGGGCATGGTGGCGGAGAACAAAAGGTTCTGTCTTTTTTTGGGAAGAAAAGAAATGATCTTCATGATATCATCATGAAAGCCCATGTCCAGCATACGATCAGCCTCATCAAGTACTAAATATTTCAGGGCGCCCATTTTCACATAGCCCATATTCAGGTGCGCGATCATTCGGCCCGGGGTACAGATCACTACGTCAACACCTGTGCTCAGTGCTTTTTTCTCAGCGGTAAAGGAGCCCCCATCGCCACCGCCGTAAACGGCGATAGAGCTGACAGACGTAAAATAAGACAAACCCTCCATGGCCTGCGCTATCTGCACGGCCAGTTCACGGGTAGGTACAATGATCATGGCATTGATCAGGTGTTCATCATGTGGTTCGGTGATCAGTTTATGTACCAGGGGTAATAAAAAGGCGGCGGTCTTACCCGTGCCCGTCTGCGCAGATGCAATAATGTCTTTTCCCTTTAAAATGGGTACCATCACCTGTTGCTGTACAGGAGTGGCTTTCTCATAACCCATGGCATCAATTCCTTCCAGTATCCTTTCGTCAAGACCAAATTCAGTAAAATTCAAAGCGGTTGTTTTGTTTAGGTATATTTCGCCAAAGATAACGATAAAGGTGCTCTGCCCGGCACGCTGCCCATATTGAAAATAGCGCTGTCCCATTCACCCTGTCGGTAGGGTATGGGCAGGCAAAAGCTGCTGGCGGTCTGGTTTCAACCTTAAACCGTCGTGGTTTTTACGGCAGATTTGGGTTGACCATGGTCTTTTGCCGCTTCTCAAAACAGCGGCCGCCAAAAACCGCCTATCGCCAACCTGAAACTCAACCCACTTATCTTTTGACTTAATTTTAACCTTCTTTGCAGCCAATTCAGTTAATTTGCGCCCTATTGGCAACCAACCCTGGATAACTAATTAGCAATGAAAAGAGCAATACTCGCAGTTTTAGGCATTTGTTTTAGTGTTTTGGCCCTCGCACAGAAAGATTCTATCGTAACGCGGAAATCACCTGTAAAGATTGATCTCAGTAACCGCCCCGCCGACCATTTTATGATCCAGTATGGTGCCGATTCATGGACCAATCGTCCGGATAGCGTGCGTACCGGCGGTTTCAGCAGGCATTTCAATATCTATTTCATGCTGGATAAACCATTTAAGAGCAGCCCAAAGTACAGCGTGGCTTTTGGTTTGGGTCTCGGAACCAGCAATATGTTCTTTAAAAATACCCGGGTAGACATCAAGTCGAATGCCACCAGGCTTCCCTTTACCAACGTAGACAGTACGGATCATTTCAGCAAATACAAAGTGGTGAATATCTATGCAGAGGTTCCGGTGGAACTGAGGTATTACAGCAATCCGGAAAATCCCAATTCGTCCTGGAAACTCGCATTGGGTGTGAAAGTGGGTACGTTATTGAAAACCTATACCAAGGGCAAAAACCTGGTAACCAAAGCCGGTAACTCCATCTACGGGCCCGGTTATATTGCCAAAGAAAGCAACAAAAGATTCTTCAACGGCACCATGCTTGCCGTAACCGGCCGTATTGGATACGGTTTTTTCTCCGTCGATGCCGGCTACCAGTTTAACGGCGTCCTCAAAGACGGCACGGGTCCCAGCATGAATAAATTTTCTTTAGGTGTTACGTTCAGCGGACTTTAGGTTATCGTGAGCGTGCAGAGTGAAAGGTGAGAGGTGAAAAGTGAAAAGAATTACGAAAACATTCCCTTCTCACTTTTCACCTCTCACTTTTCACGTCCTACCCCTCACGTCCCCACCATTCCGTACCTTCGCTAAAAGACAGCCCGTGATTGAGAAAAAGAGCCAGATAGCAAAGGAGGAAAAAACGGTTTTGGTAGGATTGATCCAGCAGGAGCAGACCAATGAACAGGTATCGGAGTACCTGGATGAACTGGCCTTCCTGGCCGAGACCGCAGGCGCCATCGCAGTAAAACGCTTTACACAGAAATTACCCCATCCTGATAGCCGCACATTTGTTGGTAAGGGCAAACTGGAAGAAATCAAGAATTATGTGAATGGAAAAGATATCCATCTTGTCATTTTTGATGATGAACTTACCGGTTCACAGATCTCCAATATTGAGAAAGAGCTTGGTGTAAAGACCATTGACCGCAGTGACCTTATCCTCGACATTTTTGCGAGCCGTGCCAGAACTGCGCAGGCTAGGGTGCAGGTGGAACTTGCCCAGTACCAGTATTTATTACCCCGCCTAAAAGGTATGTGGAAACACCTTGAACGGCAGGGTGGCGGTATCGGAACGCGCGGACCCGGTGAAACAGAGATAGAAACCGACAGGCGTATTGTAAAAGATAAGATATCCCTCCTGAGAAAAAAACTTGCTGAAATAGACAAGCAGGCATTTACACAACGCAAAGAACGTGGTGAACTGATACGGGTGGCGCTGGTGGGTTATACCAATGTGGGTAAGAGCACACTCATGACCCTGCTGAGTAAAAGCGAGGTGTTTGCAGAGAATAAATTATTTGCCACCCTGGATACCACTACCCGCAAGGTGGTTTTTGAGAATACGCCTTTTTTATTGAGCGATACGGTAGGGTTCATACGCAAACTGCCACACCACCTGGTGGAAAGTTTTAAGAGTACACTGGATGAAGTGCGCGAAGCAGATATTTTGTTGCATGTGGTGGATATTTCACATCCGCAATACGAAGAGCAGATAGGGGTAGTGAATAAAACATTACAGGAACTGAAAGCCTTTGAAAAACCCATCCTTACCATCTTCAATAAAATGGATCTGTACGAGGAAAAATATTTTGACGAATGGCTCGAATCGGATGTGCGCCAGGAAATTCTTCGAGAGCTGAAGGAAAAATGGGAAGAGGCCACCGAGCGCAATTGTGTATTTGTATCTGCAGTGGAAAAGCAGAATATTGAAGCTTTGCGCGAACTGATACTGGAAAAAGTGCGCGATATGTACCAGATCCGGTATCCCTATCGAACCGCCCAATACTAGTCAAACCATCTGTGCCAATCTGTGGCGAAAAATTCTTGCCACAGATTACACTGATTTACCCAGATTAAAACAGCACGCAGTATGCCGGCCCCAACATCGCTATATAATCCCCTGCATATTGTATTGGTATTGCTGTTTTCTATCCTCCTGGGTTCCTGTCAAAAGCAATTTACCATCGATGGTTCCATTGTACCTGCTGCGCCGGTTGAAACGGGGTTCAAAGATTATTTTATTCCCAAAGGCGGCAGTTATTCAACGGATTCCACCACTATTGAACCGCTGAACGGCATAACGGAAATGAAATTAAAATTCAGGTTCGACAGCAGCGCCATTTATACTACGGTGGATCCGCAGAACCAGTCGGATATCAATAAACTCTATGGCTTTGCCGACTGTGTATCTTTTACCACCCGGTATACCATCGCCCCGCATCATATCAGTTCTGCGCGTTTTGGCTGGTCGTGGTATAACAATGCCCTGCGTATTTACGCGTATTACTACAATGATTCGGTACGGCAGTACCGCGAGTTACGCACGGTTGAGATTGGCAAAACCTATACTGCCGGTATCAGGCTGGTACCAAAGGGATACGAGTTCAGCATTGAAAATAAAAAAGACACGGTGTTGCGCAGTTGCCCGCTGGCTGCCATCAGTGGCTACAAACTGTTTCCTTTTTTTGGCGGAACAGAACTATCGCCACAAAACATTCATATCTGGATAAAGGAATTGTAGCGTTGAAAGGGTTGCGGTCCGTTAAATGTCTTTCAGGAAATGCAAAGCATAGGTGCGGATGGAATGGTTTTGTCCGCTGCCCCTCACGGTAACACCGAGGGTACACCGGCTCTGCCATTCTCTTCCCATCCGGATGCCTCCACGCAAAACGGGATCGAACCCGTCGAAGTTTCGTTTGCCCAAAGAGGTATGGATCTTTGTGTAGCTGTAGCCATAACCTGCGCCTGCATAAAAGCCGAACCTGCCTTTTTCCTGTGCCGCAGAACGAAGCCCGATATTGAGATCGGCAACAACAGGAACATCAAAAGCAAATGAAATGCCCCGTACACCCTCAACCGTGGTCGTTTTGGTACCATCAAAATCAGTGGAACGATACTTACCGGAGCCGCTGATACCTACGAATGCAGGAGCACCCACGCTGATGGATCCCTGTTTCCATTGAATAACATCAATGCGGGGATAATAAACAATGCCAAACTGGAGTAAGCGGAGCTGGTAATCAGAACTGATAACGGAAGTTTCGGTTACCAGCCTGGCCTGGCCCTGCACGCCGGTGCGGCCGCCTGCCAATCCGAAACTCTGTTCCAATCTTTTTTGTGCAAATAACCCCATGCCCGACAGAATGCCCAGGCTAAAAAGCAGATTTCTTTGAAAGCTCATGTTTTAGTCTTTGATTTGGATTTTAAAACCGGGGGAACATATTACAACAATAAATATGCCAAACGCCTCAGATAAAATGAAATGGTACAAACTGGCCGACAGCGCCGCTGCACTGCCATGGCAGGGCAATGATCTGTGCCTGGTAGAGGCGGGGGATAAGAAAATAACCCTCGCACGTTTTCAGCAGGGTATATATGCTTTTGCCTGGAAATGTCCGCATGCCAGTGGCATTATGGCGGATGGCCATATCAATGCGGCTGGCCAGGTAACCTGCCCCCTGCACCGCTACCGTTTTGACATAAAAACCGGCCGCAATACCAGCGGTGAGGGTTATTATCTCAAAACCTACCATGTAGAAGAGCGGGAAGACGGCATCTATGTTGGCTGGGAAGAAAAAGGTTTTTGGCCTTCTTTTTGAATTTCTTTGTTACAGGTTTTGCCGCAAGGCATTTTTCCCTATTTTTGCCACCCCTTAGCGGAATTTATTCCGGTGGGGATACAAAGTTTGAAATACTCCTCCTTAGCTCAGTTGGTTAGAGCATCCCGACCTCAAGTCGGGAGGGTTACCAGCTCAGGTTTGAAAGAGTAAACTTTGAAATACTCTTCCCTAGCTCAGTTGGTTAGAGCATCCCGACGTTTGGTCGGGAGGGTCACCAGCTCAGGTTAGAAAGGGTAAAGTTTGAAATACTCCTCCTTAGCTCAGTTGGTTAGAGCATCTGACTGTTAATCAGAGGGTCTCTGGTTCAAGTCCAGAAGGGGGAGCAGAAAGCCCACAGACAGTTATGTTTGTGGGCTTTTTTACGTATATACCCTCCCTGTTTTACGTTTTTTCTGCCCACTGGAGGTTACCAAAAAGGTTACCATTACTTTAGAAAAAGGTTGAACTCCAAAAGGGGCTTTTGTACTGCCTAAAATTTTAGATAAAAACCCATCTGCGCATAAAAACTGTTTTCAAGCTTTTCGGTAACAAAACCAGATCCCGTGGATGATGAAACAGCAACCGGATTTTGCGGAATGGCATAGGTGGGGGTAAAAAATAAACCCCACCGATGCGTGTCATAAGCAAGCGGGACAGAAATTTCATAACTAAGAATCGTGAAATTGTTGCGGAGATTTGTTTGGATATTGGGTGTATTCCGGCTCTTTGACTTTCTTTTTTTCACATAATCCTGGTAAGAATTCTGCGTTCCGGCGTTCATACTGAAAGTGGGGGTAAGACTCCATTCATCGTTATCGCCAAAATAAAATCCGCGTGCAATGGCT
>JANPIE010000120.1:0-30606 GCA_031424835.1 Chitinophagaceae bacterium
GCGAAGGAACAATAACAACTTTCACATTGGAGGAACTATTGAGTACCAAACTCAGGGCCTTATATCAACGGAAAAAAGGAAGAGATTTATTTGATCTCTGGTACGCTGTTACAACACTTGATTGCCAGCCGCAAGAGATAGCAGAAAGCTGGAAAAAGTATATGAAAGAAGAAAATCACACAGTAAGCCGAAGAGAATTTGAATTGAACCTCGATGCTAAAATGCAGTCAGCACAATTTACTGGTGATATGCATTTTTTAATCAGGGACGGCATTCACTATGATGTTCCCAAAGCAATGGAAATTGTGCGTAAAGAAATTATTGAATTAATATAATAAGGAAATAGGAGGCTGAGAGGATTTGGTTCATGTCCGCATTAAAGGTTCTTTACACTTCCTTCTTTTCCGGCCCTTTCCCCTCATGCTTCAACACCGTAGCATCCAGGTAAAAAATGATCTCTTCTGCGATATTGGTGAGGTGATCGCCGATGCGCTCCAGTCTTCTTACTACCGACCATAGGTCAAGATAGCTCATGATATTATCGGGGTCCTTCCTGCATTGTTCGGCGATCAGGGGTTTGGCAGCTTTGTGTATTTCATTCAGGGTAAGATCCGCCATAAATACACCTCTCGCAGTTTCGCTGTTGTCGGTATCATAGCCGGTAATTACATCAGCCATCATGGAGAGCGCGGTTTTCTGCATTTCTGCCAGCCGCAGTTGGTCAAGCAGGGCCTGATCATAAGCATGATCCAGCCCCATCACTACCAGACTGATGTTCTCTGCATAGTCGGCTATTCTTTCCAGGTTATTGTTGATCTTGAGTGTGGCAAAAACAAACCGCATGTCTTTGGCCACAGGCGCCATCAGTGAGCAGATCACTTCGCATTCCTTATCGATCTTTAATTCAAGCGCATTCACGCGGCGTTCATTGCGGATCACTTCCTGCGCCAGCTCTTTGTCAAAACCCTGCAGGGCTTCACCACTTTTCTGCAGCTGGCTCATTACCTGGTAGCTCATTTCTGTGAGACTGTCCTTTAGTTTGTTGAGCTCGTCCTCTAAGTGTATCATAACTACCTAAATTTAAAATAATAAACCAATAGTGTTATCGTCATCTACCTCTGCTTTTCTCACTGCATCCCCTGCTCTCTGCAATTGGAAAAACCGCAACAAAAACCAATTCCCGATATGCGTAACGCTTTCAACCGCAGAGAACATGAGGGGCAGAGGTTACGCAGAGTTTTGATATTATCCAAAACGACCGCTGATGTAATTCTGCGTTGCCTCCTTAGTAGGGTTGGTGAATAGTTTATCTGTGTTGTCATATTCAACCAGTTCGCCAAGGTAAAAGAACGCTGTTTTATCACTAACCCTTGCAGCCTGCTGCATATTGTGTGTTACGATCACGATGGTATAATCTTTTTTTAAAGTATAGATCAGGTCCTCGATCTTGGTGGTAGACAAGGGGTCGAGCGATGACGCGGGCTCATCCATCAGCAAAACAGATGGCTTAACCGCAATGGCGCGCGCAATACATAAACGCTGCTGCTGTCCACCCGAAAGTGCCAGTGCCGATTTTTTCAAAGTATCTTTTACTTCATCCCATAAAGCGGCCTGTATTAAGGCTGTTTCAACGGCTTCATCAATAAATGGGCGGGATTTTTCGCCTACTATCCTCAGTCCGTACGCCACGTTCTCATAAATGGATTTTGGGAAAGGATTGGCTTTCTGAAAAACCATGCCGATCCGTTTCCTGTGTTCATATACATCTATATCGTCATCATAAATATCTGCATCATCCAGCAATACTTTACCCTCCATTTTTACATTGGGAATAAGGTCGTTCATCCTGTTAAAACAACGCAGGAAAGTAGATTTACCACAACCTGACGGACCGATAAAGGCAGTTACCGTATGGGTATCTATTCCCATAGATATGCCTTTCAGTGCATGCTTGGGGCCGTAGTATAAGTGAAGGTCCTGTGATTCTAACTTGAACATACTATTAAGAATTTGAGTTAAAGCTTTATTTTATTGTACCAGCGGTTGCGCAGATAAATGGCTATGCCGTTCAACAAAAATGTGAAAGCAAGCAATACGATAATGCCGGCTGCGGCATTGTTCATAAAGCCCTGCTGCGGCCTTGAGGTCCAGTTGAAAATCTGTATGGGCAAAGTAGTATACTGATCCAGTGGCCCTTCCGGCACAAAGGGAACATACACCAGCGCACCCACCACGATCAGCGGTGCTGTTTCACCGATGGCTCTTGAAATGGAAAGGATAATGCCCGTTAATATTCCGCCCCAGGCAGCGGGCAGTACTACCCTCCTGGTGGTTTGCCATTTGGTTGCGCCCATTCCCAACGATGCATCGCGCAGCGAATTGGGAACGGCTTTGAGGGCTTCCCTGGTGGCAACGATCACAATGGGCATGATCAGCAACGCAAGTGTTAACGCGCCCGCCAGTATACTGCTGCCAAGGCCCGCCATGCGCACAAAAAACTGCAGGCCCAGAATGCCATAAATGACCGACGGAACGCCCGCTAGATTGGCTATGTTGATTTCTACAAAACGCGCAAAGCGGTTTCGCGCGCCATATTCCTGGAGGTAAATACCCGAGCCGATACCAATGGGCAGCGCAATGATAATGGTAAAAAACAATAAGCTTGCAGTGCCTATCAAAGCTGTGTATATACCGGATTCATTAAAATGCCGGGAGGGAAGGCTGGAAAAAAATGACCAGTTAATCCTGCCGATACCTTTAGAAATAATATCAACGAGCAGGATGCCCAATGCAAGCAGTCCGAAGCCGGTGCAGAGGATCGCAAAATATTTGAATACCTGGTCACGTGTCTTAGCGTGGTTTTTTTTGCTTCGCTTACTCATATTGCTGCCTGTATTTTCTGATTACCCAATAACTGATATTGTTGAGGATGAACGTGAAAAGAAAAAGCACCAGCCCGGCGGCAAAGATGGTCCGGTATTCCAGCGAATCCTGTGGCACATCACCCATACTTACCTGTATGATATAGGTGGTGATGGTTTCCACGCTTTCAAGCGGGTTAAACGTAAGCTTGGGCTCCTGCCCTGCCGCAATGGCCACAATCATGGTTTCGCCCAATGCCCTTGATATTGCCAGTATCACCGAAACAATAATGCCCGAACTGGCTGCAGGCACCATTACCTTAAATGCCGTCTGGAAACGGTTGGCCCCCATGCCATAAGAAGCCTCGCGTAAGGAGTTGGGAACGGAACGCAAAGCATCCTCACTGAGTGAAGTGATATAGGGCATGATCATAATTCCCATTACGATACCCGGGGAAAGCGCATTGAATCCCGCCAGACCCGGTATCAGCTTTTGGAGCAACGGTGTTACATACTGCAAGGCAAAAAATCCATAAATAACCGTGGGTATGGAAGCGAGCACCTCCAGCACCGGCTTTACAATGGCAGTAAATTTTTTGGAAGCATATTCGCTCAGGTATACGGCAATAGTGATACCCAGTGGGATGGCCACCGCGCAGGCAATGAATGTAATGAGCAGGGTGCCTGATAAAAGCGGCAAAATGCCAAAATGCTTGTTTTCAAAAAGCGGCGTCCATTCTTTATCTGTGAAAAAATCGATGATAGATACTTCCGTAAAAAATTGAAAGGAATCTACCGCCAGTACGATAATAATGCCCAGTGTGGTCAATACTGACACCAGGCTGCTGCCCGACAGTAACCACTCAATTGCTTTTTCTTTCCTATGCAGCGACTTGTTTTGAATACGCATGGAACTATTGATTTTCAGTAAGGGTTTCTTTGAGTTGCACACCCACTATCGAACGTTTTTCGAACAAGGTGCCAGCCCTTCCGTTTTTAAACCGGTCATAGGAAAGCTGGTACACTTCCGGCGGCAGGGGTATATAACCTATTTCTTTTGCCAATGCCTCCGCCTTCTCCATGTAAAATTTGATGAACTGCTGCACATGGGGGAGTTTGGCTGCGCTGGTATTTACATAGATAAACTCCGGTCTCGTGAGCGGCTGGTATTTGCCGAACTGAACGGTGGCATTATCAGGAAGTACTGCCTCTGAAGTATCACTGGACTTAACCGGTACCAGCTTTAGCTTATCCCTGTTCTCTATATAATACACCAGGCCAAAATATCCCAGGCTATTGGCATCTGACGACACACCCTGTACCAGTACATTATCGTCTTCGCTGGCGGTATAGTCACCGCGTGAAGCTTTTGCTTTGCCGTTGATGGCCAGGGTACAATAATCATAGGTACCCGAAGAGGTACCGGCGCCGTAGAGATTGAGGGGGAGGTCGGGCCAGGAACTGCGCACCTGTTGCCAGCTATTGATTTTGCCCTGGCTCTCGGGCGACCATATTTTTTTCAGTTCAGCTACGGTGATATAATCGACAAATGTATTCTTAAGACTTACCACTATGGCCATTCCATCATAAGAAACAGGGATCTCAATGAACCCGATGTTTTTTTTGCGGCTCTCTTCCAATTCTTTTTTACTGATGGGTCTGGATGCATTGGCAATATCAATCTCTCCCCTGAGGAATTTTTTAAACCCCCCTCCCGTTCCCGATACGCCTACCATCACTTTTATATCGGGATTGGTCTTTCGGAATTCTTCAGCAACCGCTTCTGTAAGCGGATACACAGAACTGGACCCGTCTATGCTGATCCTGCCCTTGTATTTTTTAAAGCAGGAAGCGGCCAAAAAAACCAGTGCCAACAAAAGAAAATATGAACCTGCATTTTTGAGCATGCGATAACTATTTAGGTAAGATATGGCCACAGCTTTCGCTGGGATAAATCTCGCGACAATCCGCCTGATAACTGTTACATATTCCACTGAACTATTTACAGGATTCACACCTTTTCAGGCAGTAAGAGCCTGTTCCCGTGCCGCGCCCTCATTAATTCGCGCTTTTAGGAGATGACGCTCACTCAATGACAATTCAAACAGGAATTGACACGCACGTTGGAACAAACAGTTGCCGGGGGTGGCACTATACGATTTCCAGCGTTAATCACTATCTTGTTCTCTTATACAGCAGGCAAATGATCAGGGAGAAATTATACGCCTTATACGAGGAGAAGGCGCGGAAAATGGAAACGTATGCCACAGATGGAACGGTTACGGGAATGATTGGCTACCTGAAAGCGTTTGGTGATATTCTTACCGAGATCAATGTGTCGCTGCAGGCTTTGGGAAACGAATTACTGGAACTATACCCTGAAAAAGAAGACGAGATCATTGAAACCAGGCAGGAATGTATACAGGAATTTCTTACCAGGTACAAACCCACCAGGGATTTCTGAACTGGGTGTACGAATTGAAAAAAATCAAGACGCATGAAGTAGCGGTTCCTCATCGGGAATATAGATATCGAAAACCGCTCCCTGGTCAGTCTCACCTGTGGCAGTGATAAAACCCCCATGGTTCTGCACTATTTTTTTTATGATGGATAACCCTATGCCGGCGCCCGCATAGGCGCCTTTGTTGTGCAGCCGTTGAAAAATTTCAAATATTTTTTCCCTGTACTCCATCTCAAAACCGATGCCATTGTCGGAAAAACGGATATGGCAGTAATTTTTCAGCGGAGACAATTTCCCTTCCTCCAGGGCGGGATTTTCTTCTTCCAACTGCCGGCCACTGGCAATATGTGAGCGGATGGTAAGGTATGACGCCGCATCGGGCCTTGAGAACTTCACAGCATTGTCGATAAGATGACTGAACACCTGTTTGAACTGGTAGGGGTTAACATACGCGTTTCCCAGCCTGGAAGCATCGATGGTCACCTTCTTTTCCAGGATCGTTTCAGAAAATTGCTTGTATACATCGCGGAAAATTTCATTCAGCGGTGTTTTTTCAAATACCTGCTCCTCTTTCATGTCAACGTCGGAATACACCTGCAACGCCTCGATCAGTATCTGCATTTGCCGCGCAGAAGCAGTGATTTTTTTTAAATAATTAGACACTTTATCCGATAAAGTGAGTTTTTCAGTTTCCAGCAGTAATGCAGCAAACAACTGAATTTTACGCAAAGGCTCCTGCAGGTCATGACTGGAAATATAGGTAAATACATGAAGTTCCTCATGCGCTGCGATCAATTCCGCCGCACGTTTTTCTTTTTCCTCTGCCTGGAAAACCAACTCTGCATTGGCCACGGCCAGTTCGGCGGCCCGGTTTTCTTTCTCCCTGTTCTGGAAAGCAAGTTCGCTGTTGGCGATGGCAAGTTCTGCGGCGCGTTTTTCTTTCTCTGCGCTTTGAAAAATAAAATCCGCGTTGGCCACGGCCAGTTCTGCGGCACGCTTCTCTTTCTCATCATTCTGAAACAACAGTTCTTTGTTGGCAATAACGAGCTCCGCGGCGCGTTTCTCTTTCTCACCATTCTGAAAAAGCAACTCCCGGTTCGCAATCACCAATTCTGCTGCGCGTTTTTCCTTTTCATTGTTCTGAAACAGCAATTCCTTATTGGCAACCGCTAATTCAGCGGCGCGTTTCTCCTTCTCATCATTTTGGAAAATCAGTTCGTTATTTGCAATGGCCAATTCTGCCGCACGTTTTTCCTTTTCACCATTCTGGAACTGCAATTCCTTATTGGCAACCGCTAACTCAGCGGCACGTTTCTCTTTCTCATTGTTCTGGAAGATCAATTCGTTATTGGCAATAGCCAATTCCGCAGCACGCTTTTCCTTTTCACCATTCTGGAACTGCAATTCCTTATTGGCAACCGCTAATTCAGCGGCGCGTTTCTCCTTCTCATCGTTTTGGAAAATCAATTCTTCATTCGCAATGGCCAATTCTGCCGCACGTTTTTCCTTTTCTCCATTCTGGTACTGCAATTCCTTATTTGCAACTGCCAATTCAGCGGCGCGTTTCTCTTTCTCGTCATTTTGGAAAATCAATTCCTTATTGGCAATAACCAATTCTGCCGCACGTTTTTCCTTTTCTCCATTCTGGTACTGCAATTCCTTATTTGCAACTGCCAATTCAGCGGCGCGTTTCTCTTTCTCGTTGTTCTGGAAGAGCAATTCCTTATTGGCGATAGCCAATTCCGCCGCACGCTTTTCTTTTTCACCATTCTGAAACTGCAATTCAAGGTTTAGCCTTTCCAGGTCGCGGGTTCTTTCAAATACTTTTTTCTGGAGTTCCAGTTTCTCCGCTTTCCGCTCTGTCATGTCGGTGGTCAATAATTTCAGCATGGCCCATACTTCAGCCGAGGTATGTAAATCGCCTTCGGCAGCAACGGGTACATTCTCCGCACCTGCTACAGGCGTAGTGTCGGGTGTTCCGGGAGTCGGTATGTCGGTTTCTTTTGTACGCGGCTTCATAAATATTCCTGCAATGCAACAGTGAAGGACAGACAGGTGTAAGAAAGCGCCAGCAGGTTTTAAGTTAGAGGCTGAGGCTAACGATTAAATATACACCATGTTAAGCAATCTCCCCTTTCGTACCCATCGGACAGCTATTCCAGGCTTAAATAGCTGCAAAATGACCTGTTCAGGCATGATTTTTTAACCGATTCTTTACAAATAAACACGTTAAACCCTTCACCCATGAAAAAAATTGTACTGTTTGTCTGCCTGGTAACCGGCGTTTCTGTCAGTGCGCAGCAGGTAAACCAGTGTGGTATCATCATACCCCCCAAGAGCCTTACTTCTACTTTCAATTCCGTATACGAGGCCAGTGGTTATATCAACAATATGCTGGAAAAGATTAACTGGAAACAGAATTTTATGATTCGTGAGCAGAACGGCATTAATAATGCCTATGCCACTATTCTCAATAACAAGCGCTACATAATTTATGACAATGATTTTCTCGAAAACCTGGATGCCTATGCCGCCACCAAATGGGCGTCCATCAGTGTACTTGCGCATGAAATGGGGCACCATTACCGGAACCATGTGATCAGCAACAGTGGCAGTACTCCACCTAAAGAAATAGAAGCCGATTATTTTTCGGGATATGTGATGGAAAAATTAGGCGCAGGCCTGCAGGAGGCCCAGGCCGCTATGAACCAGATTGCATCGCCCAGGGGAAATTCCAGCCATCCTGCAAAAGCAGACCGGCTGGACGCCATTACCAGGGGATGGAACTATGCAAGGGGCAATACCAATACCACAGTAGGCAGTATGCCCTCGCCCCCACAGCAACCTGCGCCGCAACCACAGCAAAACCCCCCGCCCGCATCAAATGATGCCAGTTGGATCTATCTTTCACTGTATGGAAACAATGAAATGACCGTCTATCTTTCCGATGACGGAAAAACCTATAGTGCCGTTCCACTGAAGACTACACAGCCATTCGTTTTCAAATTCGACATTTACCAGCATGGCTGGATGCGGTTTATGAACAATACCAATGCAAAAATATTCAAACTGTTCCATGGCAGGGATTATGCGATTATCTGGAGCCGCCGAAACAATGCCTGGACAATCACGGAAGTGCCATAAATGATAAACGGTTACCCATAGCTGGAAGAATGCTGTAACTTAGTTTCCCAATTTAATCACAGCTAAACATTTTCCACTATGAAAAAATTTATGCTCCTGGCATTTTCAGCGCTTACCATTTCCGCTTCAGTGTTCTCACAGGGCAGCCCTGCTGCTACCGCAACCGGGCAGGTGAACGGTGCAACGATTACCATCAGTTACGGCAGTCCGTCGGTTAAAGGCAGACCTATCTGGAACAGCCTTGTACCGTACGGAAAAGTTTGGCGCGCCGGTGCCAATAAGGCTACGATTTTTGAAACCGATAAAGACATTTCCATCGAAGGTAAAACCCTGCCGGCTGGCAAATACAGCCTGTATATATTGCCTGAAGAAAGTGAGTGGACAATGATCTTTAATTCCGCAACCGGCCAGTGGGGTATTACCCGCCAGGGAGAAACCACGCAGGACCCAACCAAAGATGTACTGCGCGTAAAAGTAAAACCTAAGAAGTCGGCGGCCATGCAGGAAGGACTGAAATATGATGTGAACAGCAAAGGCTTTTCACTGGCCTGGGAAAACCTGGTGGTACCTGTTTCTATAAAATAATTCGATTTACATTTTTTAAATGCCTGCTGTACACAACGGCGGGCATTTTTTTTACCGGCATCACCCGGAGACCGGGATGAAACTATTGTTGTATTTTTCAGAAAAATTACATGGAAACGTTAGGCGTAGGCTCAAGGGTTCAACATCCGCATTATGGGCGGGGTGTGGTTGTGGAAACAGCGAGTGAATTCTATACCATCTGGTTCAAGACCGCCAATACAGCAAAAACCATCGCAAAAGATTATACCGACCTGGTAGTGCTTGAAGCCATAGGCGCAGGTGCGGAAAGCAATGGACCATCACTGGCGGATATTGAGCAGGCGCTTGACCATGTGCTTACGCAAAGATTACATGAATTTCAACTGGTACCTATGGCCACCAAATGGAACGATGGGGTACTGGTGTTAAAGCCAAAAGATGAAAGCCTCCAGGGCAAAGAAGTACCCATCGATGTTTTCTTCCACAAGATTGTCATGATCCGCGATCGTATGCGCCTCATTGAGCAAAAGATCAATGCACACAAAGTACTTACCGATGCAGAAAAAGTAGAACTCCAGCAATACGTTACCGCGATCTACGGATCACTAACTACGTTCAATGTTTTGTTCAAAGAAACGATACACCAGTTTAAGGGGGTGGCGGGGTAGGTTGGGGGAGTTTGGAGTTTGGAGTTTGCTTTTTGGGAGCGGGCTATTTAAATATGCTGTTGAGTAATCCGGCGAGGCGTACGCCGCCTTTCAGCAATTGTTCGTCTACCGTTTTGATATGATCAAAATTATAG
Source organism: Chitinophagaceae bacterium (assembly GCA_031424835.1). Classification (GTDB taxonomy): domain Bacteria; phylum Bacteroidota; class Bacteroidia; order Chitinophagales; family Chitinophagaceae; genus Sediminibacterium. The sequence continues at coordinate 9,833 of JANPIE010000120.1, forward strand.
CGGTAACTGAGTTTGGGATTGACCCCGGCACGCTCAATATCTTTGTAAATATTTTCTGTGAGTACATAGGCTGAAGCGATCCAGTCGGCTATTGACTCTTTTTGCCAGGCAATGCGTTGCGCGGGCGTGGTATGGTTTATCGCACGGGCATATTCTGTATAAGAAAGCTGCTGGAAACTGATCAGTTGTTCATCCCAAACGCTATGCAGATTGGTGGGTTGACCGAACCATTCCACTTTAACGCCATTGCCACCCTGGTCATCGGGTCGGGCGGAATGCATGGGCTGCTGGAGGTCGCCTGCGATATGTACCAACATACGCAGGTAAAAAAGCTTTTTATCACTTGCCAGTTTCGGATCCTTTAATTCTTTTACGAGGAAATTCAGTTTGGTATAAGCGTCTGTTGCGGTGTCTGACTGTAAATATGCTTTCACCTCTGCCCTGCTAAGCCCGGTTTTGAAATTGATATAATGCCAGGGACCCAGATAACGGTAGTTGGGATCCGATTTTATAAAGTCTGCCCAGTTAGCCGTCATGGCCAGCGATTCATTTCCAAGTATCTGCCTGATGGCCTTTTTTGCGTTTGGCGTTAAATAACTATTGGCAATCTCACCCACGATACGATGCCCCAGCAGACCCCAGGCCATTGACGACAACGGCATTGCCGCAAAAAACAAAAGCGGTAAAAATATCTTTGCAAACTTCATGACAATTGTTTCAGGTATTGACAGTAAACCCGGCGAAGATAAGGTTTGGTGCGATTGCTTTCCGCGGATACAGAATAAAAAAGAGCCAAAAAGTGCAACACTTTTCAGCTCTTCCTTACTGTTTTTAATCCGTCTCAGCCATTGCAGGCCTTACTATGATCCTTTCACTTTCCGCACATAAATGTTTCCGTTCATATTTTTCATCAGGATCTCGGGGCCGCCGCCGTTAATCTTCCCCTGCACCCAGTCTTCAATGTTCAGCTTGTACATACCCTTCTCACTCGTGCGATTAACTTTAGGCGCCACCTTATCAACCTCCACGTCAAAATCACTATACACTTCGCCACGGTCAGATTTCGCTTTGATACTGAATTTAGACATAACGGGGATGGTGAGGTCCACGTTTCCGTTTAATGTAGAAAATGCCATGGGCGCTTTTGGATCAACCGATTTAAAGGATACAACCACGTTGCCATTAACTGTATTGGCTACAGCCGAGCCGGAAATACCGGTAAGACGTACATATCCGTTTACATTTTCCACTTCCATTTCACCATTTACATTACTTATGTCGATATCACCATTGTTTACCGTGCTCACTTTGAAAGTGCCGCCTGACTGGGGCACTTTGATGGTGAGATGAATGGCTCTTTTCCATGAATCTGAATTGATGGTGATGCGGTTGTTTTTTTCTTCGGCGGTGATGTCCATACCATTGCCAGCAGCTGCCAGGCGCTTCATGCCTGAAGGCACTTCCTTATCCCTGTTGCCATTGACATTGGTATGGGTATTAATATTCACATTCACGCCGTTTTTCTCTTTTTCTGTTTCCCTTTTTCTCCCACTGCCGGTTTCCGCGTCTATCACCACCTCTTTGCCCTCATATCCAACAATCCTGATAGATCCATTGGTGAGCGACACATTTAATTTGAAGGGCTTGCCTGGCTCAGTCAGGGGCACCGTTAGTTGTTCCGACTGCGGAGCAGTTTGCGCTATGGCTCCTGTAGCCATCAATAGGGTTAACAGGAATATGCTTGCTATGTTTACTGTTTTCATATTTGCTTGTTTGAAAATTTCTTTTAAGTTGCTTGCTAAGACTGTTTTTTGATATAAATATTTCCGTTAAGGGTTTCAAATTTGAACATTTTTCCACCGTTGCCTACCCGCACATCAGAGTTTTTATTGAGACGATAGATAATACCATCCGCTTTTTTCTCCTGCGTTTTTACAATTGTACCGGGCAATACTTTCACGTCCTCAAAATCTGTGTAGAATGAGCCATTCATACTCTTAAAGCGAAGGTCAGCCGAAAGGTCTGCGGGATAGGTAACTTCTAATTTCCCATTCAGCGTATAGTAAGAAGATTCGGCAATGGGCACGCCCAGGTGATTTACAGTTACATTCCCATTGATGGTATGAATATCCATCGCACCTGTTTTTGCATTGGCAACAGTGATAGCACCGTTCACATTATGCACCCGCAGGGAGCCTGCCACATCTTTTACTATGATATTTCCGTCGTTAACCGTGGAGATATTCAGGTTCATGCCGAAAGGCACTTTTACGGTAAATTCAAGGGCATATTTATATGCTGGGCCGCGGCGATCATACCTGCGGTCGTTGTCGGACCAGCGGCGAGGGCGTGAATCATATGGCCCGGTGATATAGGCCATGATGGTATCAGTTCCCTGGTCAAATTCAAGCTTACTCTCTTTCCTGCCCAGTTCAAGGGCCTCACTGGTTTTGGCGCTGATTTTTTCATCGATCTCAAGCATTACTTTATCACCCGCATATCCTTCCACCTTAATAGCGCCATATACGTTGTAGATAGATAATACGGTTGCCGAGGCATTTTTCTGCGGAGTAAACTCTTTGCTTACATGGTTTTTGTATTCCTGGGCAAGCACCCGTTGGGCACAGGAAAATGCGCATCCTGCCAGCAGGAGGATAATCAGTTGTTTCATAGATGGTTTGTTTAAATGAGTCCGGTAATGGTTTGTTCGATCTTTGACCTGACAAAATTGTTCAGGCTCTTTTGCAACAGTAATTTCCTGAATGACTGGACCGCCCGACGTTCCTGGAGTTTCAACATCACGTCTGCAAGCGCCGACTGTACCAGTGGTGATTCCTGCTGCATGATGGAATGCACGAGTCCTTCTCTTACCGCCGGGCTTTTAGGCGCAAGTGTGGTAAGCGCTTCCAGTGTCATCAATCGCACATTCACATTCGGATCACTGTTAAGTGTTGCCAGCAGGGCGTCTACCACTTCCTTGTTACTGCCTGATCCGTCAATCTCCGAAGTATAGCTAACACCGCGAATTCTTTCAGATGCGGAAGGGTTTTCAAGCAATGACAACATCATCATCTCTTTCATTTCAGACACCTGCGAAGAGAGTTCTGCAATCTCCTGTTTGTTGTTCACACCGGTTGTCTGGTGGTTGAGAAGGTAACCGAGTGCAAGGCCTGCTATCACCAGCAGTACGCTATATACCAGCCGGAACCCGGGCTGAACGCTCCAGAACTGCCTGAACATATCCCTGATATCGGCAAAAGGACTCTTCCATTGCTGCTGCGATTCTTTGTAGGTATCGAGCATGGCATAAAAACGAGGGCGCAGGGAAGCAGAGGGTTCGGGTGTAGTGATCTCTCCCATCATGTCCCATACCTGCTGGTCTGTTTCCAGTTCCACCCGGCATTCCGCACACTGTGCAAGATGTGTTTCAAACGCTGCACGTTCCGCAGCATCCATCTGGTTATTGATCCAGCGTGTCAGTTCTCTTTTATCGTTTTCACATTTCATTCGATTCCATTTTAAAGTAAATTTTCTTTAATTGCTGCAGTGCCCGGTGTACCCTTACTTTCACGGCACCTTCTGTGATATCCATTATCCCGGCAATTTCATGGTATTTCATTTCCTGGAACCGGCTCAGCACAAGCACTTCGCGGCTTTCTTCGCTTAGACGTGCCAGCGCCTGTTGCAACGCTTTCAGTTCCTGGTTTTTCTGCAGGTGCTCATCGGCAACCGCACCGCCACCCATCCTTTCTGCAAATTCATCCAGCTCCTGGTGTTTAACCATTCGCCTGGCCGATCTGCCCTCATCATGTACCACGTTGCGCGCCACATGGTACATCCATGATTTGAATTCGCCCTCGCCCCGGAATGTATGCCTGTATTTGAGCATACGATAAAAAACGTTCTGCACAAGGTCCTCGCTCATTTCCCGCTGCCCCGTCATATGAAACAAAAAACCCATTAATTGTCGGTGATAGCGTTCAAACAGCAGACCCATCTTGTCAAGATCGCCATTCTTCACTTTCAACATGATTGCGTTATCGGTTAGCGGGTCCAAGCAGTGGTGTTAGGTGTTAGGTGTTAGGTGTTAGGTGTTAGGTGTTAGGTATACATAGGAAACTGATGCGCAGAAAAAAGGTTACAAAAAGGTACTCTTTTTTCCAAAAATCTCCCTCACCCCCCCGAAACACTCCCAACTCCCAACTCCCAACTCCAAACTCCAAACTCCAAACTCCACCCCCCTGCTATGGCACGTGATTTTAAGCTTAGTGGCTAAAGAGTCTATGAAAAAGCATATTCTGCTTGGATTAGTGGTCATTGCAGCCGTTTTCCAGTTTTGCACCCCGAAATCACAAATGGCAGTGGGTAAAAACTGTTTTACCGGCAAACTGGTGAAAAAAGGCATCTGCGGACAGCGGGTAATTCAACTGATGAGCCGTTCCGCGGAAGGGATTGAACTGGCCCGTAACTGGACAGACAGCTTATCGCGTAAGAATTACGAAAATGTATTCACTGTGGCTAATTCCTGCGATTTTCCGGCAACTGTACAGGAAGGTGATGAATTCAGTTTCATGCTTACCCGGGTGCCGGGCTCAGGATGCGCACAATGTTATGCCTATACACCTATTCCCGATCAAAAAAATAATATCACGGTAGGTTGCACTACTTCTAAATAACCCTGTATGCAGACTGATCAACTGGTATGGCTCTTTGTTCTCGCGCTTCCCATTGCCTGCATCGCATGGACGGTTACCCATGAGGAAGTGTTCAGGGAACCGCGTGAATACTGCGTAAATCAAAGTAAACAACATCGAAACTTTCTGCTGCGCAAGTGTTTTTATTTGTTTACCTGCGAGTATTGTTTCAGTCATTACGTTACCATTGCTTTCCTGTTCATAACAGAGTATACGCTGCTGCTACCCGGCTGGAGAGGTTACCTCATATCCGGGTTTTCACTGGTTTGGGTGGCCAATTTTTATATGGGATTATTCGCACTTCTCCGCCAGGCCATCAAGGCAGAAAAAACACATATACACCTTGAGGAGAAGATCATTGACCAGCATAAAAAATCCGCTGACGGCAAGGAACTGGTTGCAGGCAAACGCAGCCTGCTGTCTAAAAAGTCTGCTCCTCTTGCGGATCATTGGAAAGATATTTAGATACAATTTCAGTCGCATTTCGTCGTTTCTAAGCGTATTAACATGTCTTTAGTACAGACTTGGCAACGTTTTTGGTCTCCTAGGGTTCTTAGCCTTATTAACCGAAACCTATCCGTTATGCAACCAATTGTAAGCAGCATTGAGAAACTGCTGAAGAAGAAACTGAATATTTACCCCCCTGTTTTAACATTGAAAACCGACCTCAAAAAGGACCTCCACCTGGTAGACTGGGAGATGTTATATCTGCTCAACGCAGTGGAACAAACATGGGAGATATCCATCCCGCTGAACGATTCAGAAAATATCATTTGCATTGAGCATTTGCTTGCCGCGGTAAAAAAGCAGAAATCACTGCGGGCATAAACCCGATTCACGCGGATCCGGTAACTACCTACCTGCGTTTGTTTGAAGGAAACCACTCAGCAAGTTCAGCTATTTTGTCTGTGCCTATATAGTCCGCGCCCAATCGTTTTTGCCATTTCCATGAAAGCGCTGTATCGGGTGCTGCCCAGAAACGGATCTGCTTGCCGGCCCTGTGTACGCTGTCGACTTTATGTTTGAGTATGCTTTTCTCGGGCCCGGGGATCCGCCCGCTTCCCTTCCATGCCGATAGTTTATTGAAGGGAAGACTTACCAGCCCCACCCGTTTCCACTCATCAGGACTATGTGGAAGTTTCAGGTCGTCGTCAAAAAAAATATAGTCGGGGTACAGATGGTACTGGGCGGGCGGGGGTCGCTTACCTGTTATCAGAACCGTTAGACGGTTGCTTACCGGGCCATGCGACAGGTAGGTACGTAAGGGGTCAAGGCTTTTGATCAGAATGTCCAGCGCCCGTTTATAATCGTCTTTAATATCTACCAGAAGCCTAACCTGCCGCAGGTCATCTTTTTTGAGGGAGTTCAGCAAAGGTTCCAGGTAAAGCGCCTGCAGGGTGCGGCCGGCACGGATATCCTCCCTGTTGTGTGCTACGTAAAGATCTTCTTTGTCCACGAATACATCGGCTTCTATTGACCCAAATCCTGCATCGAAAGCGGTGAAAAATGGCACAGGGTGTTCATAGTCATTGTGGGCGTGGGCGTTGCCGGCGGAATACCTAACACCACAGGCTGCTATGGCAAAAAAAAGGAATATGGGGGCAGGAAGCAATTTCATTCGCCTAAAATAACCAAATTCTCCACTTTACCGGCTTATGCAGGGGAGTATGGGGTTAAAGGAAACTTTAAGGTTTACAACGTCCTTCAGAAAAAGAAAAAAAGCTATCTTTCCACCCACAAATTAATACTATATGAAAAAGATTTTATTTGCATTGATGGTTGTTTTGGGTTTAACAAACTCAGCTTATTCGCAAATGGCACAGGCGGCAAGCCCTGGAGCCGGCGTTCAATCCGTAATTAGCTTTGCTACAGAAAAGCATGACTTCGGCACCATTCCACAGGGCATCCCTGTCACGCATAATTTTTCATTCACCAATACAGGAAAGGAACCGCTGGTTATCAAAAGCGCCACCGGTTCATGCGGTTGTACGGTTCCGGAATACACCCAGGAAGCCATTGCCCCGGGGGGAAAAGGAAATGTAAAAGTTACTTATAACGCAGCCGCACTGGGTGTGATTAACCGCACAGTTACGGTAGCAACCAATTCGGCAACAACCCCCACCATTGTTTTGACAATCGGCGGAGAAGTGAAAGCCGCAGCTACCAGCACCGCGCCGGCTGCAGCGCCTGCGCCCGCGAAGAAGGCACCAGCTTCTGCATCGCCAAAGAAGAACTAATTAAATCCTTTATACTTACGATAACCCGCCCGATGTGGCGGGTTATTTTTTTAAAGGTACCCTCTGCTGATTCAGGGGTGTAGCTATCGGGCATAGCTACCATTATAAAAACACAACCGGAAGAAAAAAAAATACAACCCGTACCGCCTGCCTGCTAATGATCCGCAATCAGTTTGAGAATACGCAGCAGATGTCCACGTAACTGGCCTTTTACAAGGCTCCCATCATCTGTGTTACTCTGGATAGCGATGGCGATATTTTTTTGCGGGAAGTATTCCACTTCAGTGAGGTAGCCCGGGAACCAGCCCCCATGACCGTAACCGGTTCCGTAGACCGAGGGCCTGATCTGCATACCCAAACCATACTGGTGTTCGCGGCCGGTATTGGCCGGTACACCTTTCATCATCAGGTGAAGCGAGGAAGTATCTATAAGTTTTTCTGCAAACAGCGCCCTGATAAAAACTACCCAGTCAACCGTATTAGATACATATCCCCCACCCATTAATTCGAACTGCGGATTGATCACAAACTTGCCATCCTGCATTGTTGGACCGCTGAAGCCAAAAACACTTTTGGGCATGGAGTAACCCATTACCAGGCCCTTCAACTTTCTTGCATTGGAAGGCCTGGTGCTTTTCATTTTCAGTACAGAGAGTATTTCTTTGTCAACCCATTGATACAGGGAAGTACCGGTTACCGCTTCTACCAGCAATCCCAGCAATAGGTAATTCGTATCTGCATAACTGAATCGCTCACCCGCCTTTGTTTTTACCGGTTGATCGAGTATGTAAGCAATGAGTTCCTCGAGCGACCAGGTTTTATCGGGTTCATTGCGCATACGCTGCATAAAATCACCAAACGTATAATACTCGGGAATGCCGGATGTGTGCTGGAGCAGGTGCCGTACTGTTATTTCTTTTGCATTGGGCAAACGCTGAAACCAGGCTTTGGAACCCAGGTATTTTTCAATGGGTTCATCCAACTGCAGGCGGGATGCTTTTACCAGTTTCATCACCGCCACTGCATAGAACATTTTGGGCGCACTACCACTCAGGAAAATATCGCCCGGGCGCATCATCTTATTTTTTTCCCTGTCTGCATAACCCGTGGCCAGGTGTACGGGCTGATCGCTGCCCATTGCATAGGTGAGTGTCATACCAGGGAAACCATTGGCTTTCTGTACAGAATCCAGGTAGCCCTGCACCAGCAACTTTAGGTTTGCCGAATGCTGCGCTGTTACCATCCATGGCAATAATGAGCAAAAAGCAATGATCAAATAGGCAAGTGGTCTTCTACTCATCGATGATTATTTACGTTATTAAATAGTTTCGTGCGGGGCAACACCCCAATTTCTCTACAGCCAGCGCGCCATTATCGATCCACCAGACTTCGGCATGAACCCGATACCAACCACCGCCTAAGTTTCCGCATGAGCAGGTGTATATAGTTGGCAACTACCCGTTATGATCTCCGATGGCCGGGGAAAGAAATGATAATAAAACATGAAGGCAACAGCCAGCACCAGGATTATTATCAGCCCTATTATTTTTGACTTGTAACCAGATTTGTTTTCAGATGTATTCATACCTCACTTTTCCAATACAGAATTAGCATTTCTTAACGGGTTTTCGGCAGGGTTTATCATGAATCCTAACCGTTCTTACCAAAAAAAGCCCCGGAAATCCGGGGCCCGTGATGGTTTTCATAGGTAAACAAGTTACCGTATCACGACCATTACATCTTTGACCTGATTGCTTTAATTGCGTCATAGTGTTTCTGTAGCGTAGGTAGCGTGCGCGCCGCAAAATCCCTAAGATCCGCGTCCGGAAGGTTCCTGGATGCTTCTTCAAATTCACGCACATCTTTCTGGTGGTCAACAACCATCATATCTACATACGCCCTGTCAAAATCCTTTGTCTGTTTGGCCATCAGGTCATCCATATGTTTTCTTGTATCAGCCGATACTGCACCGGGCAGGCTGATATTCCTGGCAGAAGCAATGGTTTGCAATTGACTGCTGGCGGCGGAATGATCCGTAACCATCATGCTGCCAAAGTCTTTTACAGCCTGGCTTACGGCATGGTCCTGGGCCCAGCGTCCAAGTTCAACTTCCATCATACTTCCATTGGCAGCTTTCATGGCAAAATCCATGCTTCTGCTGTCAACGGAACTATTGACATTACTACCGGTGGTGTTGCCGTTTTCCGGCACCACCACTACTTCCTTACCTGTTGTGGTATCAGTGGTGGTGGTTACCTTTACTTCCTGCGTACCACAGGCCCAAAAAATTGCTGAGCCCAGCAGTATACCTGCGATCTTTTTCATAAGATGTTTTTAATTGAGATAGCTGTAATTACATTTTATCCTTGATCGCTTTGATCATGTCGTAATGCTTGCGCAGTGCAGGCAATGTTTTGGACGCAAAATTCCTCAGGTCCGCATCGGTAAGGTCCTTGGCTGCATCTTCAAACATGTCAACAGCTTTCCTGTGATCATCCACCATTTCGTTTACATAAGCTTTGTCAACTTCAGTACCCTGCTTTTTGGTTTTCATTTTGTCGATATTGTCCCTTACATTATCAGGAACCATCACAGGAGCCACTACATTTTTGGTGCCGGCGATCTTCCTGAGCTCCTCACCTGCTGCGGTATGGTCAGCAACCATCATAGCGGCAAAATCCTTTACTTCTTTTCGTGTACCATACTCCTGGGCCCATTTACCCAATTCAACTTCTTTCATGCCGGCATGAGCAGCATCTTTTACAAATTCAGCGGCTTTGTCATCAACTGTTGGGTTAGCTGATTTGGCAGAAGTGTCGGGCTGTTGCACCATTACTTCGCCATCTTTGTTTGATACGAGTACACTGGTGTCCCCGTTCTTGTTGTCATTTTCGCCATTTCCGCAGGAGCAGAACAGGATGGCACCTGTGAGCACAATAAAACTGAGCTTTTTCATATGAACGCTTTTTAAAGGGTGATGTAAACCCTTAAAAAGGCAAATCTGGTGCCATGCACAGATGTTCACTTTGACAGAGACTCGCTGCCTAAATCAATACCCTAAGTAGAAAATTTTCCACAACTGAAGTACTACCATACATAGGTGGCGGTGGCTCCCGCAGGCAGTACCAATGGCAGCTGCTGATTCTTCCAGGTTACAGAAAAGCGGGTACTTGCAGAAGAAGTGTTCAAAACGATCAGCACCGTTTTTCCCGCGGGCGTTGTAAAGGCAACATTAGGCAACGACCCTGGAATGTCTGAAGCAATACGCACCGATCCGGGTCTGACGTGTTTAGCAGCATGTGCAATGATATAATACGCAGGGTTACGCGTAACCTTATCCTTGTCTATCGTAACCGCGCCCAGGCAACTTGTGCATCCTCCCCTGTCGGTATGGGGGAGTTGTTGCGGGTCGGCCGCAAGGTTCCATTCAATTACATTGCGGCTCCAGTTGCGTGTGGCACCGATAACCAGCTTCTCTATATGTTCCCGTATATCGCGGCTCGCATCACCAGGAGCACCTACCCACTGTTCTGTGAAATAGATATGCTTGTCAGGGTGTGCCTCATGAACTTTGGACAATGCTGATATATCCCCCTCATACAAATGAAACGCAGATCCATCAATGTATTTTTTTGCGGCTGAGTCATTGAGGATAGAGATGGGATATTCCGGCTTATCGGCATTATGGTCGTACACAACAATCTTTGTCCGGATTTTCGCTTTTTTAAATGCAGGACCGAGATATTCCTTTACAAACAGGGCCTGTTCGGGCGCCGGCATAAACAGGCTTGGGTTGTTACCGGGATGCAGTGGCTCATTCTGAACAGTAACCGCATCTATGCGAATACCGTGTTTCTGCATGGCCTGTATGTATTTCACAAAATATTTTGCATAAGCAGCATAATACTGCGGCTTCAGGCTGCCACCCTTCGTATCGCCATTTGTTTTCATCCATACCGGCGGCGACCATGGTGAGCCCATGATGATGAGGTGGGGATTTATTTGCAGAATTTCTTTCAACACCGGTATCACATCCTTTTTGTCGGGGCCAAGATCAAAATGTGCAAGCGCCGTGTCCGTCTGCCCCGCCGGTAAGTCGTCGTACGAGAACACATGGTCATTCAAATCAGAAGCGCCGATACTCAAACGCAGGTAACTGGTACCGATATGATTATTATCGGTGGCAAATAACTCTCTCAGCAGCGCAGCCCGGGCAGATTTGTTCATCCGAATGATATGCATAGCGCTGCCACCCGTTAAGGCAAAACCAAAACCATCTATCGATTGGTATTTTTTCGATGGGTCCATAGCAATGATCGGCCCAGTAGCGCGTGCATCTTTTTTGGAAAAGGACAGGCGAGATAATTGTTTCGTAAAAAAAATATTTCCTGCAGGATCCGTTAACCAGGTGTTTACCATTGCCTGCGCATTGGAAAAATAGCAAATGCTGAAAGCAACTATGGTGATGCAAATATTTTTCATATGGTTTACATTGTTAAAACGGGAAGCGCCTGGGGATTTATGCAAAAGTTTACCAGATATTCACACGCAAACTATCGGCCCGATACATCTTACTGCCGGGCTTTATACCAAAAGCTTCATAAAATTCAGGTATGTTTACCATGGGGCCATTAACTCTTTCTCTCTCTGGTGCGTGTACATCTGTTTTTAGCTGGCTGGCCAGTGATTCTTTGCGGGTCTGGTACATCCAACCGTATGCATAGCCAATAAAATAACGCTGCATCGGGGTGAGCCCTCCAATTTTTTCGTTCTTTTTGTACGCATCGGTTTTTTTAAACGCATCAAGTCCAATCAGCAATCCGCCAAGGTCAGCTATGTTCTCACCCTGCGTTGCATCACCGTTAACGTGCAGGGTATCTACCGGTATGTATTCATTGAACTGTCGTATGATTTTAGCGGCCCGTTCGGTAAATTGCCTGCTATCTGTCTCCTGCCACCAGTTTTTCAGGTTGCCTTCTTCATCATATTGACGACCCTGGTCATCAAAGCCATGCGTTAGTTCATGACCTATGGTTGAAGCGCCTGCATAGCCATAGATAAATGCATCATCCAGGTCAGCGTCTTTCATGCCGGGCACTGCAAAAATTCCGGCGGGCAACACGATTTCGTTATTGCTGGGATTGTAGTACGCATTATACGTTTGGGGCGACATCTGCCACTCGTCTCTGTTAACCGGTTTGCTAAGTTTATCAATGCCTACTTTGAACCACCACTCCCTTGCCCGGATCATGTTCAGCACAAAAGGCCCGCGATCGATCTCAAGAGAACTGAAGTCACGCCATTTATCAGGATACCCTACTTTCTTTTTTACCCTGTCCAGTTTGGCAAAAGCGCGCCGCTTGGTGCTGTCAGACATCCATGCCAGTTTTGCTATTCTTTCTTTGTAAGCCGCACGCACATTTTCAACAAGTTGATCATACCTGGTCTTTGCAGATTCATTAAAATATTCTTTCACAAAAAGCTGTCCCAGCGCTTCGCCCATTACGGCTTCCTGTGCGTCGAGCACGCGCTTCCATCGCGGCTTTGGTTCTTTGGCGCCACGAAGCGTTTGTGTATACCGGAAATTATTCATAAAGCTGGCACTATCCAGGTAAGATGCATTGCGGCGCACCAGGTGAAACCGGAGGTACTCTTTCCAGTCGGCTAGTGGCGTTGCACTCAGCTCTTTGTTAAATGCTGCAATGAATTCGGGCTGACCAATGATCACGGAATCGATGCGACTGATGCCGATTTTTGAAAGGTATACCGACCAGGGAAAAAGGGGACTAGTCTGCTGGAGCCTGGACAGGTGCATCTTGTTATAGTTTTTATATGGATCACGCAGGTCCTCGAGTTTCCTCGACGCTTTTGCCAGCCTTGTTTCAAGCTCCATCACTTTTGCCGTGTGCTGTTCGGCGGTAGCTGCATCGTCGCCCAACTGGTGAAAAGTTTGGGAAAGATATTTTCGGTAGGCATTGCGAACGTTTACTGATTTCTCATCGCTGTTAAAATAATACTCGCGGTTAGGCATCCCCAATCCACCCTGGCTCACGAAATACGCATTGGCTGCACTGTTCTTGTCATCCTGGCCTACACCGTCGGAAAATAACACGTTGCCACCGCTTCTATGCATGGTGGCCACTACTTCAATCAATTGGTTAAGGCTCCGGATGTCATCAATGGTTTTTAAATAGGGTTGCAAAGGCTGCAAACCTTGTTTTTCCGCTGCTGAAGAATCCATACCACTCGCCCAGAAATCGCCCACCTGCTGTGAAACGGACCCTTTTGCAGCTTTATCAGCCGCAGCTTTTTCATTGATCGTTTTCAGCCGAACATAGATATCTTCCTGCACCAGGTGGCCCACACCCCAACTGCTTTCAGACGCGGGGATGGGGTTGTTTTTGATCCATCCGCCATTCGCATACAGGTAAAAGTCTTCGGCCGGATCAACCGTAGTATCGAGGTTTTTCACGAGGAAATCCTCTCCGGGTTTGTCTTTGTTTCCGGTACAGGCAAGGGCAAAAACAGTAACAAGTACAGCGGCGATTCTGGCAAATCTTTGCATATGGTAAATTTTTGTGACGGGTAGTGTTGTCCAATATACAACTTGCGTGAAAAACATTTACAGTGTTTACCGGTTTTATGGATGAGCGGGATTATTTTTGCCGTAATCCTTCCCCATGTCTTTATTCATCGCATCTTTAAATTCCGGCAGCAACGGCAATTGCTATTATATTGGCAATGAAGAAGAAGCCATTTTGGTTGATGCCGGAATCTCGTGCAGGGAAACGGAGAAGAGAATGAAACGGCTGGGATTGTTTATGGAGAAAGTGAAAGCGGTATTCATCTCGCATGAACATGGTGACCATATCGCCGGCATTACAGTGCTCGCTGCAAAACACCGATTACCTGTATACATTACAAAGCCCACACTGGAGAACGGCCGGCTAAAAATAGATCAGCAATTGGTAGTGCCCTTCCAGGTGCATGTACCTGTGATTATCGGCGGACTGAGCATCACTGCTTTTCCTAAATTTCATGACGCGAGTGATCCCTGTAGTTTTCTCGTCTCATGCAAAGATGTGAAAGTGGGTATTTTTACCGATATAGGAATGGCCTGTGAACATGTGGTACACTATTTCAAACAATGTCATGCAGCCTTCCTTGAGGCCAATTATGATGAAGAGATGCTGGAAAATGGAGGTTATCCCTATCATTTAAAAAGGCGTATTCGCGGTGGCATGGGACACCTTTCCAATGCACAGGCGCTGGAACTGTTCAAAAGGCACAGGCCACCCTTCATGCACCATTTGTTTTTATCGCATCTTTCAAAGAATAATAATAACCCGGCGCTGGTGCAGGCATTATTTGATCAGCATGCCGGCAATACACAGATAGTGGTGGCTTCCCGGCACCGGGAAACGGAACTCTACCATATAGCCGATAAAGGGAGCGTGTATGCTGCCCCGCCCCCGCCTGTTATCCGAAGAAAAATTGTAAAGGATCAGCGTTCGCAGCTATCTCTTTTTAACTAAAGGAAGAAGGATGCAGAACCCTGTAGCCAGATCGATAACCCGCATTCGGGCTGCAGGAGTTCCTACATCCGTTGATCATAACTAATTTACAGGCGCAACGGGCCCTTTCCGGATAGCCTTGTTTTGCGCCGGCCACTGTGTTTGCCTGCCAGTTCTGGGATCTATGGGCATAACACTGCGTTCACGCGAGGTGGTGGCAGGATCCTCACTGGCCATGTATGCTAGTATAGCGGCAAGAATCGCATTGTTGCGTACGTCGTCAAAAACGATTTTATCATAGGTATCACGGTTGGTGTGCCAGGTATAGTTTCCGTAAGACCAGCTATTGGAGCTTAAAGAAAAGCCTGGTGCCCCTACTGCTACAAAAGAAGCAAAGTCTGATCCGCCGCCACCGGGTGTTCCCGGAAAACGGGTTTCAATCTGGGTACGCATTTCACCTGGCACCTTCGATAACCAACGACTGATAAACTCATACGAGTTAAGAAATCCCTGGCCGGAAATGTTTACCACGCGACCTGTTCCATTGTCCTGGTTGAACAATGCCTGCAATTTCTGTACAATTTCCGGGTGGTCCTCCACAAATGCCCTGGACCCATTCAGCCCTTGTTCCTCGCTTGCCCAATGCCCTACCAAAATGGTACGTTTGGGATTGGGATAGACGGTCTTGAGTATGCGCATAGCCTCCATCATGGTGAGAGTACCTGTTCCGTTATCTGTGGCCCCTGTTCCGCCATCCCATGAATCGAAATGCGCTGAAAGCATCACATACTCATCCGGCTTTTCCGTGCCTTTTATTTCAGCAAGCGTATTAAATACGGGTACCGTGCCCAGGGCTTTTGAATCTGCGCGGATACTGATTTGGGGATCGTCACCTGATTCTACAAGTCGGTACAGCAACCCATAATCTTCCAGGGCAATATCAACGGTTGGGATCGATGTAGTATAAGCATTGAATATTTTATCGACACCAAAACCCTGCGACCAGTTATTGCCGATGATACCCGCGGCACCCGCTTTTTCCAGGATAACCTGAAGCATACGCGCACTGTATCCTGTTTTACGGATACGTCTTGCCCAGTCCTGTGTCTGTGCCGCACGTGCAGCCTTCATTTTATCAAACGATTCTTTGGTAGCAAACTCCTGCCAGTTATAATCTGGCCGGCCGGTAGGTTGATTCATGGATATCATGACAAACTTCCCTTTTACCGCGGGCAGCCACTTTTGAAATGCGAGGGAGTCTGCAACGTCAGGAATAATAACCAGTCCTGCGGTCACAGCTTTGCCATTGGTGGAAGGGCTCCAGGCAAGCTGGGTTCCTTCCAGCGTGCGCACCCTGGGTGAGAGCATATCAATATGCGTTATGCCCCGCTCCCAACCTTTCCATTCACCCCACTGCTCGTTGCGCGCAGGGATACCCCATTCAGTATATTTTGCAACGGCCCAGTCATTGGCCTGTTTCATTTGTGGTGTACCTGTTAAGCGCGGACCGATCCTGTCCATTAATTCATGCGCCATTTTTTCCAACTGAGAATGATTAGTGCCTTCCTTCACCATCCTGCTGATGAGTAAAGAATCCTGCGCCGATAATCCACTTACAGATAACATCATTGCGATACAAAAAAACTTTGCCATATTCCTAATACAGCAAAAGCCCCGAAAGAA
Source organism: Chitinophagaceae bacterium (assembly GCA_031424835.1). Taxonomy (GTDB): domain Bacteria; phylum Bacteroidota; class Bacteroidia; order Chitinophagales; family Chitinophagaceae; genus Sediminibacterium. The sequence goes on from JANPIE010000120.1 coordinate 25,961, forward strand.
TTTTGATTTCATAGGTCTAAATATATTGAATGGTACAGTAATCCGAAAAAAAAAGAAACCCGCAGAAAAAAATTCCACAGGTTCCAAATATTAAAAAAACAATCTTCCCCTCTCACTTCTGACTCCTCACTTCAGACTTCCAAACCCTTCCTCTAATCCTCCGTCGCCACCACCCCTTTAAAATACCCTATCGATTCGGCAATGCCCGCCAACGGGTCCGTCATATCTTTTTCATATTCGATACTACTGATGCCCTGGAATTTTATTTTCCGCAGCGATTCCACCACAGCAGGAAAATCTATCACACCCCTTCCTATCTCAATCGCCTTGCCATCTTTGGCCGCAATGCTTACATCTTTGATATGCAGGTCAAACAACCGGTCTTTGTATTCCCTGATCGCTTTTTCGGGAGGGGCCCCTGCGCGCATAGCATGACCGATATCGATACACAATCCCATCCGCTGGTCGCGGTTTTTGATCCTGTCGTACACATCTTTGGGACCAGGATACAGTGCATCTTCAGGGCCATGGTTGTGGATAGCCAGCCTGATATCATAGGCTTTTACCTGTGCTTCGGCATGATCCAGCAGGTCGTAACCGGGAACACCTACGATCATGTTAACACCTACTTTTTTTGCATAGCTAAAGGCAAGATCAACTGTCTCCCGGTTTCGCATATAGATCACACCCACAGTGTACACATTGATTCCTGCCGCTTTGAATTTTCCGATAACAGAATTAATTTTTTCATCACTGCTGTTCAATGGCAGATGAATATCTTTCACAGAAAGATTTTGTACACCCATGCGTTTCATCATAGCGATCGATTGGTCAACATCAAACTTCGCGAAAGTATAACCCGCAATACCTACTGCCAATGGCAGCGAATCAGCAGGGGAAGCTGGCGCTCCGGTCACTGCTGACTTTCCTAACAACGGAATAGCTGCCGACCCAGCGAGGCTCAAAGCAGTGTTCTGGATAAAACTTCTTCTTGATGACATGGTGTTTTGGGTTTAGGGGAATGTGGTTGGGGTGAATAAAATGGTTAAAGAGATGAAAACGGTTAGATTGGGTTAAAGATGTTGATGTGGTTGAAGTAATTATTTATTGGGAAAAGAATCTGGATTTAGAGATCTTTCTGATGGGTTACGTTGTCATTTGAAGAGTGGTACCCATCCAACTACGGTAACTTCTCTAACCCCTTTAACCTCATTAACCCCTTAGCCATTGCAGCCAGTCCAAGATCCCAACACAACTAAACCCTCGGCTCCCAGCCACTCTCGTATTTTCTACCCCAGAGTCCCATCGCCTCCCTGTCATCTCTCACGTGTCCGTTGGACTGATCTATATGCAGTGTTCGGTTCATACGCTGGGCAATGTTTCCCAGTTGTACCCATAAAGTACTTTTATGACCTATCTCTACATCACAATTGGGAAGTTTACTCATACGTATACTGTCCAGGAAATTATGGATATGCACCGCGTCAAGTCCTTCATTAGGGCTGGCAGTATTGCGGCCATCAATCACGGCGTTGGATTTTATTTCTTTGATGACCGTACCACGATCGTCATAGATGGTATATCCGTTATGTCCCGTAAGCATTACGCCCTTCTCTCCATAAAACAATACACCGCGATCCGCGCCCTGCACTTTGAAGGGACTACAGCTTCTTCCCTCCCATACCAGTGTTGCGTCGGGGCAATTAAAGGTGATTACCTGTGTATCCGGTGTTTCCCAATCGTCGCCTTTAAAATAGTACCTGCCCCCTGTTGAATTTACGCTGAGCGGATAATCAACTCCCAGTCCCCAGCGTGCCACATCTACTTCATGGGTACCATTGTTCAATGCTTCTCCCGTACCCCAATGCCAGAACCAGTGCCAGTTATAGTGGATCAGGTTGTCTTTGTATTCCCTTCGTGGTGCAGGTCCCTGCCAGAGATCATAGTCCAGACCCGCCGGTACCGCCGCTGATTTTCCAACACCAATGGATTTGCGATTATTGGTGTACCAGCATTTGGCAAGATGTACTTTGCCAATGGCACCGGCTTTTAATTCATTGATCCCCTCTGTAAGCAGTGCCCAGGAACGGCGCTGTGCACCCATTTGTACAACTTTGTTGTATTTACGCGCGGCCGCAATTGCCAGTTCCCCTTCCCGCGGGTTATGTGATAATGGCTTCTCAACATACACATGTTTGCCGGCGGCGCAGCAGAGAATGGCAGCAGGTGAATGCCAGTGATCGGGCATAGCTATATACACTGCATCTACATCTTTATCCAATAATGTTTTTCGAAAATCATTCTCGCCCTTTGGTGCTTCTTTGCCTGCTTTCTGCACGGCTTCAATTCCTTTTGTGCGGGCTTTTTCATCCACGTCGCAGATATAAATGACTTCGGCATTGGGCTGCTTTGCAAAAATGGGTGCCATAGCAGCGCCCCTTCCATTTACACCAATCACCGACAGACGGATACGGTCATTGGCGCCTTTGATATTTTTGTAACTCTTTGCAGTAAATCCCAAATTAACACCACTGATGGCCACTACGGCTGAGCCCTCTGCGAGGTTCCTGAGGAAGGACCTTCTTGATTTTTTCATGTTGTGTTGATTATATGGCAAATCGATTACCAGCAGGGCTGATATTTACTGTGAATTTTGTGCATTTTTCCCAGTATCGCGTAGCAGGGGCGAATAAATTTACGAAAACGATGTAGTACAACGAACCAAAAGCGAACTATGCCTAACGCGTTACAGAAATATCTTCTTAGTTCGTACTTTGTACTTCGTATTTCAAACTTTGTATTGCGTTCATCCTAATTTAAACTTATCATGGGATCTATCCAATGGGGTATTATTGGTTGCGGAGATGTAACAGAAGTTAAGAGCGGCCCCGCATTCAGTAAAGCGGCAGGCTCTACCCTGTTAGCGGTTATGCGCCGCGACGCAGGCAAAGCAAAAGACTATGCCCGCAGGCATGGAGTACCCAAATGGTATACGGATGCTGCGGCGCTGATAAATGATCCGGAGATTAACGCGATATATGTGGCAACACCGCCCAACTCACATGAACAATACGCCATTGCCGCTATGCAGGCAGGCAAACCTGTATATGTAGAAAAACCAATGGCCATAAACACAACTGCCTGCGAACGCATGCGGGAAGTATCGGAGAAGACCGGCATTAAATTATGCGTGGCGCATTACCGGAGGGAGTTGGCCAAATTTTTGCATATCAAACAATTACTGGCGGAAAAAAAAATTGGTGACGTACGAACCGTACGCATCAGTATGCTGCAGCCGGATAAATCCGCAATGATCACGCAAACAACAGACAACTGGCGGGTAGATCCCGCTATCGGAGGCGCAGGACTTTTTTATGACCTTGCACCCCACCAGCTCGATATTCTAATATATTTTTTTGGGATGCCATCTGATATAACAGGAATAGGAGCCAACCAGGCGGGCTTATACAAGGCGCAGGACCTAGTGGGTGGTATCATGCGTTTTCCCGGGAATATCCTGTTTACAGGCCAATGGTGTTATACGGTTGCAGAGGGATTGCAGGAAGATATCTGTGAAATCACAGGATCCAGAGGGAAAATTTCCTTTCCTGTTTTTGATCACCAGTTAAGCTTAGATGTGGATGGAAAAAAAGAACACATTGATTTCACCCCGCCTAAGCATATACAGCAACCCATGATAGAAAAAGTGGTTCAGTATTTTTCAGGACAGGCCGATAATCCCTGCTCGGCCGCAGATGCCCTGGTTTCTATGCGGGTGATGGAAAAGTTTGCTTACGGAACTTAGCTGGCAAGTTAAATACATAAATAAACGATATGCAAAGAAAAAATTTCCTTCGTTCAATGGCAACGGTAACTGCTCTTGCGGGCGCGGGAAATATTTCCTGGGTTCAGAGAGGGCAAAAGGCTGAAGCCGAAAAAGACAGCAGGCGTTTTAAAATAAGCCTGAATGCCTATTCCTTTAATGAACCGCTACGCAATGGTAAAACCAACCTGGAAGCAGTTATCGAATTCTGTGCAAGGGAGGGATTCGATGCTGTAGATCTTACAGGCTATTATTTTCCCGGCTACCCTGCGGTGCCTACTGATGAGTACATCTATCGGCTGAAAAGAAAAGCGCATAAACTGGGCATTGCCATCAGTGGCACCGGTATCCGCAATGAATTTGCTGATCCGGATAGTACAAAAAGGGAAGCGGATATTGTGCTGGTAAAAAAATGGATAGAGGTAGCGGCAAAACTGGGAGCGCCGGTGATCAGGATTTTCACCGGGCGAACTCTACCCGCGGGTTATACCTGGCAGCAGGCATCAGCCTGGGTAGTGGATGCAATAAAAGAATGCGCAAACCACGGCCAGAAGTACGGTGTAATAGTGGCCATGCAAAACCACAATGACCTGGTGAAAACTGCCGATCAAACCATCGAACTAATCGAGCGGGTGAACAGCGAATGGTTTGGGTTGGTATTGGATACCGGCAGTTTTGTAACCCATGAGCCCTATTCAGAAATGCGAAAAACGACCCGGTATGCGGTAAACTGGCAGGTAAAAGAAAAGCTGGTTTACAATGGGCGGTCGGAACCGATGGACCTGGAAAAATTGTTCAGGATAGCGAAAGAGTCTGACTACCG
>JANPIE010000121.1:0-4787 GCA_031424835.1 Chitinophagaceae bacterium
AAGCCATCACAAATGTCTGGTGAGCAGTTAAGCACCTACCTGCGAAGTATTCCATCCAGCCTTATTCAGCAGATCGATATCATTTCCAATCCATCCGCAAGGTATGACGCAGCCGGAAATGCCGGCATCATCGATATAAAGTTGAAAAGAGATCAGCGCTTTGGTACAAATGGTACCGTTACCGCATCTTATGGACAGGGTATTTATTCACGTGGTAATACATCGTTAACGTTTAATAACCGTGGAAAGAAGTTAAATCTCTATGGCAGCAGCGGATATAACAAGATTAACTGGATGAATAATTTGGTTTTGCGACGGGACTTTTATGAATCGGGTTTATATAAGGGCTCGTACGACCAGGATAATTTTGTTCGAAGGCAATTTAATCTGCCTACTGCAAGATTAGGACTTGATTATTATATAAGTAAGAGAGCGGTTTTGGGGGTCATTGCAAATGCCAATTTAAATAATACGCATCGCAGTACAGATAACAGATCGCTGGTTATTGATCAGGACGGATCCCTGGCTTCCAGTTTTAATACCCTGGCAGGTGGCAAAGAGAATTCCCGCAATTATGTGGCCAATATAAACTTCAGGTATACCATAGATACCCTTGGCCAGGAAATATCCGTGGATGCAGACTATGCGCGGTTCCTTCAGGATTGGGCATCGGATTATACATCACTGTATTATAATAAACTCGGTGTCATTAACCAGCCTCCTTACTTGCTCAGTAATGACCAGGATGGTGATTTGCGCATCAGGTCCGCCAGGATGGATTATATAAAGCCCCTGTCAGCTAATACTAAACTGGAAGCCGGGTTAAAAACAAGTTTTGTTTCGGCAGATAACCGGGTTCTATTCTTTGATAATTCATCACTGCCAGCCCAACTCGATTCATCTAAGAGCAATCATTTTTTGTATGATGAAAACATTACGGCCGGCTATCTGAACTTTCGAACGACTAGTGGCAACTTTGAGCTTCAGTTAGGTTTGCGAACAGAAGCCACCCACCTTACAACGGAACAACTGTTTACCCGCCTCAAGTATGACACCAGCTATCTGCAGTTTTTCCCCAGTGCTTTTGTACGATACAAACTGGAAGAAAACGAGTCGGTAGGTGTATCTGTGAGCCATCGGATAGACCGTCCCACCTATGGGCAGTTAAATCCTTTCAAGTTATTTGTGGACCAAAGCTTTTATGTAGCCGGCAACCCGAATTTATTGCCACAGACAACATGGTCGTTTGAAATGTCCTACAACAAAAAACAATGGAACGCTGCGTTTAGCTATAGCCACACAAAAAACCTGCTTACTCCTGTGCTCATGCCAACTGCCAACAGGGTAACCCTGCAAACAACTGTTAATTTTCAATCGGAAGACTATCTGGGCCTGACTCTTTCCACTCCCTTCAGGGTAGCCCGGTGGTGGAACACCCTTAATAACCTGAATGTGTTTTACAATCATGTAAAAGGATTTGTAGCTGAAACAGTAGTAAATGCGGCTTACTACAATGCGGTTTTTTCCACAAATCATTCCCTTACGTTTAAGAACAACTGGGGCGGAGAATTTAGTTTCAATTATAATTCCGGGGGTAAAAATGGTGTAATGGAAGACCGGGCCGCATACGGTATCGGGCTGGGCGTTCAGAAGACAATCCTGCAAAATAAGGCTACAGTCAGGTTTGCTATTACCGACCTCTTATGGAGAACCTACCCAAGGTTTAAAAGCTATTTTACTACTTACCGCGAGACCTTGTCTGCCATTCGGGACACAAGGATCGGGACCTTAAGTATTATTTACCGCTTTGGCAGTAATAAAATTCAGGCTGCAAGGAGACGCACAACTGCTTCAGAAGAGGAGAGAAGAAGGGCAGGAGGAAACTGAGCCGGCCATGGAGGGTAGTATGGTTCATACGCAACATTGTATTCGGCAACTCAACATAAAAATACATTACAATGATTCAACTCAGAAAGCACTTATTGGTAGTCGTTATGCTGGCTGCAGCAGCCACTGTTAATTCACAGGAACCCCGGCCGGCGAGCCCTCCCGCTGCTGCAGGGCCATCGGCCCGGGCTACTGACACAAAACCTGGTATCAAACCTTATAAAGAGGTCATAACGGAAAAAGCCAAAACGGATGACGGCTTTTTTACAGTACATAAAATAGACGATAAGTATTATTTTGAAATAGCCGACTCGCTGATTAACAGAGAGTGGATGGTGATTGTGCGTACGGCCAAAACCAGCAATGGTATAGGTTATGGCGGAGAGGAAAGCAACAGGCAAACACTCAGATGGGAAAGAGGACCGGATAACAAGATTTATTTGAGGGTAGTTTCCTATTTCAATGTTTCTACGGACGAAAGTCCCATTAGTACAGCGGTCAAATCTTCAAATACAGAAGCAATTGTTGCTGCATTTGATATTAAAAGCACCGGAAAGGACTCATCAGGGGTAGTGATCGATGTTACGGACTTATTTAAGGGGGAGAGTCCGGTATTGTCTGTATCCACTGCGTTTAAAAGAACATATAGTCTGCAAAATCTTTTGGCGGACAGAAGTTATGTTCAATATATGCGGTCCTTTCCAAAAAACACAGAAATCAGAACCGTCAAAACCTTTTCTGCGGGCCCATCTACCAATCCGCAAATATCTGTAACAGATGCCGGTAATGTAGGTATTGTAACGTTGGAGCTCAACACATCATTGGTAATGCTTCCAAAAATTCCCATGCAAAGAAGATTTGCTGACGAAAGGGTGGGGTACTTTACCAATGCCTATACTAATTACTCCCTCGACAAACAGCGTGCTGCAGATGAGTCTTTTATTCGCAGGTGGCGATTGGAGCCGAAAGCGGAGGATGTTTCTAAAATGATGCGGGGTGAGTTGGTAGAACCCGCCAATCCCATTGTGTACTACATTGATCCTGCAACACCAGTAAAATGGAGAAAATATTTAAAACTGGGTGTTGAGGATTGGAGCAAGGCATTTGAGAAAGCCGGTTTTAAGAATGCTATCCTGGCAAAAGATTTTCCGGAAAATGACTCAACCATAAGCCCTGAAGATGTGCGTTTCAGTATGATACGCTACTTCGCCTCGGATATCCCTAACGCATATGGCCCCCAAACCTATGATCCAAGAAGCGGTGAAGTAATACAGTCACATATTGGCTGGTACCATAACGTAATGCAAATACTGCGCAACTGGTACCTGATTCAGACCGCTGCCGTGGATCCGCGGGCACGCAAGGGTAATTTCGACGACGAATTAATGGGTGACCTGATCCGGTTTGTTTCCTCCCACGAGATTGGTCATACCCTGGGACTCTTACACAACTTTGGTTCATCCTCCTCGGTTCCGGTAGAAAAGTTACGCGACAAAGCCTGGGTGGAGGCAAACGGGCATACACCTTCCATAATGGATTATGCGCGCTTCAATTATGTAGCGCAGCCGGAAGACAATATCGGGATCAAAGGAATTTATCCAAGGATCAATGACTATGACGAGTGGGCCATTGAATTTGGCTATAAATTATACGGCAAAACCGAGTACCAGGAAAAGCAAATGCTGAATGAACTGGTAAAAGAAAGGCTCAAAAACAAAAGACTGATCTACTTAAGACAGCGTAGTCCCGCAATAGGAGCGGCATTCACTGATCCCCGGGCACAAAACGAGGACCTGAGTGATAATGCCATGATTGCCGGTGCCTATGGGATTAAAAACCTGCAAAGGATTTTGCCCAATCTGCCGGTTTGGTTAAAAGAAAGTGGTGAGGACTATGCTGAAGTGGACGAAGTATATGGCGAAATACGTTCACAATTTGTCAGGTATTTAAATCATGCGGCCGCCAATGTGGGTGGCGTTTATGAGACCCCGGCAACAATGGACCAGGAGGGTGTACATGTGTTTATGCCCGTGCCTAAATCCAAACAGCAGGAGGCTATGAAATTTCTCCATGCACAGGTTTTTACAAAGCCAGAATGGCTGTATGATTTTAAAATTCTGAAACAGTTCAACCAGGACCAGGTTGTGGATGAGGCACGTGCCATGCAGGAAAGTGTTCTCAATAATCTGCTGAATACAGGCAGATTTGCACGCCTTATGGATAACATGGCAATGGAGGGGGCAAGTGCCTACACGCTGGACGAGTTTATTACTGACCTGCGCAAAAGTATATGGGGCAATATGAGTGGAAATCAGGCGCCCGGCTGGTACGAACGAAATTTCCAAAAGATTTTTGTCGAAAAAATCGGAGCCATCATAAAAGAGCCGGCAACAGTTAGTTTTCCTCCGGGGCTTCGTGTTGACAACCCTCGTCGTTATTTCAGTAAGTATTTGGTTGGACAAATGGATGTGTTGCGATCTGATGTGCTTTCTGTGTTAAAGGCTGCATTGAGAACGGTACGCAGCGACATCAAAACCGCATTACCCCGCACAACGGATAATGTTGCCAGGTATCATTATGCTGATGTAGCTGAAAGAATCGATAATATACTTGCCATTAAGAAGTAGAGGATTTTTAGGACTGAACGCTTAATACCAAATTAGTAACCACGTAATTAGCATTTTTTGACAATCAATGTCATCATTATTTATTTAGGTTTAGGTAACTATATGTGTTATGATCATTCATACTTAAATGCACACAAATGAGTTCACTCAATTGGTTGGCGATTATTACCGCAGCTGTTTCCGCTTTTATATTAGGAGGAATTTGGTATTCCCCGGGTTTTTTCGGAAATGCCTGGATGCGTGAAAACAAATTCACCGATGCCGATATGAAAG
>JANPIE010000122.1:0-14206 GCA_031424835.1 Chitinophagaceae bacterium
ATCTTTTTTTCATGGCTGAATGGTTAGATTACGGTTTTGGAACTGAGGTATGAATTTATTGCATTTTGATGAAATAATGCAAAAACGAATTGCCTTGAATGCTAACCTGATTAAAATTCCCCACGCGCGTGTCAAACGCGCCACCTTGCGAGCGCAGCGAAGCAACCCGTGGTTCGAATTGGTAGTGTGATGGCTTTTTAAGGTGTTCCCGCACGAATGCTCCAATTGAAAAGCGGATCATGGAGTTTTTAGCGGGATTCGAGCGGAGGTAGATCGAACGTATGTTACAGATGTTGAGAATGGCCCAAGAAATGTCTCGATACAAATCCTTGAAGTAATAAAATCAGTTAAGAGTTACAGGTTGACCTGGTAGATAATTTGCTGTTACATCGCCAGTGGCTATCGGTTCGCAACACAGGTTGCTTCGCTGCGCTCGCAAGGGCGGCGCTAAAGCGCCGATGTGTTGGCAATCCTCCAAACAAATCCTAATTTGTATAGTCAATCACCACCATGTCAACAAACATTCTTTCGAGTCTCCATACACTACGCCACCATTTTCAATCAGGCGCCACCAAACCCTATGCTTTCCGAAAGCTGCAGTTGCTTGCGCTTAAGGAAGCCGTAATTGCGCATGAAGAGGAAATTTATACCGCTTTATACACCGATCTGAAAAAAAGCAGGGAAGAATGCTGGGTAACAGAAAACGGTTTTTTCCTGGCAGAATTGAATGACGCAATTCGTAACCTGAAAGCATGGATGGAGCCGGAGCCGGTAGCTACCAATTTGCTTAATATGCCCTCCAGCAGCCGGGTAATGCGTGAACCCCTTGGGGTAGTGCTGATCATCGGACCCTGGAACTATCCTTTTCAATTATTGTTCACACCACTCATTGGGGCGATAGCTGCGGGTAACTGTGTGGTTTTGAAACCGAGTGAGTTTGCCCCGGCAACAGCCGCGGTAATGCAGAAGATCATTGAAAGTATTTTTTCCAAAGAATACATACGCTACGTATCGGGTGACGGCGCTACTGTTATTCCCGCTATGATGAAAGACTTTACTTTCGATCATGTTTTTTATACTGGCAGTACTACGGTAGGCAGGATTATCTACCAGATGGCTGCAGAAAAATTAGTGCCGGTAACATTGGAACTGGGCGGAAAAAGTCCCTGTGTGGTGGAGGAAGATGCCAACATCACCATCGCCGCCAAACGCATTGCCATGACCAAGTTTTCCAATGCAGGACAAATGTGCGTGGCACCGGATTATATATTGGTGCACGCTTCCAGAAAAGCAGCATTGATCGAAGGCTTGAAAGAAAGGATCAAACAATACTTCGGTGAAGCGCCTGAGGACAGCGCCAACTATGGCAAGCTCATCAACGAAAAACAATTCGATCGGGTGGTAAATTATTTATCACAGGGAAAAGTAGTTTACGGGGGAAGGCATGACCGACCCAAACTTTTTATCGAACCAACCATACTGGAGGATGTTGCCATAGACAGCCCTGTGATGAAGGATGAAATATTCGGCCCCGTATTACCCGTAATTGGCTTTAACTCCATGGAAGAAGCCACCGCAATCATCGCACAAAATCCCAACCCGCTTTCCTTTTATATTTTTACCTCGAATAATAAGAAAGAAAAAAAATGGCTGGATGCAGTTCCTTCGGGCGGCGCCTGTGTGAACAATGCCAGCTGGCACCTCACCAATCCCCATCTTCCCTTTGGTGGTAGAGGCTTCAGCGGCACAGGTGCCTATCATGGAAAATTTTCTTTTGATACGTTTAGTCATAAACGTGCAGTAATGAAGACACCCACCTGGTTTGATCCTGCCTTAAAATACCCTCCGTTCAAAGGAAAACTGGGAATTTTTAAATGGGTTATTAAATAACTCTGCGAAACCTCTCCGTCCTCATGTTCTCTGCGGTTGGAAAAGGCCTCAACATGCCGGGTGTATGCTATTGGAAAATTTTTTTCACCGCAGAGAACATGAGAGGCAGAGGTTTCGCAGAGGGTGGGTGAAAATTTTGTAATTTTCGGATATGACCGCAAGACAAATCTTCCTCAAAGCCATCTACCCATTAATCATGCTAAAGACCAAATTCTTTCCGCATGAGAAATCTACCCGCTATAACAGGAAAAATATACCACCAACCATCCCCTTTTACAACCTAAAGGCAATCGCCAATAACGGCACTGAGATCAATTTTGCAGATTTCAGAGGGAAAAAAGTGCTGCTCGTCAATACTGCCAGCAATTGTGGTTATACGGGACAGTATGCTGATCTGCAGAAACTGCATGAAAGCTATAAAGACAAACTGGTTGTTCTCGGTTTTCCGGCAAATGATTTTAAAGAACAGGAGCAGGGCGATGATGCTTCTATTGCCGAATTTTGCCAGGTGAATTTCGGAGTCAGTTTTTCATTGGCTAAAAAAAGCCAGGTAGTAAAAGGGCCAGGGCAAAACCCTGTTTTTAACTGGTTAACGCATTCATCCATAAATGGATGGTGTGATCAGCAGCCTTTATGGAATTTCAATAAGTATTTGATTGATGAAGAAGGGAGGTTGAGTGGTTTTTTTGCGCATACGGTTTCGCCGATGGAGATTCAACTCATCCCCTAACCCCTTCTCTACAAGTAGAGAAGGGGGACTCACCCCTGGCCCTTCTCTACTTGTAGAGAGGGGTGACGAGCGCAGCGAAGTCGGGGTGAGTTAAATGAGCTGCGGATTTCTACAAGTATTTCTACGCTAGTTCCAGCTCCCACTCCGCAATAATTTGCGGCAATGACCCCAAAACAATTCGCCCGCCTCCTTCGAAAAAATTCTACTCCACAGGAGTCCATCATGTGGAGCCTGCTTCGCAACCGCCAACTAATGGGTTATAAATTTCTCCGTCAAAATCCCATCAGGATTTGGGACGCAAGCGGCCATTATTATTATTTTGCTGATTTCTATTGCGCTGAGAAAAAACTGGTCATCGAGATTGATGGCCTGATACATACCCTTCAGGAAGATTATGACAGATCCCGCGATGTAGTAATGGGTGAGTTTGGGTACAGGGTGCTAAGAATAACAAACGAACAGGTAAATCAAAATCCAATAGCGGTACTTAAATCAATAGCTAACATTATAAATCCTGCAGCCCCCTCTCTACCTGTAGAGAGGGGTGACGAGCGTAGCGAAGTCGGGGTGTGTCAACCTACACCGGGCACTTCTCATGATAATTAATCAACTCTATCGGCGCCCGCTCAATCACATACCCACTATAATACTGTTTCACTTCATCCAATACTTCCTCCACTTCTTCCATCGTCTTCAACGTAACCAGGCGGTTACGGTACTCTTTAATATTAGGGAGACCTTTTAAATAATTGGCATAGTGGCGACGCATTTCATTGATACCAACAACAGGTCCTTTCCACTCCAATGATTTGCGTAAATGCTTTCTGGCTACTTCCACCCTTTCTTCCACAGTAGGGGGTGCAAGTACTTCGCCTGTTGCCACATAATGTTTTATTTCGCGGAAGATCCATGGATAACCAATGGCTGCACGGCCGATCATGATACCATCTACACCATAACGTTCTTTGTACAACAGCGCTTTCTGCGGACTATCAATATCACCATTTCCAAAAATGGGAATATGGATGCGTGGATTATTTTTTACTTTGGCGATCAGGGTCCAATCAGCCTCGCCTTTGTACATCTGTGACCGCGTACGGCCATGGATGGCGAGCGCTTTGATGCCGGTATCCTGTAACCGCTCCGCCACCTCTTCTATATTCCTGCTGTTATCATCCCAGCCCAATCTTGTTTTTACCGTAACAGGCAGGCGGGTACTTTTTACCACCGCTTCAGTGAGGCGAACCATCAGGTCAACGTCTTTTAATACGCCTGCGCCAGCACCTTTGCTTACTACTTTTTTTACGGGGCATCCAAAGTTAATATCCACCAGGTCGGGGTCCACCGCTTCCACGATCCGCGCACTCATGGCCATGGCTTCTTCATCTCCGCCAAAAATCTGGATACCAACGGGGCGTTCATAATCGAAAATGTCCAGTTTCTGGCGGCTTTTGATGGCATCACGGATCAATCCTTCACTGCTGATGAATTCTGTGTACATCAGGTCGGCTCCATTGTCTTTGCATACGGCACGGAAGGGTGGGTCACTCACATCCTCCATGGGAGCGAGTAATAAGGGGAAATCAGGTAATTGTATCTGGTCTATTTTTACCATATTGCGTCCGGGTTTTGCCCTTTATCCTTTGGGTCACCCCGCTTTTTTAAAGAAGTTGCAAATTTACAACCTTATTTTACAATAGATGGATCAAAAGTCGTCATTTAGTTATCCTTTACGATTTGCCCTTCTTTTGGGTCTCACGGGTGTGTTTATCATAGTTGCAGCAGGCGCGGTATTTGTCTTCGGTACGATGCTATTGGATGGCCCAATACTTACTGCCATGAACCGGCCAGAGAATGCTTCCCCCGCCCGGCTTATCAATACGATTGCCGCGCTGCTGTCATTTTTTATGCCGGCGCTGGTTCTGGCCCGTATTGTAAGCACGCGGCCATTTGCATACCTGGGATTCAATGCAAGAGTCAATTTTCGGCAATTGGTTTTTGTGTTCCTGATCGCCATGGCCAGTATGGTATTAAGTGGTGCCCTTGGTGCATTAAATGAGTGGTTACCCATTCCGGCACACTGGGCCGCTTATTTCAGGAAAATGGAGGATACATATAAAGCGGCTGTAATGGCTATGGCCAATTTGCGCTCATTTCCCGAATACCTTATCGCCTTACTGGTGATTGCCGCTGCCCCTGCATTGTTTGAGGAAGTTTTGTTTCGCGGCGCATTGCAGACAATTATGGTTGGTTGGACGCAAAGCAAATGGACAGGGATCATCATCACCAGCATCCTCTTCAGCGCTGTGCATATTTCTTTTTTTGGTTTTTTACCGCGTGTAGGATTGGGTATTGTACTGGGGCTCGTCTTTTATCACAGTAGAAATATCTGGTTGCCCATTTTATTACATTTCCTGAACAATGCATTTGTGGTAACGCAGCTATATATCGTATCGCGACAGGGGAAGTCGATCGAAAAAACACTGGATGAGAGTATGCCCATATGGTGGGGCCTTATTGCGATTGGAGTATTGTTTATCTTTTTCCGCGTATTTATTCAGCAGAGCAAAAAGGTATTGGCAGAAAAAGCGTCATCCATTTATTCACCTAACGAAAACATATCCATCTGATGGAACCCTGGCAAAAGATCTTCAGCACGCGCAACCCCGCTGAGGCGAGCATTATTCAGGGCATGCTGGAAGAAAACCAGGTTCCTGTGCAGGTAATGAATAAGCAGGATAGCAGCTACCTCAACTTTGGAGACATCGAGCTATATGTGCCAGGCCATTTGAGTGAAACAGCGAAGCAGTTGATAGGAAAAGATCTTTTGAACTAGCATTTGCTTTTCCTTCACCACAGGGCCACAGAAAGCACAGAACTTCACAGAGAAATCTCGGTGGTACTCTGTGCTTTCTGTGACTCCGTGGTGAAGCACTCTTCCATCATCTGCATTTGGCGTTCTAAACAATACCCTCGTACTTCGTACTTCTTAATTCGTACTTTCCCTCATGGCATTTAATTTTCAGACATTCAAAACCCGGGCTCTGACTGCCATAGTGTTTGTACTGGTGATGTTGGCCGGCTTGTTATGGAACCAGTGGAGCTTTCTGGTATTGTTTTCCATTATCCATTTTGGTTGCTGGACGGAATACCAGAAACTCGTAGGATTGATTGACCCTGCCTATCAAAAGATCACCGTCTACCATCGGTATGGCATTATGCTGGTGGGCTGGGGTTTTGTGTTGTGGATGTGCCCTGCTTCTTTTCGTGTGAATGATGTTTCTATAAGCCGGCTGGGGTGGTATGTATTTTCCTGGAGCGGCATCGCGTTTGCCATGTCCTTCCTTTTTTTTCTTAAGAACAACCAGTTCAAATTGCTTGCGCATTCGTTTATGGGATGCTTATACATTTCCCTGAGCTGGGGATTGATGATGAAATTATACGGTAACCTTAACCACACCGTATTTACCGGTGCAGACTGGATCATGCCCGTAGTGCTGATCGCAGCGATATGGATCAATGATACCATGGCATATATCGTGGGATCCTTTATCGGCAAAACACCTTTCTCTTCTATTTCTCCCAAAAAAACATGGGAGGGAACCATCGGCGGGGCATTGCTGGCTGTACTGGCTGTAACACTGATTGGCCATTATGCATTTAATTTTCCGATAAGGGCTTTGGTATTGATGAGCCTGGTGGCCGCGATTGCGGGTACGGCAGGTGACCTTTTTGAAAGCAAACTCAAACGCCTGGCAGGTGTAAAAGACAGTGGTAGTATTATGCCGGGGCATGGCGGTTTCCTCGACAGGTTCGATTCGTTGCTGGTTGCCACAACGGTAACCTGGGCCCTTTTCCGCCTGTTTTATTAAGTGGAAAACGGGCTATACCAAGATTCCGATTTACATTTGCAGTTCAACCAACCGTCATGACGATTCACAGAGAAGGGTACCAGACCATTGCCATCACGGCGCTGATCTTCGGAATTTTTAACCTGCTTTCTTTCACTTTTTTAAGCGGGTCCTGGCCCTGGCTGGCATTGCTGTTGTTCGTTGCTTCTCTTGGTCTGTTCCTTTTTATCATTTCTTTTTTCCGTATTCCCAACCGCACTCTAAGCATCAATGAGAACCAGGTGATTTGTCCCGCAGATGGTAAAGTGGTGGTTATAGAAGAGGTGACCGAAGTGGAATATTTTAAAGACAAGCGCATACAGGTTAGCATTTTTATGAGTCCTGCCAATGTGCATGTGAACCGTAACCCTATCTCTGGCGAAGTGGTCTATAACCAATACCACAAAGGAAAATATTTGGTTGCCTGGCACCCCAAATCATCTACAGAGAATGAACGATGGAGTGTGGTTACCCGGAATAGCCGCGGCGAGATACTGTACAAGCAGATTGCCGGCGCCCTTGCCAAAAGGATCTGTAATTACACCAGCGTGGGAGAACAGGTTAACCAGGGCGATGAGTACGGTTTTATCAAGTTTGGTAGCCGGGTAGATGTATTATTGCCGCTGAACGCGAAGATCAATGTGCAACTCAACCAGGTAGTAAAGGGCGGCGTTACGGTTTTGGCCCACTGGTAGGCGCCATTTACCCTATTTTAACAGGTTTGTGCCGGGATAATGCTTAATTTCCCTAAAACATTTAAACTACACTATATGAAAAAGCTATTCACATTTGCTACTGCTGCCTTACTGATGACAGGCTTTGCATTTGCGCACGAAGGAGATAAGAAAAAAGGTAAGACCTGCTGCAAAGATGCAAAAGAGTGCACGAAGTCAGAAAAAACTGAGAAGAAGGAAACAAAAGAAACCGCTAAGGAAGCCAGGACCGCGAAACTGGTTAAGAAAGCGTAAGGATATTTTAGATTTCCCCTGCTTCCCCGGGGGTGATGCATTGGGAGATTTTGGAATTAATTTCAGTTCCAAAATCTCCCATTTTTTTACACCCACCTGCCACGGCGCCAATCGCCAATCTGCAATTTCCCATTCCAAAATTTCAAAGGATGCTCTCCAGTTCCTTCAAATGATAGATGGTATAAGTGGGTTGAATGTGGGGGGTAATATTAAGGTGATTTACGAAAATAGTATCCATCCCCGCATTGATGCCTCCCTGTATATCCGCGTCAAGGTTATCGCCAATCATAATACTCTCCCCAACAACAGCGCCTGTTGTTTTGATGGCGTACTCAAATATTTCTTTGTTGGGCTTAAGGCTGTTGCTTCCCTCCGAAGTGATCACTTCTTCAAAAAATCCATGCAGGCTTGAACTTTGTAATTTGTTATGCTGCACTTTTTCAAAACCGTTGGTCACCAGGTGCATCCGGTAATTCTTTGCTTTCAGGTAGGTGAGGATCTCGATGGTGTAGGGGAAAAGGTTCTTGCGCGTGGGCAGGTGATCCAGGAATTGTACCGACATGTCTCGGGCCAGTGTTTCATCCGCAAGTTTAAAATCAAGCAACGCCAGCCACATCCTTTTCCATCTCAGTTCTTCCTGTTTGATGAATCCCTTGGTATACCGGTCCCATAGGCGCTCATTGTGATGGCTGTAACGGGTAAAAAAAAGATCAAAATCATCAATGCCACGGGTGTGTAGTGTATTGCGTTCGTATAATTCAGCGAGTGTTTCTTTGGCGTTGGTTTCAAAATCCCATAAGGTGTGGTCGAGGTCGAAGAAGAGGTGACGGTACTTCATAGGATGCAAATTACTTGAATTTTGGAGCTCACAGAGCGTTATCAGGAACAATGCCCAATTGCCGCGGCCTTCAGCCCCGTGGGCGGTGTTATTTCTAATCTCAACTTCGGGCTTCAGGCCCGCAGTGTTGCCATCGGGCTAAAGCCCTGAAGAGAACCTGAATCTCTGTATCCCACGGCCTGAAGGCGGCGGCCATGAAGGAATTTATTGGCTCCTTGTCACTGATCCACATTGTTGTTGGCCAGGCAATCAGAAATGGCGGAAGACAAAAAGAAGAAACAGTTTTTTAACTCAGAAACCAATGCCTCCGACCAACCTCGCAGCCTCGCGTCTTTGTGGTGAAAAAAGCACCACAACCAAAAAATATCGTACTTCGTACCCTGTACCTAATTCCAGTGTATGAATATCATTATCACAGGCGCCTCAAAAGGCATCGGCAAAGCGATAGCGGAAATATTTGCAGGAGCTGGCCACACACTATTTCTCTGCAGCCGAAGTGAGAAGCCATTGTATGATGCAGTGGCGGAACTGCAAACAAAATATCCGCAAAGCACCATAAAAGCGAAACCTGCCGACATGGGCAACAGGGAACAGGCCAGGGAGTTTGGGGCTTGGTGTTTGGGCATTGGGGTTCCGGATATTGTAGTGAACAATGCGGGACAGTACCTGCCCGGCAGCCTCCATAATGAAGACGAAGGCGTGCTTGAACAAATGATGGCAGTTAATTTGTATAGTGCCTACCATTTAACACGTGCATTATTACCGGCCATGATGAAGGCCAAAAAGGGGCATATTTTCAATATGTGCTCCATTGCTTCACTGCATGCATACAATAACGGGGGAAGCTACAGCATCAGTAAATTTGCACTGTTGGGATTCAGCAAAAATCTTCGGGAAGAAATGAAACCTCATGGCATTAAGGTAACGGCCATTTGTCCTGGTGCAACCATGAGTGCCAGTTGGGATGGCGCCAATGTAGATCCCAAACGAATTATGGAAGCCGGAGATGTGGCAACGATGATCTATGCCGCTTCCGGGTTATCCCCCATGGCAGATGTGGAAGACATGGTAATGCGCCCATTACAAGGCGACCTTTAGAAAGTACGAAGTTTGAAGTACGAAGTACGAAGTTGTTTTCCGTTCGTACTTCGTACTTCAACTTTCGTACTTAAACTGCCATGTCTGCCGCTAACAGTACTTGCCAGGCTTCCTGGATGCGTTGGTTATTCAATAATTCTGCAGCGTAGCGGTGCAATTCTGTCTCCATTTCATTTGGATTCACAGAAAAATACTGGATGATCTGCTGGAGTTTTTCATCAAAGAAGCCGGGATCGATTGCGGGTATGGCTGTAACATTGGCGAGCATGCCAAGATGGTTGCCGCTCAGTAAATGACTGTTTTTTATTCCTTCCGGTAACGCATCCACACCAATACCGAGTTGTGTATTGGGTTTAGGTACCTGGAACAGGTTTGTCTCATCAACCCTGCAATACCAGTCCCCGCCAAGCCTCGCTACATGTTGCATTTTTCTTTGGTCTATTTTTCCGTCTGTACCCAGTATGCTTTCATCCACATGCATACACAATACCTGTGCGATAACGAGTTGTCCTGCGCCACCTTCTTCGCCCAGGCTTTTTATTTCATTCACCCTGCATTCCAGTTTGATCTTTGCCTCCTTAACCATCGGAGGTTTTACTATGGTAGCTGCCTCCTTTGTAAATCCTGCTTTCAGGAACTCATCTACCCCTTTTGGAAACTCGCAACTGGACAGGCTGGTTTGCTGCACCATGGCGTAATCCACAATATTGATCACGCATTCCGGCACTTCTTGTACATTCTGTAATGTGTGTTTGGTTGTATTGTCTCTTAGTCTTCTTGATGGTGAGAAAATGACAATCGGCGGATGGGTAGAAAACAGGTTGAAGAAACTAAAGGGGCTCAGGTTTACCTTACCGTTTTTATCCATCGTACTTGCAAAGCAAATGGGCCTTGGAGCGATGGCATGTTGAAGCCAGGATTGGGTTTCTACAGGCGATATTTCGGAAAAATCTAAATGCATGATTTTTTCACCGCGAAGGCGCAAGGCCGCAAGGGTACGCAAAGTTAATAGTTGTTTACGATGCGTTTAAAGCCATCTTTCAATAGTACCACATTAAAATTTACCAGAAATCCCATCCGTTTGTCGGCCAGCTTCATGTATGATAAGACCTGCGCCTGATGGACGGGCAGAAGCCCTTCTACAGATTTCAATTCGATAATAATTTCCTCTTCTACAAGAACGTCTATAATAAACTCTTTTGTGGTATTGCGGCCTTTATAGAAAAGAGGAACTTTAACCTGATTTTTATAAGAAATGCCCCTCAACTCAAATTCCGTTAGCAAAGAAAATCCATACACCGATTCCAGTAAACCAGGACCAAGCGCCTTATGCACTTCTAATGCAGATTTAAAAATCTGCGCAGCCAAATGCTCATATCTATCCTTTTCCATAGCGTCCCTTTGCGTCCTTGCGTCCTTGCGGTGAAAAAAAATACCCGAGAACGATGCTAAACTAAATAAGACGGCCAGGCCGTGAAAGAGTATTAATACCCTATTTTTTCCTCGTTAAAATGGAAAAAGTACTTTCTTCTGCTATGATGGTGTTGATTAATTTTCCGAGGCCGGTGATTTCCATTTCAACCTCATCGCCCGCATGCAACCACTGCTCTGTATAATTGGGATCATTCAATTTTCCGGTTCCATTCAATTCAAGAAAACAGCCCGTGCCCACGGTTCCACTCCCAATAACATCACCGGGGTAAATGTCTGTTCCATACGCACAACGTTCCAGAATTTCTGCAAAGGTCCAGTCCATGTCTCCGAGGTTGCCGGCGCTTACCTGTATGCCGTTTACCTTGCAGCTCATCGGTAAGTTCCAGCTTTTGCCGGTATGTCCTTCTTTGCAGGGTATCTCATACTGTTCCAGTTCATCTAAGGTTACCAGGCATGGGCCAATGGCTGTAGCAAAATCTTTTCCTTTGGCTGGCCCCAGGTTGAGCAGCATTTCTTCCATCTGTAACCGTCGTGCGCTCATATCATTCATGATCATCAGTCCACCGATATAACTATCCGCCTCCTCTGCATGGATATTCCTGCCCTGTTTACACACAACAATTGCGGCCTCCAGTTCAAAATCAAGTTTTTCAAAATGATCGGGCATGCATTTGATCTCGCCCGGACCCTGTATACTGTGGTGATTGGTGAAATAGAAAATGGGGTATTGATCAAACTCAGGGATCATATCCACCTTGCGGTTTCTTCTTGCTGCAGCAACATGCTGCCTGAACGCATAGCCATCGCGGCAGGAAGTGGGAAAAGGCACAGGTGCCAGTAGCGTAGCCTCTTCCAGAAGCAGTCCATTGTCTTTGCTGGTCCTGCCGCTTTTGATAGCCGCTTCTACTTTCTGTGCAACAGGGTACATATCATCCCAGTAATTCAAAAACATATTCATGCTGTTGGGCAATTCGGGATGCACCAGGTCGCAATCAAATAAAAGGCCATCTACTAAAAAAGCCAGTTGATCGCGGCCATCGATAAGGTAAGAGACAAGCTTCATAGAACAACCATATTGAGTGGCGAAAATAACGCAAAAGCATGGGCGAAGAGGCAGGAATATTATCTTTAGCCTATGAAGGCTTCCTTTACAAGACTGGTTGCCGGTTGCCTGTTGCTGGTTACCGGTTCTTTTACAGATCCGCTACTGTCGCCGACTGATTCCTGGATCCGCATTAACCAATTGGGCTACCCTCCGACGGGGAATAAAGTAGCGGTCTGGTGTAGTAAAACATCCGCGCCGGTACATTCGTTTTCATTGATCGATGTGGTAACAAAAAAGGAAGTATTTACGGCGGCTACAGGGCGGGCATTGGGTGCATATGGTCCATTTACAGAAACATACCGCCTGAATTTTTCGTCCTTTACAAAACCCGGCCTTTATGTTTTGAAAGCAGGCAATACGGTATCGCCTGAGTTTCCTATCAGTAAGGAGGTATACAAAGGGGCCGCAGAATTCTGCCTGCGCTATATGCGGCAGCAACGCAGCGGGTTCAATCCTTTTTTAAAAGACAGTTGTCATACACATGATGGCTATACTTTGAATGGACCCATGCCCGACAGTACGCATATCGATGTATCCGGTGGCTGGCATGATGCGAGCGATTATCTTCAATACACCACTACCTCTGCTAATGCAACCTGGCATTTGCTTGCCGCCTACCGTGATTTTCCGGGATCGTTTGGCGACAGGAAACAAGCTAATGGACTCGATGGAATGAATGGTGTTTCTGATGTGCTGGATGAGGCAAGATGGGGCCTTGACTGGTTATTAAAAATGAATCCGCGATCTGATTGGATGTTTAACCAGTTGGCTGATGACCGCGACCATATGGGTCTGCGTTTGCCCAAAGAAGACAGTTTTTATGGTAAGGGGTTTGAGCGTCCCGTATATTTCGTGAATGGGAAACCGCAGCAGCGCGGAAAATTTATGAATGCCACCACGGGTGCCGCATCTACAGCAGGAAAATTTGCAAGCGCTTTTGCACTGGCTGCGCAGGTATATGTCAGGGATAGCAACTTATCGGATAAGCTAATAAGTAAAGCACTGGATGCGTATGCTTTTGGAAAAAGGCTACCGGGCGTTGCGCAAACGGTTTCGGTTCGTTCACCCTATATATATGCTGAAGGCAACTGGACTGATGATATGGAACTGGCCGCCGCAGAATTGAAAAGGTATTTTGAATTTTTTGACAGGAAAAACAACTTCGCCTCCGGTGATCGATTCCAGGAAGAAGCGTTTGTATGGGCCGGCAAAGAAAAAACAACGCCATGGCTGGGTGCTGATACTGCATCTCATTATCAATGGTACCCCTTCGTGAATATAGGGCATTATGAATTGGCTGAAACGATCAGTGATCGTTCACCCCTTTCCAAAAGAAAAGATTCACTGATTGGTTATTACCGGGAAGGGATTCAGCTTGTTAACAAAAAAGCTTCCTCAAATGCATTTTTACGGGGTATTCCATATATCTGGTGCAGCAATAACCTTACAGTAGCTTTTGACATACAATGTTTTTGGTATCGTTTGATGACGAATGACTCACAGTTCCTTGAGCTGGAGCAGGCAAATTTCGACTGGTTATTCGGCTGCAATCCCTGGGGTACAAGTATGGTATATGGATTACCTGCTAATGGGGATACACCTGTGGATCCACATTCTGCCTTTACACACCTGAAAAATTATCCCATAGACGGGGGATTGGTAGATGGTCCGGTATACACATCCATTTACAAAAATTTGATAGGGATACAATTAAAAGATGCGGATGAATATGCAGAGTTCCAAAGCGATCTTGCCGTGTACCATGATGACTATGGCGACTATAGTACCAATGAACCCACAATGGATGGAACAGCATCATTGATCTATTTACTCGCCGGTAAGGAATGGCAGGAAAGAATAGCTGGAATCAAATGGAATGCATATCCACCCATCGGATCTAAATTCCAGGTGTCAGAGGGCGCGTTTGTTCGCGGCGACTCCACCAAAAGAGAAATTGCGCTGGTATTTACCGGAGATGAGTTTGGTGATGGACTGGTGCCCATCGCCGGTACACTTGCCAAACAAAAAATAAAAGCCTCTTTTTATTTTACCGGGAGATTTTATCGCAATAAAGCATTTCAACCCGGTATCGGGGTCCTCAACAACGAGCAGCACTTACTGGGAATGCATTCGGATCAGCATCTGTTGTATGCCGATTGGAAACAACGCGATCGGACATTGGTAACAAAAGATTCCCTATTCATGGATCTCTGGCGCAATGAGCAGGCGATGCGTGATGCGGGGATTGCCGAC
>JANPIE010000123.1:0-17688 GCA_031424835.1 Chitinophagaceae bacterium
TTTCCTGAATGCGCTTTAATTTAGCAAGTTGCACATCTGCCTGCCCCGCCAGCTCTGCAAATGCGTCACGCGATTGTTTACTGGGTGGATTCTGTCCGCTCGCGGCTACACCGTAGAGACCTGCGATCTTATCATTGAGGCGTATAGGGAAGTTCAACACATCCTGTCCGCTCTTCGATTTGGTCTGGTACAATGCCTCTTCCACCGCGGTCATTTGTTTGTTCACGCTATCTGCCATCTTCTTAATGTCTTTCGTGCCCGTTGTATCCATCTTTGCAGTAAAATCATTGATCTGCGTTCTCAGTGAGCGAATATCCTTGATGGCCTTCTGCACCTCGGTAAATTTATCACGAACCAGCAGAAGGAAAGCTGTCTGCGCATCGTAGTCAGCTTCTGTCATCTTATATGCAGGATCGCCTTTGATCACAAATGGAACCTCTACAGAATCTTTACCATACACAAACCGGGCGGAATACTTACCCGGTGCCGCTTTCGCAGAACCGACACCGCCGTTCCACAATATCAATCCATCCACTCTTTCACCGGGAGGGTAGTTCATATCCCAGGCAAACTGGTTCATCCCTGCATTGAAATCAATTTTATCACCGGCTTCTTTCGCGGTTCTGCTAAAAGTTTTGATCGGCTTGTGTTGTTTATCAAATACCGTGATGGTTACTTTTGATGAATCCGTTGCATCCTTCAGGTAATAATTGAACAGCACTCCATTGGCCGGATTTTCACCGGTATTGGGTATGGCTGCGGCCTGTCCACGCACGCCACCCCTCCTGCCACCACCTTCCGTTCGGTAAGCATCATTTACTGCAAACACATGTAATTTTTTGTCCAGGAACGCAACGTCTTTCTGCTGTACCGGGCCCAGGTCATCCATTACCCAAAATGATCGGCCCTGTGTAGCAACCACAAGGTCATTGTCTTTTATGGTTAAATCCGTGATGGGCACAACAGGCAGGTTCAACTGGAATTTTTTCCAGTTCGCACCATCATCATAACTGATGTACATACCATATTCCGTTCCCGCATACAATAACCCGGGGCGTTTTTTATCCGCCCGCAGGGCACGGGTAAAGTGCATGTTATCAATTCCGTTGGTAATGCGCTTCCAGGTTTTACCATAATCCTCCGTCTTAAAAATGTAGGGAGCAAAATCATCGAGTTTATACTTAGTACCTACAAAATAAGCGCTGCCGTTTTTAAAAGGATCTGTTTCTACGCAGTTCCACATCATCCATTTTCCCGCTTCAGGAGGGGTTACATTTTCCCAGCTCTTACCTCCGTCACGGCTTACATGGATCAGCCCGTCATCACTTCCGGTCCATAGCAGGTCCTTCTCTAGCGCAGATTCCGCCGCAGTAAAAATGGTGCAATAGTATTCAACAGAAGTGTTGTCTTTGGTAATGGGACCACCACTGGACAACTGTTTCGTTTTATCGTTGGTGGTGAGATCGGGACTGATGGTTTCCCAGCTTTGCCCTTCGTTTTCCGTCACAAATAAATGGTTACCTCCGGCATACAATCTTTTGGGATTATGCGGCGAAAAGAAAAAAGGAAAGTTCCATTGAAAACGGTATTTCAAGACATCGGCTCCCGCACCCATTGGGTTATCGGGCCATACATTAATGGCGCGGTTCTCACCCGTGCGGTGATCAAGTCTGGAAAGGTATCCACCATAATTACCTCCATATACGATATCAGGATTCAAAGGATCGGCTTGTACATATCCACTTTCTGAGCCGGCTGTTGTTTCCCAATCCCTCTCTGTTATGCCGGCACTGGTACTGCGGCTTTTGATGCGTACCGTAGAATTATCCTGCTGCGCCCCCAATATCCTGTAGGGAAAAGAGTTATCAGTTGACACGCGGTAGAACTGCGCAGTAGGTTGGTTGTTCATCGTGCTCCAGTTATTGCCGCCATCAAAGCTTACCTGCGCCCCACCATCATCTGCCACAATCATGCGGTTACCATCTTCGGGGTCTATCCATAAATCGTGATGATCTCCATGCGGTGTGTTCACACTCTGAAAAGTCTTTCCGCCATCGCGGCTGCGCATGAATTCAACATTGGGGCAGTACACCAGGTTCTCATTCTTTGGATCAACAAATACCTTGCTGTAATACCACGCCCGCTGGCGAATATTATTATCATTACTGGTAAGTACCCAGCTTTGTCCTCCGTCATTGCTCATGTATAAGCCGCCGGCAGCGTTCTCTATGATTGCATAGATTTTGTCGGTATTGGACGGGGCAACGGCTACGCCCACAATACCCCAGGTTCCCTTTGGCAGTCCTTTTTTAGAAACCAGGCTGCTCCAGGTTTCTCCTCCGTCCACACTTTTGTATAACCCGCTTCCTTCCCCGCCACTTTCCATACTATGCGGTGTACGGATCACCCGCCACATTCCGGCATACATAACGGATGGATTACCCGGTTCCATTACCAGGTCTGAACAGCCTGTCTGGTTATTGATATACAGCGTGCGCTTCCAGCTTTTACCGCCATCAGTAGTTTTGTAAACCCCCCTTTCTTCATTGGGGCCAAACAGGTGTCCCATCACCGCTACCCATACCGTGTTGGGATCTTTTGGATGAATCACAATGCGAATGATATGTCGTCCATCCTTTAAACCCAGGTTGCGCCAGCTTCTACCCCCATCATCACTGCGCCACATGCCACCCAGACCTTCTGCCACGTTGCCGCGCATGGTATTCTCACCTTCGCCTACATACAGGATGGTCTCGTCACTGGGCGCCACTGCCACGGCGCCGATGGTACCCCCAAAATATTTGTCAGAAATGTTTTTCCAGTTGCTGCCACCATCATTCGTTTTCCATACGCCACCACCCGTGGCCCCAAAATAAAATGTTGTCCGGCTTTTGTATGCCCCGGTTGCAGCGGCACTCCTGCCCCCGCGGAAAGGACCCACCAGCCGATACTTTACTTTGGAATAAAAAACGGAATCGCCGCTGTCCTGCCTGACAACAGCGGGTAGTGTGGCGGTGGTTGCCGGTTTTTTCTGTGCGAATAGAAAAGTTGCAGCCAGGATACAGGCCTGCAAAAGAAATGCTGATTTTCTCATATGTTATGAATTGGACAGGTAAGTTACTTGTCAATTCACAGAGAAAAAAACGGAATTTGAAAACCGGGGGAGATACGGGATGGTGATTGGCCCATTGCGAGCCAGCAAAGAGCGTATGAGCAAATTGGATAACCTTGCCAGGGCGCTCACCGCCCTGCTATCCGAATACACCCATCATCAAATGCAAAAATCATTTAACGGTATACCATTTATCCTCAAGCCCTTCATTGATCTGTATGTTATGGTTCTCTATTTCAGAGTCGATAGGGCCATAACTCAGCGTAAACCTGGTTGGAAACTTAACCCCTTTGAACTCCTGGTATTCTTTTACCATTATGCTGGCTTTGGTGTCTTTCTTCACGTTTCGTTCAAAAGCTTTTAAAAGGCTGGCCATACCCGTGAGGTTTAAAGCCATATCACCTGTTGCCTCCATTTGTTTTACAAGAAAAGTCTGGCTGTCTATAAAATAAAAGACGGCTTGCCCCGTTTTCAAAACCATCTTAATTTTAAAACACTGAACCTTGCTTACTTTTTCTGTCCCTATCAGTTCAGCGGTATGTCCTTTTGCGGCATAGTTCACCAGTTCCGGAAAAAATCCTTCTGTATCCAGTTCATACTTTGCGGCGGCAACCTCCTCAGCTTTCATCTTTATGATAGTGGGTTGATTGTTCTGGGGCAACCCGCCACCTCTTCCGCCAAAATCACCACCACCCCCGAAACGCATAGCCGGAACATACAAATAACCTGCGGTATCGGTAATCAGGGTGTAGCTATCACCCATACCCATCATTCCGCCTATCTGCCTTCTGAATAAATGATCTTTTTCCCTGACGAGCGTAACGGGCATTTCTATGTTCTGGCCCATCATACCCATTTTAAGAATACTGCTTATCTGCAATTGCTTGATGGCCTGCACTTTTTCCCTGCCACCAATCGCCAGCTCATGTTTGGCAATGATCTCGTCAACGGATTGTGCCCGCACACCCAAAACGGAAGCCAGCAGAAACAAACCTGTCAATATTTTTTTCATATACCTATTTTCGTTGTTGATCGGGTATCAAATGTAGCTGCTTGATCGCATCACCGGGCTTTTTACACACGATTTAAGAGAAATATATGCATTCAGGTCCCTTTTCCATCACCGGTAACCTGGTAGATGTCTGGAAGAAATCCATTTACCCTGCGGAAATCATCGTGGAAGATGGTATCATCAGGTCCATTACTCCCGTTCAAGACTCAAAAGTCAGGATTGAAAATTTCATTCTTCCGGGTTTTGTAGACAGTCATGTACATATCGAAAGCAGTATGCTGGTTCCAAGTGAATTTGCCCGGTTAGCAGTGGTACATGGATCAGTGGGAACTGTCAGCGATCCGCATGAGATAGCAAATGTTTGTGGAATGGAAGGCGTTGAATTTATGATTGACAACGGGAAAAAAGTTCCCTTTAAATTCAACTTCGGTGCTCCCAGTTGTGTGCCTGCCACCATTTATGAAACGGCCGGCGCCAGCCTGGACAGCGATGCTGTCAAACAATTACTGGCGAAAGACGAAATAAAGTACCTCAGTGAAATGATGAACTTTCCCGGCGTGCTTTTTAAAGATGAAGAAGTGATGAAGAAAATTGCAGCAGCGCATCAGGCAGGCAAACCGGTAGACGGACATGCCCCCGGATTAAGAGGTAATGAGGCGCAACAATACATTGAAGCAGGGATCTCTACCGATCATGAATGTTTTACCGCGGCAGAAGCAGTAGACAAACTCCAGTTTGGTATGAAAATCCTCATAAGGGAAGGGAGTGCCGCCAAAAATTTTGAAGCCCTTATCGAATTACTGGAGGACCACCCCAAAATGATCATGTTCTGCAGTGATGATAAGCACCCGGATAGCCTGGTGGCCGGGCACATTAACCAACTCTGCGCAAGGGCAGTGGCCAAAGGGATGGATGTGTTTGCCGTGTTGCGTGCAGCCTGTGTAAATCCTGTGCTGCATTATAATCTCGATATCGGCTTATTGCGGGAAGGTGATCCTGCGGATTTTATCATAGCAAAAGATCTTACAGGCTTTCAAATATTACGAACATACATCAACGGCGAATTGGTGGCGGAGGATGGCAAATCATTTATCCGGTCCGTGGAAACCCGACCTATCAATTATTTTAATTGCAAAGAGATCAATACCTCAGAACTGGTAATAAAAAAAGAGGCCTATCCCGAAATAAACGGAAATATCCCCGTCATCGAAGCACTTGATGGCCAACTCATCACCAACAGACTCCAACTGGCGGGAAAGCTCAGGGATAACGAGTGGGTGAGTGACACAACCCGTGATATTTTGAAAATGGTAGTAGTGAACCGCTACCATAATGCACCTGTGGCAAAGTGTTTCATCAAAAATTTTGGTTTCAGTAGCGGCGCTATCGCATCTTCTGTTGCACATGACAGTCATAATATTGTTGCTGTTGGCGTAGACGATGAAAGCCTGACTAAAGCGATTAACATGGTGATCAGGGAGCGCGGCGGCGTAAGCTGTGTTACCCCCACCTCGTCCAAAGTATTGGGCCTGCCGGTTGCAGGGCTAATGAGCCACCTTGATGGATATGAAATAGCAGGAGCCTATACCGAAATTGATGCGATGGCCAAGTCACTGGGTTCCACTCTGTCTGCACCCTTTATGACCCTGAGCTTTATGGCCCTGCTGGTGATACCCCATTTGAAACTGAGCGACAAAGGGTTGTTTGATGGTGATTCTTTTTCTTTTGTTTCGTAAAAAATAAAACGGTTCCACAAAGATTCACGCTTTTTTCATCGAAAAACACTGCGGCAACCATCTCTCTACTTCGCGCGCGAGATATCGCCCACTGCTTTTACCACAGTAATGGCCACACTGTCTGTTCCTTTGGGGGCAAAATATCGTGTCCTGAATTTCGTACTTTGCCCGGGCGCGAGATTCTCATACACCGTTTCCATACCCTCATCAAGTTTTACACCAGTTTTACTGAAAAAAGATAACCGTATCTCAATATCCTTGTACCAGGAAATGGTAGCCTGGTTAGCTATGGTAGCAATCACCACTGTCTGTCCAATCAGGTTCTTCCGGTCGCGGTTACTGACCGATAGAAATTTTACCGGGTTGTTCTTTTCTTTTTCTGCCAGGGTTTCTTTTACCTCTTCATAAGACTTAGCGTCAAACTGGGCATCCTTCTTTTCATTTTTACAACCCGATAGAGTAACCACTACAATAATAACTGCAATTAGTTTTTTCATTTCGCCATTTTTGGACAAAGTAAAATAAACAATATTCTGTGAGTTAAGCGTTAAGAATGAGAGCCTGTTCCGCAATTGACCGCTTGCAAGTGAAAATAGCCAAATGACCACCTGGCCACTGATGTGCAAAAAAAGCCCGGCCATTCTGAAACCCGGGGCCGGGCAGTGGCAAAACTTAAATTTTCAATTACAGTCGATAGAATTTAGTTTTGTCCCTAACCCGCAATCCCCTCATCATGATAGTTAACCTGAGTGATCAACATAGCCTGGTAAGTAACTGGGTGGCTGAACTGAGAGATGTGAATGTACAAGGCGACCGCCTGCGTTTCCGCAGGAACCTTGAACGGATAGGCGAGATAGCCGCGTACGAGATCAGTAAGGAATTACCCTGGACCAGTGTTGAGGTACCTACACCCCTGGGTACGCATGAAAGTAAATTGCTGGAGTTTCAGCCTGTATTGGCCACCATCCTGCGTGCGGGTCTGCCGCTACACAATGGCATGCTTAATTATTTTGACAAAGCCGACAATGCCTTTATTTCCGCCTACCGCAAGCACCACCGTGATGGAACTTTCGAGATCAACCTCGAATATATGAGCTGCCCTGTACTGGACAACCGAATTGTGATAGTAAGTGATCCTATGCTGGCCACCGGCGCGTCTATTGTTAAGACGATCCAGTTCATGAAACATGAAAATTCACCCAGAGGCATACATGTTGTGGTAGCCATCGCCTGTACGGTGGGAATTGAATTCATCCACCGTGAATGCGGCCAGGATATTAAGATCTGGTGCGGAGATATCGATGATGAACTGACCGCTAAAGGGTATATCGTACCCGGTTTGGGTGATGCGGGTGACCTCGCTTTTGGTACCAAAATGCAGTCTTGAGAACCTTTGGGCGTTGTGGGTAAACAGGCAGCCGCCGCCCTTAGCAAATCGTTAACACACCCATAATATTTCATTATGCAGGGTGGGAACATCACCGCTTTCACTTAAATTCGATGTTCTGATGTTTAGGCGCAAACATATACTCACTGGCTGCTTATGCCTTGTGCTGGGTACTCTCTCGGCCCAGGATCCTCATTTTTCGCAGTTTTTTGCTTCACCACTCAGCCTCAATCCGGCGCTCACGGGTAAATTCAATGGTACCTACAGGATAGCAGGAAATTACCGTAACCAATGGCCCTCTATCAGCAATGCTTTTACAACAGCCACGGTGTCTGCAGATTTTCACGTAATGCAACAACGTATCGCCAGCAATGATAACTGGGGGGTGGGTTTTGTGGGATACAATGATAACAGCTCAAACGGCGCAGTAAAATTTAATTACGCATCTGTATCTACTGCCTATCACAAAGGTCTTGATGAAGATGGATTTCACCAGTTGGGGGCCGGCTTCCAGGTAACATATGCCAATATGCTCATTAATACGGCCAACCTCACATTCGAGGACCAGTTAACCAGCTCTGGCTTTACAGGTGTTACCTCAGAAGTATTCAACTCAGCAACACTTAAATCAAGTTATGTTGATGTGAATGCTGGTATTTTATATAATGGCAGTACAAATGACAGGAATAATTTTTATCTCGGGGTGAGCATGTACCACATCAACAGGCCGCAGCAGCAGTTTACCGGTGCGCAATACGTACTCAATCCAAGAACCACCTTTCATGCAGGCGGATATTTTCCCGTAGGGGCCAACAGCACTCTGCATGTAAGTGCATTGCAGATGATGCAGGGTGGCGCTTCGCAAACCGTGATGGGCGGCGCAATTCAGTTAACGGCAAATCCTGATATGGAAAAACCTTCCAGTTTTTATTTTGGCACCTGGGTACGTTTTAATGATGCCATTATACCCTACCTCGGACTTGAATTCAATGATTTTCGCTTTGGCGCCACCTACGATTATAATTATTCTTCTTTGAAGACTGCTTCACTAAACCGCGGAGGCATTGAGATTTCATTAATCTATACGCACAGGCCATCTACTGAAAGGCCAGTGAACTGTCCAAAATTTTAAAGAAGGCCTCTTTCATAATATGGGGTATCACAAATTGTGATACCCCATTTTATGGTATTATGTCTTTGCGGAAACCGATTCGTTCCCTGGGCTGCTGCTTCTGGTGTATCAGCCCTTTGATGGCTTCAAAAATCAACTCAAAGTTATTGTCGTATTTTTTTTCCAGCTCCTGAATTTTCTTTGCCAATACTTTGTTTTCCGCCAGGAAATGTCTCATCTGCACAAACACGCGCATGATCAATATATTTACCTTTATAGCCTGGCGGCTTTTTAAGATACTTGAAAGCATCGAAACGCCCTGCTCAGTAAAAACCATTGGCCTGGCACCACCCAGCATGCTTTTAGATGGTATCACATTTTGTGATACCATACCGGCTACTTCCGCCTTGTTCAGCACAAACATAAAATCTTTTGGAAAACGGGCACTGTTCCTTTTAACTGATTGCTTGAGGGCACGCGTCTCAACTCCATACATTTGGGCCAGGTCAAAATCAAACATTACTTTTTGATTCCGCACATAGAAAATACGGTCCACGATCTGTGTCGGATAGGTTTGTACAGGCTTTGCCATTTTTGTGCGTTTGCACGCAATCTATATAATACACCATTTGAAAAATAGCGTATTAATACGGGTGTAGAGGGGGTTAATTCCTCAGCAAAACCGCAGTTTTGAATCGATTGCTAAAGTCTACACTATGGCTCTTTCATAGAAAATAAACTTTTTTGCTGCGTGCGCAAACCTTGTCCAATTCACCACTCTATCGTCAGATCAATTTCTTTCCGCTTACATACGGGTTATCTTTCAGAACAAACCGGTAGGGTAGCAAGGCGTCTTGTCCCGCATAGTCTACTCCAATTCTGGGTGTTGACAGGATACGGTTGCGTGGAACGGAAAAGCCGTCATCGGCAATGAACAGCTCATTGCTTTGCAGGCTCATTCCGGTATGCGACGTGTGAATGCCTAAGGCTTTTGATACGTTACCCGGCCCCCTGGTTAGGGTGAAATCAGGTTTTTTCTTGCCCGTACGCATCAGCATATCATCCATTCCATATAGCGGTTCTATAGCTCTTACCAACACAGCCTGCGGAATATCTGCGAGATTGGTAACCACATTGAAAAGGTGATGGATGCCATAACAGAAATACACATAGGCAACACCACCATGATGGTACATAGGCTCTGTACGTGCGGTACGCCTGCCATTCCATGCATGCGAGGCTTTGTCAGCAGGGCCATTGTATGCTTCTGTTTCAACAATCCTTCCCGCGGTAAATATGCCGTTAAAAGAACTGACCAGCATTTTTCCGATCAGATCCCGGGCTACCGTGCACACATTTTTGCGTTCATAAAATGACAGGGGCAATTTATGCGAACGCAGGAGCGTTATAGCTTTCATGACCCCAAAATTACTGAATGTGCTAACTTCGCTCTTTTAAACCTTGCGCCGTGCTGAAAGAAATGATCATTGCCATACAAGCTTATTTCCAGGCTCACCGGTTTATAAAAAAACATAACCTGTGGAAATGGATCCTGATTCCAGGTATCCTGTATACGATCCTCTTCCTCGTGGGTATTTATTTTTTTGGCAAGACCTCCAGCAATTTTATTGAATGGATTGCAGTAAGTACCGGCCTAAGGGAATGGCTGAATGCAATCGATAACAGCTTTCTTGGCTTCCTGTTCACCATCGGGGGGGTGTTGTTATGGTTATTGCTGATGCTGTTTTATTTTTCCTTATTCAAATATCTTTTCCTCATTATAGGCTCTCCACTGTTTGCGTACCTGAGTGAAAAAACCGAAGCGATCATCGAAGGCAAGGAAATGCCATTTAGTTTATTACAGTTACTGAAAGATATCAAAAGAGGAATATTGATTGCCCTGCGCAACAGTTTGTGGCAAACCGTGTACACGCTTTCCATTCTTTTGCTAAGCCTGGTGCCTTTGGCAGGATGGCTAACACCCATCCTGGCATTATTGGTTGAATGTTATTATTATGGTTTTTCTATGCTGGACTACAGTATGGAGCGGCATAAGAAAACGGCTGCAGAAAGTATTTACTTTATCGGATCGCACAAGGGATTGGCTATTGGTAATGGCCTGATGTTTTACCTGATGCACCTTGTTCCGGTAATTGGTTGGGTGCTGGCGCCTGCCTATTCTGTGGTTGCAGCAACGCTCAGCATGTATCCGCTTAAATTGAATGAAAAATAATTTATTCTGCAAAACCCCGGTTCAGTATATCTAATCCCCACTTTCCTGCATGAAGATGCCCGGGAAACCATCCCTTTGTATATTCTCACCGCGGTTAAGGATTGTCAGGTTTTTTTTGTGGAGAACGAAAGAACAGCCCGCCGTTATGTAAAGTCGCTCTGGAAAGAAATGGTGATCGATGATCAACAGTGGTTCAATATTCACAAAGCCGAAGAAGAAGTTAAACAGTCATTCATCCAGTTACTGAAAGCTGGAAAAAACATAGGGATCATCAGTGAAGCCGGTTGCCCCGGTATTGCTGATCCGGGTCAGGTACTGGTTGCCGCAGCGCAGGTAAACGGTTTTACCGTTAAACCCCTTGTGGGACCCAGTTCTATCTTACTCGCATTGATGGCCAGTGGTATGAATGGGCAATGTTTCCAGTTTCACGGGTATTTACCGATAGATTCACTCGAAAGAAAAAAGAAAATTAAAGAACTGGAATCCTATTCACACGCGCACAACTGCACACAGATATTTATCGAAACCCCTTACAGGAATAACCCGCTCATCAGGGATATCCTTGCCAATGCACGGGAGGAAACCAGGTTCTGTATAGCAGTGGATATTACCGCTGTCACGGAATCCATACAAACCAAAACGATCAAACAGTGGAAACAGGAAACGTTGGATTTTCACAAACGGCTGGCCATTTTTCTTTTGCATGCGCCTTAATTAGGTCGCAGGCCCGGCTCGGCGGGTACACCCCGTACTTCGTAAATACTATCTACAATAAAGGTTTTCATCCCTCTCCAGGGCAGTGAACCGAAATATTGTTTGTAATGTACATTCACTTCGCGCCCGGAAACTTTCAATAACTGCTGGGCCACATCTTCGCGGGTTACACTGAAAGAAAATTCATTACTCTGCACATTCGCTCTGAATCCACTTAAAATAATCTTTCCTTCATAGGTCTTGAAAAGCATTCCTTTCTTCTGGAAGATATTAAGAGTACCGGCCTGCGTACCTTCGGCCAATACGAAATAGTATCGCCAGTAAATAAATACCGCAAGCGCCGTTACTAATACTGTAACAACCAGCCATATGATTTTTCGTTTACTCATATCAGAGCCCGTATTTGTCAATTAGATAGATCAGCGCGGCCATATTAACAGCGCCCAGTAAGAGCTCTCTTTTGTGTACGTTTTCAAATACGTCGCTACGGGCATGGTGCACATCAAAATACCGCTGAGGGTCAGGCAGCAGTTCTGCCACCGGTGTGCCTAGTTGCCGGGCAAGCGGGCCTATATCAGCGCCACCACCATCCTCCGATATTTCTTCTGCGCCATAAGGCGCCAGCAGCGGCAACCAGCTTTTGATCTTTGCTAACTGCTGTGCATTTACACCCAGTGAAAACCCTCTTGGTGTGAACCCGCCTGCATCGCTCTCCAGTGCAAAAATGTGTTTTTCGCCTTTGGCTTTTGCTTCTGCCGCATATTTGGTTCCGCCCCGCAAACCGTTCTCTTCATTGGCAAATAATACAAAGCGGATGGTATGTCTGGGTTTATACCCGATTGCTTTCAGGGCACGCATGATTTCGATGGTGTGTACAACGCCCGCCCCATCATCATGTGCCCCTTCATTCACATCCCAGCTATCCAGGTGACCGCCCACGGTAATATACTGGTCCGGAAATTCCGTACCCTTCAATTCAGCGATCACATTGTGACCGATGGTATCTGGCAGAAAGTGGCCATTGGTGTGCATGGCCATAGTGAATGTTGATTTTTTGCTCAACTCCCAAACTTCATCGGCGTCACGCGGCCCCACAGCTATCGCCGGGATCTTAGGGAATGAATCGTTGTATTGCATGCCGCCCGTGTGTGGATCATTGGCAGTAGATTCCGTGAGTGAGCGGATCATAACGCCTACGGCACCATATTTAGCAGCACGACTGGGGCCCACTCTCCGGTAGATACCGGTTTGCCCGTAAGACACAAAGGGCTTGATGTTGGTTGGATCAAACCCAGCATTATAATAAACGATCTTCCCTTTTACTTCGTCCTTTCTACGCTCCAGCTCATCAAAATCAGCCACGGCCAGTACCTGCGCGATGATGGTGCCCTTTCCCAATGAGTTACCCAGTGCCAGCACATCAAGGGCACGCGCAGTTTTGCGGTTGTCTACTGACATGATCGCGGCCTTGTCTACACCTCCTCTTACCCAGTGCGGCACCGTACACTCCTGCAGGTAAACATTATCCGCACCATTCTTTTCCATGGTTTCCTTACCCCAGCGCTCGGCCCTTACCGATTGAGGCGAGCCTGCCAATCTGCCACCTATCTGCTTGGTTAACTGGTAAAGCAACTCATAGGCCCTGCCGTTGCGAAGTATTTCATCCGATATTTTTTTGATCGTAACCGAATCATCCGTACGCTGGCCCATAGCCATTACGGGTATCCATAAAAACAACCAGGCTATTCTTTTCATAGCGCTAAAGTTAACTATTTGTATTGTGCAAACAACTGGGATGAGCGGAATGGGGGGTATGGAGAAATAATTGTTACTTGCAAGAAATAACGGTCTGTAGTCTGTTGTCTCTGGTCTGTAGTTAGCGCAGGCTTTCCCGACAACCCAACCACAGACAACAGACCACAGACCACAAATTGTTTTCATATGCGTTTAGGGATCGTTTGTTACCCAACTTTTGGCGGGAGTGGTGTATTAGCTACAGAACTGGGAAAGGCACTCGCAGATGAGGGCCACCAGGTGCATTTTATTACTTACCAGCAGCCGGTACGACTGAATGTATTCAATGCGAATATTTTTTACCACGAAGTAAGGGTACCTACCTACCCGTTGTTTGATTATCCACCCTATGAAGTAGCTCTTGCCAGCACCATGGTGGATGTGATCATGAATTATGACCTTGACCTGCTGCACGTACATTATGCCATTCCACACGCGTCGGCCGCTTATATGGCTAAACAGATTGTGAAGCAAAAGATTGGCAGGGATGTACCCGTGATCACCACCCTTCATGGAACAGATATCACTTTGGTGGGACGTGATAAAACCTATGAACCTGTGGTTACTTTTTCCATCAATGAAAGTGATGCCATCACGGCGGTTTCACAAAACCTGAAAGATGAAACCTATAAATCATTTGCTATTCATAAAGATATACAGGTGATTTACAATTTTGTGGACGTAAACCGGTTCAACAAGAAACCTATCGACGCATTCCGGAAGGTGATCGCGCCCAACAATGAAAAGATTCTTGTACACGCATCCAATTTCAGGAAAGTAAAAAGGGTGGATGATGTGATAAAGGTTTTTGCTGCCGTACGCAAAGAAATGCCGGCCAAATTATTGATGGTGGGCGATGGCCCCGAACGCCCCGCGATGGAAGAACTTGCGAGGAATTTAGGAGTGGATGAAGATGTACGGTTCCTTGGAAAACAGGAACAGATGGAAGATATCCTTGCAGTAAGCGATGTTTTTCTTCTGCCCTCTGAATATGAAAGCTTCGGTCTCGCCGGACTGGAAGCCATGGCCGCTAAAGTCGTGGTGATCAGCACCAATGCGGGCGGACTTGCAGAAATCAATATTCACAATGAAACCGGTTTTATGGCTGACGTGGGCGATGTGGCAGCCATGAGCCGGTATGCCATCGAACTCTTAAACGACGATGCAAAACTGAACCTAATGAAGGAAGCCGCCTACAAACAGGCCTGCCGTTTTGATATCAGTAATATCATCCCCGTATACGAAAAATTATACAGCCAGTATTGCAGGCGTACCCCGTGTAAGTAGGAGAAGTGAATGGCGGGAAGTGAAAGGTGAAAGGGTGAAAAGTGAAAGGTGAAAGGAAATAGTGAACTTGCTCACCCCAACCTAACAGCTAACAGCTAACCCCTCACTTCCCTTTCTCCCTTCCTCCACAACCTGAGCAATGCTTTGCAGGATAATGGAACAGGCTTCAAGAAGTTCTTCATCGGTGATAATCAGCGGTGGGGCTATTCGCAGGCGGTCGGGGGCGAAGATGAACCAGTCAGTGATCAATCCATTCTCTATACACTGGTGTACTATCTGCTGGTTGATATCAGGGGTAGCAAACTGCAATGACATCCATAAGCCACAATGATGTAGGGAAATGATTGCCGGATGAATGAGTGCATTAACTAAAATCTTTTCTTTCCGGTTTACGTCAGCGATAAAATTTCCTGCCAGTAAAACTTCCATTGCTGCTTTACCCGCAGCGCAGGATACCGGATGACCCCCAAAAGTAGTGATATGGCCCAGCACAGGATCATGTGATAAACTATTCATGAGTTTTCTGTCAGCAATAAAAGCCCCCAGGGGCATGCCGCCGCCCAGGGCTTTGCCCAGTAAAAGAATATCCGGCACCACACCATACTGTTCGAATGCCCATAAACTGCCCGTCCTGCCAAATCCTGCCTGGATTTCATCCAGCACGAGCAATACGCAATGTTCATCGCATTTTTTCCGGATGGCCTGTATCCATTCCACGGAAGGCGCAACTATACCGCTTTCTGCCTGTACCGTTTCGAGGATAACACAGGCGGTTTCGGAATCAATCAACCCCACTACTTCCGGCTCATTGTACGGACAATGATGGATTCCCGGTAAGAGAGGACGAAAAGCATTGCGCCAGTATTCATCGCCCATCAGACTTAACGCGCCCTGTGTACTTCCATGGTATGATTGATTAAATGCAATGATCTTTGAGCGGCCGGTAATGCGCTTGGCAAGTTTCATGGCGCCCTCCGTAGCTTCTGCGCCGCTATTGGTAAAGTACACGCAATTGAGAGAGCCGGGTAAGTGATCTGTAAGGAGTTTTGCGAATTCGGTCTGTGGCGATTCAATAAACTCACCATATACAATCAGGTGCATATACTGGGCAGCCTGGTCCTGCACGGCTTTCACCACCGAGGGATGGCTATGACCAATATTGCAGACGCTGAATCCCGAGATGAGATCTGTATAACGCTTGTCGTCCACATCCCATAAATGTATACCCGCTGCCCTGGCCATCTCAATGCCTATAGGTGCTGCAGAGGTCTGCGCCATGTGTTGCAGAAATAACTGCCTGTTTGAAATTCCACTCATCTTTTTTCGGTTTCCCAAATTAATACTCGACATTCGGAATACGAAATTCGCTTATTTATGGCAACAATACTCTCCCTGCTTGGAAAGACCCCGCAATTCGGCAACAACTGTTTTGTAGCTTCCAATGCCACTATTATCGGTGATGTTGTTATGGGAGATGATTGCAGTATTTGGTTTAACGCGGTGGTGCGGGGCGATGTCCATTATATAAAAATGGGTAATGCTGTAAATGTGCAGGATGGCGCCATCATCCATTGCACTTACCAGAAAAATCCTACTGAGATAGGTAATAATGTTTCTATCGGGCATAACGCGATCGTGCATGGCTGCACCATACACGATAATGTGCTGGTGGGCATGGGATCCATCATCATGGACAGGTGTGTGGTGCACAACAATGCCATTATTGCCGCAGGTGCGGTGGTGCTGGAAGGTACCGTGGTAGAAGCGGGCACCATTTACGGTGGTGTACCCGCAAAAAAAATTAAAAATGTTTCAGAGGACCTGATCCATGGTGAGATAAACCGCATTGCGCACAACTATATTAAATATGCAGAGTGGTTCAAAGACTCCAATGACTGCCCCAGATAACTAATCCGGTGAAACCCATTTTCGCAAATGGGCTTTCCGAAGCGAACCCTTTTTTCTGACGGAGCGGGCTGGGAGGCAATGGTTCCGGTAAGCGGCAGCAAACTCCTTAATATTTAAATTCCTCAATGGTATCCAGTATGGTAAGGTAACTTGCATAGCGGTCAACTGAAACCGTACCTGTTGACACAGCCGCTTTAACAGCGCAGCCGGGCTCATTAATGTGCATACAGTTATTGAACTGGCAATCATTCATCAAAGCCCGCATCTCCGGAAAGTATTGCGCCAATTCCTGCTTGCTGATATCCACAATCCCAAGTTCCCGCAAACCGGGCGTATCAATGATTCTGCCACCCATATCAAGGTCGAACATTTCTGCAAAAGTGGTGGTATGCATTCCTTTTCCGCTCCAGTCGCTTACCTCCTGCGTGCGCAGTTCAAACCCGGGAAACACCGCGTTGATAAAAGTAGATTTGCCCACACCACTGTGCCCGCTTAGCAAAGTGGTCTTGTCTTTCAACAATGCTTTTACTTCTTCTATACCCCTACCCTCCAGTATACTTGTGAGGATCACTTTGTATCCTATCGACTCGTAGATATCTCTTACCAAAGAAAATTTTTCCATCTCCTTTTTGCGATAGATATCCGCCTTGTTGAATACAATGGTTGCGGGTATATGATACGATTCGCAGGAAACAAGGAACCTGTCCATAAAACCCTGTGAAGTTTTGGGATCCCTTAACGTGGCAATAAGAATGCTTTGATCCAGGTTAGACGCGATAATATGGTGTTGCCTTTTATTATGGGGTGAAACACGCGCCACATAATTCCGCCGGTCATGTATTGCATGTATAACGGCTGACTCCTCCTGTACATCTTCCAATTCCATGTCCACTTCATCACCAACCGCTATGGGGTTAGTGGAACTGATCCCATCGATCTTAAAAATACCTTTGATACGCGCATTATAAAACACCCGATCTTCCCCCCTGGCAACATACCAGCTGCCCGTGGATTTATAAATAAGCGCTTTCATGCTACGAAGATAAGGCGGAAACGGAATCGTGAGACGTGAGGCGTGTGGCGTGTGACGTGAGGCGTGAGACGTGAGACGTGAGACGTGAGGCGTGAGGCGTGAGACGTGAGGCGTGAGACGTGAGGCGTGAGACGTGAGGCGTGAGGCGTGAGACGTGAGACGTGAGTGGGAAGAAGTAAGTGGGGAGAAGTGAAAGGTGAAAAGTGAGATGTCAAACGAGAGATGTCTATCGTGAGACGTCAATCGTGAGACGTGAGTGGGTAGTTTGAATTAGCAGGGTTCTCACGCCTCACGTCTCACGCCTCACGCCTCACGTCTCACGATTCCGTTTCCGCCTGATCTTCGTAGCGGGAAAGCGCTT
>JANPIE010000124.1:0-2535 GCA_031424835.1 Chitinophagaceae bacterium
AACTATCTCAATGATCTCGAGGCCGTATCCTTTTAAACCGGCGCGTTTGCGCGGATTGTTGCTCATCAGTTTCAATTTGGTAGCGCCCAATGAACGCAAAATCTGCGCGCCTACCCCATAATCTCTTTCATCCATGCCGAAGCCCAGGTGAAGGTTGGCTTCTACCGTGTCCATGCCGGCTTCCTGCAGTTTATACGCTTTCAATTTGTTGATCAGTCCAATTCCTCTTCCTTCCTGGTTCATATAAAGTATCAGGCCCTTTCCTTCCCGTTCCACCATCTCCATGGCATGGTGTAACTGCTCCCCGCAGTCGCAACGGAAACTGCCCAGTATATCGCCTGTAAAGCAACTGCTGTGTACACGTGTAAGCACAGCTTCGTCTTTTTTCCAGCTTCCCTTGATCAGTGCAAGGTGCTCTGCACCACTGATTTTTTCTTTAAATGCCGCCAGCTTAAAATGCCCATACCGGGTGGGCATATCCACGCGCACGAGTTCTTCAATAAGTGAATCTGATTTCAGGCGGTAATCAATCAGGTCCTTGATGGAAACAATTCGAAGGTTAAACTTCCCCGCTATTTCAAGTAACTCAGGTAGCCTGGCCATGGTGCCATCTTCATTCATTACTTCCACCAGCACACCCGCAGGCTGCAATCCCGCCAAGCGGGCAAGATCCACCGCTGCTTCTGTATGCCCTGTTCTGCGTAGTACGCCGCCTGCCTTGGCTTTCAGGGGGAATATATGACCCGGTCTGCCAAGGTCAGAAGCACGGGTTTCCGGATTGATCAGCGCCTGCACCGTCTTGGCCCTGTCCTGTGCAGAAATACCTGTTGTTGTTCCCTGGCCAATCAGGTCAACCGAAACCGTAAATGCCGTTTCATGCAAAGAAGTGTTGGAACTTACCATCGGCGCCAGCTCCAGTTGTGCGCAGCGTTCTTCCGTTAGTGCGGCACATATCAGTCCACGTGCCTCCTTACTCATAAAGTTGATTGTCTCCGGAGTGGTATGTTGTGCCGCAATGATAAAATCACCCTCATTTTCGCGATCCTCATCATCCACAACGATCACCATTTTACCGTTGCGAATGTCTTCAATCGCGTCTTCAATCCTGTCTAACATAATCTGTGGTTATGCACCAAAATTACAAAGGGGCGGCTACAATTAGGGCAGGCACCCGTTTTTTTACCAATAACGCAAATGATTACACGGTAGTTTTTTGCGGATAATACCTGTTAGTAACACAGGGTTCTGTGCTTTCTTAGCCTTACAAATCGATAAAGTAATGGCAACCAGAATTTATGTGGTGGTAACCCTCTTTTTGGTAACGTGCAGCCATGCCGCTTTCACACAGACCACTACAGGTAGTATCAGCGGCATCATCCGCACCATCACAGGTGAACGGCTCTCGGGTGCTGTCATCAAACTTATGCATGAACCTACGGGCAGCGCTGTTTTCACGCTAACCAACCGCCAGGGAATATTTCGCATCGACAATTTATCGCCCGGAGGACCCTTCACACTGGAAGCATCTTTTCTCAGCTATTTCAAGGAAAAAAAAACGGACATCTCCGTGGGCCTGGGGGAAGAAACCATAACAGATCTTTTTTTAACGCCTGCGGAACTGAAGCTGCAACAGGTAACCGTGAAGGGAATACGCAGTATTCCGGTGGGAAGAAACGGAATAGACATCATCATGGATAAGGAAAAAATAGAACAAGTGAGTGCTGTTGGCCGCAATCTTTATGACTATTTGCACAGCGCCAGGCAGGCAAGGATACTTGCAGGCAATGAGGGCGCGGTTTCTTTTGCGGGACAGAACAACAGGTTCAATGCTTTTTATGTAGATGGCGCGGTTAACAACGATGTATTCGGGCTTGCTGCATCCGGAACAAACGGAGGACAGGCAGGCATATCCATATTATCCGCAGACGCCATTGAACAGTTGCAGGTAAGCGTATCACCCTATGATGCATCACTTGGAAATTTTACGGGCGCGGGTATCAATGCGGTTACGAGATCAGGAACCAACAGGACGCAGGCATCGGTGTATCATTTTTTCAGCAACCGGAAGCTCATGGGAACCAGCGAAGCTGATGCGGCACCTACGGAATATTACCGCAATATCTATGGCCTTCGCGTGCAGGGTGCGGTAAAGAAAAATATATGTTTCTATTTTGTCAACATGGAAATGCAGCGTGAAAACTTTACGCAGCCCTATTTGTTCAGCAGGTATTCAGGCGATACGCGGGATGAAAATGTATTTTCCATTCTCCGCAACAGTTTACGTTCAAACCAGCACTACGATCCGGGAAATTTTCTCAGCAGGTCTGAACAGGTAAATGCAGAAAGGATTGTGGCACGGTACGACTGGCGAATCAATCCCGGCAACCACATTTCCCTTAGCACAAGGTATATGCACGGAGAAAAAATATTCAGCAATGCAGGCGATGAATATACCATACAGTATTCCCATAATGGCTACTTGTTGCTCAGCACAAATCTTTCTGCTACACTGGAATGGAAAACACACATGGGCAA
>JANPIE010000125.1:0-14983 GCA_031424835.1 Chitinophagaceae bacterium
CAGGGGGTGCGTGAAGATGAACGCAAATTCATAGCAAGGGAAGTGCATGATGAACTTGGCCAGCTTGCATCGGCGCTGAAAATAGATATTGACTGGCTCAACCTGCGGATTCCAGGTTTGGAAGATAACGCCCGTAAACGAATTGACCATGCCAATAAAACCATTCAAATACTCATCAGTTCCATCAGGCAGATCGCTTCAAGCCTGCGCCCAAGTGTACTGGATGATTTTGGTTTGAACGCCGCGCTGAAATGGCATTGTACAGAATTCCAGAATCTAAACGGCATACCCTGCATTTTTGATGCCGGTTTTGATGACACTGACTTACCTAAGCCTGTACAAACGGAGTTTTTCCGTATTACGCAGGAATCACTGACCAATGTGATGCGGCATGCCCAGGCCACAAACGTAACCGTTACCACGCGTGAAGATGGCAGTCAGCGTTACCTGGTAATCACAGACAATGGAACCGGCTTTGATGATTCATTGCGAAAGAACACGCTGGGTTTGATTGGGTTGCGTGAACGTGCCGCATCGCTGAATGGAAAACTCACCATAGACAGCAAACCCGGAAAAGGTACCAGTATATCTGTAGCAATACCCCGTTAACCCCACACGATCAACCTTTTT
Organism: Chitinophagaceae bacterium; assembly: GCA_031424835.1. Taxonomy (GTDB): domain Bacteria; phylum Bacteroidota; class Bacteroidia; order Chitinophagales; family Chitinophagaceae; genus Sediminibacterium. The sequence continues at coordinate 631 of JANPIE010000125.1, forward strand.
TGTGGTCTGACGCCTACATAAAGTAGGGTAATGCATCTACACGCGGTTTTCCGAATAAATGCTCCCTTTGGCACGCTGAATAATTTTATAATGAATAGACTTTCACGTCAACGCATTTCTGCCAGTGTCCTGTACCATTCTGTTGGGCAAGTACCCGATCCTCAAAGGGACATCTCAGCATTGCCGGGAGCGGTATGTTTTTCACTGGATATGTGTTCACTACGTTTCCTTACGATCTCCGATAGCTGCAGGCACATATTTGGCTATTCTGCCACACAATTCCTGGCACGTCATGGACTTTGGAGAACAATGATTCATCCGGATGATCACACTGTCACTGAAAATGCGTTGTCCGGTCTGTATTCAGGAAAAACAGTGTCCAGTATGTATCGTATCATCAACAACCATGGTAAAACCATTTGGATAGAAACGAGGGAAGTGCCCTGCCAGGATGCTGATGGAAGGCTTGAGCGCATAGATGGATTTGTTATTGCCATGACGGAAAGTATGCCAGCCGCCGATAAAGTGGAGCCAAAAAAAGAAAGACATAAATTGAAGGGGCGGGTGCCTGCGGAACCTGTTCACTCTCAGTAAGTAACCGGTATCCCCTAAATCGCATACCGGTTTTCTCGGGTTTATGGTATGGGCGAATCAATGGATACCTCTCATCGGGGCACAAAAATGCACCAACGCCGTTTTTTTTGTATTTTTGATTTTTATCCCCCTTTGCAACATTTAAAATCCAATTATTATTCTTAATTTAAAGGAGGAAAGCTGCTCATCCCGTCGAACTTTCTCAGTCCTTCTTGACGCATTAAAACAGATCACATGAAAGTCTTAATCGCAGATGACCACACCATCGTTCGGGAGGGGATCAAGATGTTACTTACAGAAGCTTACCCCTTTGCGCAGATTACCGATGTATCAGACTCGGTTGATCTGATAAAACTGGTGCTGAAACAAAAATGGGATGTCATCATCTGTGATATTTCCATGCCCCCGGGCGATTCGGGCTTGGAGGCCATTAAACAGATCAAGGAACATTCGCCCGGTACGCCTGTTATTATTTTAAGTATGCATGCGCCCGACCAGTATGCCGTAAGGGCGATCAAAGCCGGAGCCTCAGGATACCTCACAAAAGGTGCGGCCACCCTGGAACTGGTTAAAGCGGTGAACCAGGTGCTGTCTGGCAAAAAATACCTGAGTCCTGATGTGGCAGATGCGCTGGCAGATGCTTTTGAACATGGCACCAATTCGCGCTCCGTGGAGAATTTATCTGACAGGGAGTTTGAGGTATTCAAATTGCTCGCTTCAGGAAAATCGATATCCGACATAGCTAAACAACTTATCCTAAGTACCAATACCATCAGTACCTTCCGGTCCCGCATTTTTGAAAAAATGGGCTTCCAGAATAATATGGAGCTGATTAAATACGCGGTGGATAGCAAACTTATTTAATCCCGTTTTTAACCAATTATCTGATGTTGAACAAATGACCAGTACCACCCCCATCCCCGCCAATGAAATGGAGCGGGTAATCGAGTTGTCAGAATTTGATCTCGACTATTCCAGCCTGCAGGATAATTTTAAGGACCTTACCAAACTCGCCGCCAAAGTAGCCGGTACATCGATCTCGTTGGTTAACCTTATTGATTCATTCACACAATGGAGTGTTTCCAATTATGGCTTACCCATTGAGCAAATGCCGAGGGAAGATTCTGTATGCCAGTTCACAATTGTTGCAAAAGATGCCCAGTTTGAAGTAAAGGACCTTGCCGCTGATCCCCGTTTCCACGATAAATTTTACGTGAAGGATGAGCCAAAGCTGCGGTATTATTTTGGCGTACCCCTTCAAACGCCCGATGGCCTCAACCTGGGTGCGCTTTGCGTGATGGACAAGATAGGGAAGGAGATCAGCCCCGAAAAAGTGGAGCTTCTCAGGATCATCGCAGATGAAATCGTCAACCGGCTAACCACTTTCCGGGTTATCCAGCAGTTGCGTGCCAAAGTAAGGGAGTCCACGGAAGCACAACGAAAAGTGGCACATGATATACGCGGACCCATAGGGGGTATCATTGGATTAGCGCAGATCATCAGTGAGCAGGGAGATGAGAATAAGATGGATGAAGTATTAGAATTCATCAACCTGATACACAAAAGCGGCAATTCGTTACTGGAACTGGCAGACGATATTTTGAGTACCGAAAAAAAGAATGGGGTGAACGGCTCCGAGCCCAGGTCAAACGAATACACGCTCCCGATTTTTAAAAGTAAACTTGAAAAATTATATACCCCACAGGCCATAAACAAAAACATCCGGTTTCAGGTTAATGTTGATGCCGCCAGCAAGGATGCTGCATTCCCCAAACACAAACTACTGCAGATAGCCGGTAACCTTATTTCCAATGCGATGAAATTCACACCTGCCAACGGAAAAGTTATGGTTGACCTGGAATATGCAACTGGGAAGTTGCAGAACCTGCTTACGATCAGGGTTACGGATTCCGGTATCGGCCTGGATGAAAATGCCATCAGGCAAATTATGGAGGGTACATCGTCCTCCACAGATGGTACTCGCGGGGAACAGGGCTACGGGTTTGGCCTGCCCCTTATCAAACACCTGGTAGAAGGAATGCAAGGCTCTTTTCATATCCGGTCCACACCGGGTGAAGGGGCAAGTTTTGAAGTGAAGCTTCCCCAGCCGCGCCCCTGATCTATTCGTAAAAAATGGTTGGCATCCCCTTAACCGTTCATGTACATGAACGGTTTTTTTTGGTTGTGGTACCATGTTGCTGAATGACGAACGGATGATCGGTTAATGTATTTCATGCCTACCCATGCGTCTTCCGCCGGAGGATAGATAAATCACTACAAACACCCCTTTCATTTTGTGACTTCTTTTAGCCAGATACTATTAACCTCAGTTGCCCTTTGCTGTTACTTTTTTTTCACCGCCATATCTACTGTTTTTTCACAATTGGCGCTATTGGGCATCGCCTGAAAACTTTGTCAGTTTGTATAGTCAAACGAAACAATTATTTCAGCTTACCGAAAATAATTAGCTATGAGAACGCAGGAATCACACATCAGCAAATCAACTTTTTCCAGGTTGTCAAAAACATTCGTTCTTGCTTTGGCTTTGGTCTCTATTTTTTCCTGCCAAAAAACTATGGACGTTCCGGCGGCGCATTCACAATTCATCATGCCCGCTGCGCAGCCGCTGGTTTTGCAATTGTCTGTTTCGAGGCTGGTATTACTGCAGGGCAACGCGGGCAACCAGGCATTTACCATGACCTGGTCCGGCGGTCCGGGCAGGCATAATGAACAGGGTTCTTATACAGTAGAAGCAGCCGTGAGAGGAACCGGTTTTGCAGATGCGGTGGTAGTTGGCACTTCAGTATTGCCCTCTATTCATTTTAATGTGAAGGATTTTAACAGCGCCATGCGCAGGATACTGGAGCCCGGTAAAGCTTCCATGATCGATTTGCGCGTGAAAGCTACTTATCCTGCCGCAGGCAACACTACCATTTATTCAGAAGTGATCGCGCTGGAGGTAACGCCATACCAGGAGCATATTTCGTATGAACCCATGCAGGTAATACGGATACCGGGTAACTACCAGCAATGGATATTGCCCTGCGCGCCAAAGGTGGTTTCTGCTGCTAACAACGGCGAGTACGAAGGATATATTGATTTTAACCATCCCTATGCCCAGTTCTTAATGGTGAAAGCAGCGATAGAGTGGGATCCGAAGTTTACCTATCATTATATCGGCTCAGATAAATTTGGATTTGGCGGTAATGTGTTCTCCGTTTTTGGAGGTTCAGGCGTGTACCAGTTTAAAGTAAATATGAATACCAATACCTGGTCGTATACCAGGATACGTAAATGGGAATTAAACGGCAGTGCCATTGCCGCAGAAGGAAATGTGGTTGAAATGAAACGCGACCAGAAAGGCGTATCCTGGCATATCACTGCCAATCTTCAGAAAGGCAGTTTTCGTATCAATGCCAACGGAACAGAAGCCATCAGCCTGGGACACAGTGTAAATGATCCCATCGGTGTGCCTTCCGCCAAAGGCGATGCTATCCAGGTAGTAACCGCAGGTAACTATACTATTGCACTCAATCTTAGTGAAGCAGGAAACTATATGTACAGTCTGCAACGCAACAATTAATCCAACTCTCAAACCCTTTTAAAACAAACAGCTATGATAAACAAAGCACTCGTGGTAAATGACGACGCAATCTCCCTGATGGTAGCGTCTAAGATAATCAGCAAGGCACAATTTGCCAGCGAAACACTCACCGCTACCGATGGCCAGGCTGCCCTGGCTTATTTTGACGATGATTCAAGCAAGGAAAACGCTGCAAAAGCATTGCCGGAATTTATTTTTCTCGACCTGTACATGCCCGGCATGAGCGGATGGGATTTTCTTGAAATTTTCTCGCAGAAATATGCTTCCCGTTTTCCCGGTGTAAAAGTGGCCATTATTTCAGCGCAACTGGATGATGCGGACATGAAGCGTTTGGCAAAATACGGCAGTGTGGTGCTCGATTGTATACCCGCACCCATGAACCTGGGCCGAATAGAAGAAGTGAGGGAAAAATTTATCCGTACCCGGAACATGGCCTGATGCGCAACTAACTTTTGGAAAGTTTACAACTTTCCAAAAGTTTAACCAGGCATTTGTTTCTGCCATTCAAAATAAAAAGTACTGCCGTTGCCAGGGGTGGATTCTACACAGATCTTACCACCCTGCTCCTCAACCAGTACTTTCAGGAGGTAAAGTCCCACACCGGTACTGCTGTCTTTATGCGTTTCATTATCCGTTACTTCAAACACGTGGAAGATTCTTGCATGATCGCGTTTGGATATACCGGGTCCATTGTCTTTGACAAAGAATTCATACCATTTACCTTTATCGGTTGCGCCTATTTCAATACAGGCTTCCTGCTTGTCGTGGTATTTTACCGCATTGGAGATCAGGTTCTGTAAAACCTGCTGTAATTTTATTTTTTTGGTACTAAGTACCGGCAGGTCCTGGTTAATTTTGACCTTAAAGTGTTTGGGAAGAAATAATAATTCTACGATCTCGGATACAAGCCGGTAACTGCTCACCTCCTCTACGGTTTGCTCATAGTAACTTTTACGTGAATATTCCAGTATCGAGCGGATCATCTCCGATAATTTATTGGCCGCATGGGCTATGATGCTGATGTTCTCCGAAATTTCAGGCATATTGGTCACCCGCTCATCGGTGCGCAACAGCTCAGCCAGCATACTGATAGAAGCAAGTGGTGATTTCAGATCGTGTGATACAATAAATACAAACCGCTCCAGTTGTTTGTTGATCCGTTCCACTTCCGAAAGACTCTGGGCAAGGTTATACTGCGTAAAATACAATCGTTCAAAAACATTTACTTTCGCTCTGGTTATATTTACATCAAGCGGTTTGTGCAGGTAGTCCACAGCACCCTCTGCAAACCCTTTCAACACATATTGTTCATCATTATTGATGGCGGTTACAAAAATGATGGCGATATCTTTTGTACGGGAATTTGCTTTTAAAATATGCGCCACTTCAAACCCATCCATATCGGGCATTTGCACATCCAGCATAATTAGCCCGATGTCTTCGTTCTTCAGCACCTGTTTCAGCGCCTCGTTGCCGGAGGCCGCGGTGATAAACCGTCTACCCTCGCGTGTAAGTATCTCTTCAAGCGATAACAGGTTTTCGGGTCTGTCATCTACCAGCAGTATGACAAATTCCTGGTTTGTGGGGGAGGTTTGCATGGAAAGTACCTGGCTTTTATAAGTTTTGTAATATACAATCTACGATTTCTTCGGGCTTGCTTATGATGGCGGTACTATTAAGGCTGACCGCTGCCCTGGGCATGGCCGGGTATTCAGCCGTTTCCGGGCATTGAATCACTGCCAAACCACCGCCGTCAATTACTTTCTGAAGGCCAGCCGCCCCGTCTTTGTTTGCTCCGCTCAGCACAACGGCTACAATTTTTTTTCCATAGATGCTGGCAAAACTCTCAAAACTAAGATCAATGGAGGGGCGGCTGTAATTTACCGGCTCTGAATAGTCCAGGCTGAACGTATGATCATCCTCGGCCAGCAGGTGGTAATTCTGCGGCGCCAGGTAAACCATACCAGCGCGAATGGGTTCCTTGTCCTCGGGCTCAGCAATAAATTTGCGACCCGTTTTCCTTCCCAGCATTTTATCGAGTTTGCTTTGGGTGTTTTTCATCCTGTGAATGACCAGTACCACAGATGCTTCAAAATTTTCTGGCAATAACTGCAGTATCTGCACAACTACATCCAGGCAACCTGCTGATCCGCCGATAATAACCACATTGGTTGCTGCTGCATTCATAATTAATCTTTTCGGCGATAAATTTTGGCGGTGGGGTGAGTGGCTTCAAATTTATCATAGATGCCGCTGAATTGCAGCGTTTCTTTCAAACCCAGCGCAAGAAAGCCAAGAGACGATAAACTTTCATAGAATAGTTGCAGCACACGGTCCTGCAACTGCTTGTTGAAGTAGATCATTACATTTCTGCAGCACACCAGTTGAAACTCATTGAACACATTATCGGATACCAGGTTATGCTGTGAGAACACAATACCACTGCGCAGTTCTTCGTGTATGATAGCATGGTCATACCTTGCCGTATAATAATCTGCAAAATCCTGTTTTCCGCCCGACTGCTGGTAATTGGACGTATATTCTTTCATGTGACGGAGCGGGAGTATCCCACTCTTCGCCTTGTCGAGGTTGGATGGATTGATGTCCGTAGCATAAATGCGCGCACGTTTCAGCAATCCCGCTTCATGAAGCAGGATACAGGTTGAAAACACTTCCTCTCCGCTGGAGCATCCTGCGTGCCAGATCTTGATAATAGGGTAGGAGGCCAGCACTGGCAGTACTTTTTCACGCATCACTTTGTAATACATCGGGTCACGGAACAATTCAGTAACATTCACGGTTACTTCCTGCAGAAAATGCCTGAATACCATTTCATTGTTTACCAATGTATATTTCAGTTCATAGGCAGATGCAGCCTGTATTTCAACTGCAAAACGGTTGGTGCGCCGCAGCAGCGATCCTTTGGCATACCCCCTGAAATCATACCCATAGCGGTGCAATATCACGTCCAGTATTTCAGACAGATCTTTTGTAGTTACGAGGTCGGTTTTTTCCATAGTTATCTTGAGAGCCACACACGCATTAGCGATAAAAGTTTCTGCGTATCCACTGGTTTGGTAATATAATCAGACGCTCCCGCCTCAATGCATTTCTCCCGGTCTCCCGCCATGGCTTTCGCGGTTAATGCGATGATGGGTACCTCATTCATTTGTAAATCTTTTCTTATTCTTTGTATCGCTTCATAGCCATCCATTTCCGGCATCATGATATCCATTAGCACGATGTCAATACCAGGATCATTGCGCATTATTTGCAGGGATTCTTTTCCGTCAGAGGCCGCAACAACTTCCATCTCCTGCATCTCCAGGGCATTGCTCAATGCAAATACATTGCGCATATCATCGTCTACAACGAGAACTTTTTTTCCGGCAAGTCCGGCATCATTCAGTTGTGCGGGGTAAGTTTTTCTATCCTGCGGCTGCTCGCCTTCCTGCACCCGGAAGAGGAACAGTTCCAGTTCATCTTTCAACCGGCTGTTTACAGATGGAGAATTGCGAACGATGACATCAGATATTTTTTTCAGTTGCATTTCATCCGCTGATGAAATATCGGTATCCAGGTATATGATCACGGGGATATGGTGATCGTGTAATTCTTTCTGGATCAGTTGCAGGTCACGCATGCCATCTTCAACATTTGTTCCTATATCTGCTATCAGGCAGGCGTATTTTTCCTGTTCTACTTTTTTCTTCGCTTCTTCAACGGTAGCTACCTGCTCAAAAGAAGTATCATGGTGTTTCTCCTGGAACATTTGTTTCAAACTCTCATCTTTAAAATGCGTTGATGAAATGATCAGCACTTTTTTCAGGTGCTCGGTGAGGTAAGCATTGATGGTGGTAAATGCTTTTTCGAGCCCTTCGCGGTCAATCGGTTTTTTTACATAGGCCAGTACCCCGGCAGAATGTAAACGGCTGTCATCAAAGGCAGAGATGATATGCACGGGAATATTTTTCAGTTCGTCGTCTGCTTTTATGATTTTCAGAAGCGACCAGCCATCAATCACCGGAAGTTGTATATCCAGTATAATGGCATCTGGCTGGTAGCGGCGGGCGTACAGCAGTCCCTCGTCGCCTTTAAGTGCCACAATGGCCTTGTAGCCTTTGTCCCTCGCAAAATCTTTCAGGATAGTGGCAAAGTGCTCATCATCTTCAATGATCAATATCAGTTTACCAGCCTGTGCTGTGTTGCTTCGATCGTCCTCTACTTTGTCCTGCTCTGTTACGTTTTCAAGTGATACCTGTGGCATAAAGCCCTCGGTTTTATCCGCCTGCGGTTTTTCAACCGCTATTTCATAGGGAAGTACAATGGTAAATGTGCTGCCTTTTCCTTCATCACTCTTTACCTCTATTTCTCCACCCAGCAACCTCACCAGCTCTTTACTGATGGAAAGTCCAAGGCCGGTTCCACCATATTGACGGCTGGTAGATCCATCGGCCTGCTGGAAAGCTTCAAATATCAACTGCTGCTTTGCGGGGGAAATGCCAATGCCGGTATCGGTAACACTTATCGCCACACGCCGCTGATCCGGCATTTCCCTTGGTTCAAAACTAATTGTAACGGTACCGCCCTTTGGGGTAAACTTAAATGCATTGGACAATAGATTTTTCAGCACCTGTTCCACTCGTTGCTTATCGGTTCGGAGTACTGCGGGCAGACCTGAACCCAGTATGGTGCGGTAATCGATATCTTTTTCTGAAGCAACTACCGAAAACAATTGGGTAAGGTCATGGGCAATGTTGTCGATAGAAACATTGTCTACCATCAGCTCCACTTTGCCGGCCTCAATTTTAGACAGGTCAAGAATATCATTGATGAGTTGCAGCAGGTCGGTACCTGATTTGTGAATGATCTTTGCGTATTCTATCTGTTTGGGCGTAAGGTTCTTGGGATTGTTGTCTGAAAGCAGTTTGGCCAGTATCAACACGCTGTTCAGCGGTGTGCGCAGTTCATGCGACATATTGGCGAGAAACTCTGATTTGTATTTGCTGGTTGCTTCCAGCTCTTTTGCTTTCAGTAGCAATGCCTGGCGCGCATTTTCAACCGTATCGTTTTTCTCTACCAGTTCTGTATTGATCTGACGGAGTTCTTCTTCCTGCGTTTTTAATTCCTCCTCAGATGCCTGCAATTCTTCTGTTTGCCTGCTGAGTTCCTCATTGGTCTGGCGGAGTTCTTCCTGCTGGCTAAGCATGGCTTCTTTCTGCTCCTGCACCTGTTCCAGCAGGTTGTTTATTTTGGTGCGGGACTGGCGGGTATGAATAGACGTAGCCAGGCTATTACTTACCGCTTCCAATAGCTGCAACTGTTTCGGCAAAAAAGCATCGAGGCTACCCAGTTCTATTACCCCTTTCAGGTTTTCAGCTACCCAGAGTGGGATGCATGCGATCTCCCCCTTGCCGCTGGTTGTGCCCGTAGCAGATTCAATCTTCCAGTAATCCGACGGTATGTTACGGGTGATGGATATCTCCCTTTTGAGTGCTGCATTACCCACAATGCCTACACCCACTTCAAATTCATTTTTTGCCGAAGCGGAAACCGCGACGGCACCGGTCATACGAAGCGTCTTCTGGTCCTCATCGGCCAGGTAAATGGCACCCGCAGGTACTTCAATGTAATTGACAACAGCCTGTATGATATCCTGGCTCAGGTTACTCTGCCCATCAATGGATTGAATTTTTTCGTTGACAACTGCAACACCTGTAAGTACCCAGTTCCGTTCTTCTGCCACTGCATTTACTTTTTCCATGTCCTGTAAACTGAGATGCAGTTTGTTGCCGGCACGGATACGGCTTTTCAGCGTTATGATCACGGCATTCACCAGTATCAATACCACAACCATGAGTACGCTGATACCGCCTATGATCACGGTGCGGGTAAGGGTATTTCGTCTGGCTAGTTCCGTCTCGCGGACGGCCAGTAAGCGTTGCTCTTCTGCTTTGATGGTTTCAAATAAGGCGTAAATATTGTTCAGCGAATTTTCCTCTGCGAGTATGATTTCTTTTACCCTTTCCCGCGGTAGCTCCGCAGTAATTTTGCCAGTGTGGTTCCAGAATGTGAACTGGGAGGATAGGGCGGAGTCTAGTCTTACCACATTGATCGTTTGTGTGGCATTATCACTTACCAGCGATATAAGTTCATTCACCTGGGTGGGAATCGTATTGGAGCCATTATAGTAAAAATCAAGAAAGTTCTCTTTGCCCGTTAACCAGAAAGCCCTTCTCGCGCCCCGCATCTGCAAGAGCTGGTATCGAATGTCACGCGTTTTCTGCAATACCTTCACACTATGGTTTACCCAGGCAGTTTCGTCTTTCTGGCGTTCCAATGACAGGATCGTGAAAACAGCTACCAGTAATACAATAACAATCGCCAGTGCAATACCGGCGTATAGTCTCATGGGGAGAGATTTCTTCATTGATATCCAGATTATGTTGCCCTGCGGTTCAACAAATTAAGGCATCCGTGAAGATATTGGAAATAATGATTGACCGGGGCCACAGATTCAGTCAGAAGGTTATTGAAAAAGTTATAGGTTTGCCCGCAGATTCAGCATTATGAAGCATTCACAAACCATAGGTATCATTGCCGCAATACTCATTATTACCCTGTGTTTTTTCCCCTGGGTGTACATTGCCAGCCGCCAGCTGACCGTAACAGGTTTCAGCGCAGAAGGAACCAATTTTGGTAAACCGGGCTTGTTTACCGTTATCCTCTGCGGTATTATGATCGTAATGTTCCTTGTTCCGCGTATCTGGGCCAAACGAACCAATGTATTTATTGCGGCATTGAATCTTGCCTGGTCGTTCCGTAATTTTCTGCTGGTATCATCCTGCATGATGGGAGAATGCCCTGAGAAAAAACCCGCGCTGTTTGCGATACTTGTGCTTGCAATGGTTGTTCAGCTCATGGCGCTGCTCCCGAAACTGAGCTTGCCTGCAAAGCCGTCATCGTAACACTGCAGCATCTGCGCAGTTATGCTGAAGCCTTCACTACGGTCAATTGCCTAAAGAAACAGACCGGCTCAACACAAGCGCTGCTATTCGGGAATGGATCAGAATTGTTTTAGGGATCGGGCAATGATATCCACGCATTCCAGCACCTGCTCTTTGTTAATGATCAGCGGCGGCGCAAATCGGATCTTGTCGCCGTGTGTGGGCTTAGCCAGCAAACCATTTTCCTTCAGCGCCATACAAATATCCCATGCCGCTTCCCGGTTTTCATGATTGATGACGATCGCATTCAATAAACCTTTTCCCCTTACGGTGGTTACGAGTGGTGATGCAATAGCGCGCAATCCTTCCCGCAAAATTTCACCCATTTCCGCTGCATTTGCTGCCATATTTTCTTCCTTCAATACGGTGAGTGCAGTGATGGCCACGGCGCAGGCCAGCGGATTTCCGCCGTAAGTGGAACCATGTTCACCGGGCTGTATGGTCAGCATAATTTCATCATCTGCCAGCACGGCCGAAACAGGTAGCACGCCTCCACTTAGCGCTTTGCCCAGTACCAGAATATCGGGCCGAACCCCTTCATGGTCGCAGGCGAGCATCCTGCCCGTGCGTGCCAGTCCGGTCTGGATCTCATCGGCAATAAACAATACATTGTATTCGGTACATAGGCGTCTTACACCGCGGAGGTATCCCTCATCAGGAATCACAACGCCCGCTTCGCCCTGTATGGGTTCAACCATGAACGCCGCAACATCACTATTCTGAAAGGCTTTTTCCAGTGCAGGCAGGTCATTGTAAGCAACCAGCTCAAAGCCCGGCATATAGGGTCCGAAGCCTTTGTAACTGCTGGGATCCGTAGAGGAAGAAATGGCCGCCAGCGTGCGCCCCCAGAAATTTCCGTCGGCAAAAACAATCCTGGCCTGGTTTTCAGCGACGCCTTTTTTTGCATAGGCCCAGCGGCGTGCCAGTTTGATGGCGGTCTCACCACCTTCCACTCCGGTATTCATCGGCAATACCTTGTCATATCCAAAATACTGGGTGATGAATTTTTCATACTCCCCCAGCAGGTTGTTATGAAAGGCCCTTGATGTAAGTGTGAGTTTTTTGGCCTGTTCGGTAAGTGAGTGTATGATACGCGGATGGCAGTGACCCTGGTTAACGGCCGAATAGCCACTCAGGAAATCATAGTAGCGTTTACCATCTACATCCCAGAGAAATACCCCTTCACCTTTTTCAAGCACCACAGGGAGGGGATGGTAATTATGCGCACCGAATTTATCTTCTAATGCCAGGTAGGCGGAGGTTTGTTCAGAAACAGATATGGTCATGGTAATTAATTAATAATTAGTAATGAGAAATTAGTAATTGAAGGGGATGGTTGCAGGAGACGTGTCGGGCAATAATTAACTAACTACTAATTACGAATTATTAATTATTAATTATTAATTATTTCGCCCTCGACCCGGATGGTCAAGAAAGTCAAGATTGAGAAGGAGGAAATGCATGCTGCAAGTTAGCCAAACACGGTGATTTTTGCCAATAAAATCTCAATTCGTTATTATACCCTAACAGCGTTTGGAAACCGAACCTTATTTTCGCAGTAAATCATCCCATTGCCCCAACCCTCGGTAGCAGTCGTTATCCTCAACTATAACGGTAGAAGACATCTTGAAAATTTTCTACCCTCTGTGCTGGCATCTACTTATGCCAACCTGCAGGTTGTGGTTGCCGATAATGGTTCCACAGATGATTCAGTGGTTTTCCTGCAGCAGCATTTTCCCTCAGTTAGCTTATTGCTGCATTCAGCAAATGAGGGCTTTGCCGGTGGATACAACCGGGCGCTGCAAAAAGTAAAGGCTGATTATTATGTATTGCTCAATTCGGATGTGTCAGTTACACCCTCATGGATAGAACCTGTGGTGGAACTAATGGAGAGCAGTAGCCTGATAGGAGCCTGCCAGCCTAAACTACTCGCTTACCATACCCCCAACTGTTTTGAGTATGCCGGGGCTTCCGGTGGCTGGATCGATGTGCTGGGCTACCCGTTTTCAAGGGGAAGGGTGTTTGATGTATGCGAGGAGGACAAGCAGCAATACCAGGATGCCGCGCCCATCTTCTGGGCCTCGGGCGCCGCTATGTTTGTGCGGGCGCCTGTTTATGATTTGCTGGGGGGTCTGGACGCTTCTTTTTTTGCCCACCAGGAAGAAATAGACCTTTGCTGGCGCATGCAGCTTGCGGGTTACCGCATTATGGCCTGCCCGCAGTCTGTGGTGTATCATGTGGGCGCGGGTACTTTGCCCAGGGGCGGGCGCAAAGTGTTTCTCAATTTCCGCAATAACCTGGTGATGCTTTGCAAGAACCTTCCCTGGTATGAGAAAATATGGAAACTACCCGTGCGCATCGGCCTGGATGCGGTATCCGCCTGGAAGGGCCTGCTGGCTGGCGACACCGCCTTCTTTGTAGCGATCTACCGGGCGCATTTTGCGTTGCTGAAATGGCTTTTCACCCACAGTTATAAGCGCCAGCACCCGCGAAAGCCCCTCGGGCAATTGGAAGGGGTGTACCATGGGTCGGTGGTTTGGTCATATTTTATCAACAGGCGAACACGATTCTATGAAATTATTGGCAGGAAGTCCGGATAATACCAAACCGTACCTTATTTTTGCGGAGCAATACAAAACTATGTCACACGAAACACACGATAGCCGGGAAAAAGATTTTACAAAAAACTGGGTAAACTCTTCCAGGTTCTTATTCTATCTGCAGGTATTCTGCATACTGGCATTTGTATTGGGTGGCTGTTACCGCCTGTACAACCAGCGTTACAAAGGCAAACCGGATGTGGAAGTTCAGAAAAGCTCTGAATATAAGCCTGAATACAAGTAAAAAACAGGATAAAAAATTTTGTCAGGAACCTGGGATGGTTATTTTTGCACTCCGGTTAAAGTTCTTACAAGATCATGCGAAAGTAGCTCATTTGGTAGAGCACGACCTTGCCAAGGTCGGGGTGGCCGGTTCGAGCCCGGTCTTTCGCTCCAAGGTCCCGTTCCGGTAAACTCGGGATGGGATTTTTTTTTGAGACGTTCCCGAATGGGAACATAGGCCCTGGTGGTGGAATTGGTAGACACGCAGGACTTAAAATCCTGTTCGCCGCAACGCGAGTGCGGGTTCAATTCCCGCCTGGGGCACA
>JANPIE010000126.1:0-14092 GCA_031424835.1 Chitinophagaceae bacterium
TTTGATTGACAGCGCTTCGCTTGTCACCGCACCCAATGAGGCGTCTCTGCAAAGACGGGTGTTGGGGTTTCCGAATAGGGGCCGTCAATATCCGGAATAAATGTCTTATGAATACCTGTCCTTTAGAAAGGACCGCGTCACTAGGTAACCTAGTGCATTCAATCCTTGTGGAGCGGCCTCTTTGTCTGTGATGACAAGCGAAGCGAAGTCAATCGAAACCTTGCGAAGCAGGGTTCGATAGCAGAGAAAGAAGTCCCGGCTAAGCCGGGAGAGCAAGGATGGGGCCAGCGGCCCAGGAGCGAATAGAGGTCCGGACCGGCAACTGCTACAAAACAATGAAGGCAATACACGGCAGGGAATCTTCCAAACACCTGTGATCAGGGTACCAGCAACCCCGCGGCCCACTGCAGTGTACTCCAGGTAACCATGTACTTGGCCCTGAGCTCCTGTAATTTTTGTAATGCTTCCAGTGTTTTATTTTCCCTAGCGTTTACAAGGAACAATGAGCTTTCTCCAATCCGGAACCTCGTTTCTTCACCCCGTTGCAGTATCAGGTAATTGGTATAGGCTTTTTCCTGTACGGCTACCTGGTTTTTCAGCGCTACCAGCTCGTTGAAATAGGTTCTTACTTTGTTTTGAATTTCTACCTGTTTAAGGTTCTGACCCAGGCGGGTTTCGGTGATGCGCAGTTTTGCTTTGCGGTATTCACCCCGTCCCTCTGATAATCGAAGCGGTATGCCCAATGCAAGGCCATACTGAAAATTATTTTCAAACAATGGGGTGGTAGCGGTATTCAGCATATCATAGCCTTTTCCCAATTGCTGGTAACGGAAGTTGGCAACGGGAAGCAATTGCTGGAACTTAAGTTTCTGATCAATTTGCAATGCATCCATTTTGTAATCATATAACAACAATTCAGGATGGTTTTTTCTGGCTGCATCCAATAATTCCTGCAGAGCCGGTAGATCGGCTGCGGGCATGGCCGCTTCTGCGGGAAGTACATCTGCGGGTAAACTGAAGGGCTGGTCATTTTGTGTCCACATAAATACGCCAAGGTCCAACCCCGAATTGGTAAACTGCATCCAGGCGTTTTCCCTCAGCACCTGGAAATTTTGTAACTGGGTTAACGCTTCGGTGGTGTCTATCGCGGGGCGGTCGCCGAGTTTGTAGCCTGCTTTTACCAGCTCCACTCTTTTTTCATTTACCTGCACTGCATCGGTAAGAATTTTATAGACCTGGTAATTTTGCATCCAGTACCAGTAGGTTTTCATTGCGTCGAGCAGCAGGTTGTTGAGCATGTTTCTTTGTTCCACTTCAGAAGCCTGGCGAAAAATTTTGGCTGTTTGCAGCGCTGCCCTGCGTTTATCCATCAGCAGGTTTTTTGCAAGTGGTATGCTTAGCCCCAGATAGCTGGTTTTGCCAGCAGTCTCCTGTGGGTCGGTACGGCTTCCGGATAAATTTTCTATGCCTGCACTGACCTCCATCCCAAACCAGGTAGGTATGGAAAGTTCAGAGCGGTTGTAGAGGTAGTAATCGAGTCCGTCGAAAGTTTTGCGTCCCCTTACATTGTCCAGCACCGGATCAAAAGCGCCACGTGCAATGGTAATATCGGCTTTGGCCTTTTCAACAAGTATCCCTGCCTGCCTGGCTACGGGGTGGTATTGTTTCACAATGTCAACCAGTTGCTGGGGCGATAGTGTTTTTATAGGATCCTGGCCCTTCGCGGGCCGGATAAAAAACAATGCTATGAATAGGCCTGTGTATCGTATAAATTTCATTTCTTTTGTTTGCTTTCATCCTTTTTGTAATAATCCGGCGGAAAGCCATTGATGTTTCGCCAGAGTTCATAACCCACCGCCACATTATTAAGCAGTGCAATGCCCTGGGCGCCGGCACCCAGTTTTAATTCTTTGGGCCATGGCCTGTCTGCGGAATCTTCTTTTACCAGCACCCTGAATTTGCCATTTACGCTAACATTACTCTCCACTGCTACTATTTCACCGCCAAAAGTTCCCGATGATGCTTTGGGCCATCCACTGAATACAATGGCCGGGAAACCATCAAAAAGAAAACGCACTTTTTGTCCTTTCGCCAGCAGTGGCAGGTCAAGCGGGGGTACAAACATTTCAACGGCGTACTGAATTTTGTCAGGAACAATTTCCGCTATCATGTCTCCATCCTTTACAAATTCGCCAATGCCCGCTTTTTGTGCCTTCACTATCTGGCCGCTTTGTGATGCAAGTATATAGTACATCCCATTACGGATGGCATAACTGGCATATTGGTTCTGAAGTTTGGCAATATCTGCCTGTCCGCTGGCAATCTGCGTTAAAGACTGAAATCTTTCCCCCTGGGTTTTGGTCACTTTTTCCACGTTCTCCTGTTGCAGGGCACTCATTTCAATCCGCGTAATGGTTAAATCCTGCTTGCTATTGGCCAGTTTGTTTTCAGCGCTGATTTTTTTGGCCTGCGCATGCTGAAATTGCTGGTTGCGTATCTCAAGTTGTGTAAGTGAAACCAGCCCACTGTCATACATCGCCTTCTGTCGCTCATATTGTTTTGCGCCGATCAGGAACTCATTATTGGCAGCCATTGCTTCAGCGCTGTCTGCCTGTACTTTCAGTTGTAACTGACCCAGTTTTGTGCGAAGCTGGTTTAGTTTTAACTGCAGGCCCGCATTGATGGCGCCGATTTGCTGATCTGCGGTACCCACTTTGTCTTTATAATAATCAACTGATGATTGTTTGCCGCTTAATTGTTCCTGTGTGCGTTGTAACAAATTGGGGTCCAGGTAATCCGTTTTCACCTCCGCAAGCTGAACAAGCGTATCTCCCGCCTGCACATAGTCACCTTCTTTGATATACCATTGCATTACCCGGCCTCCGATGATGGTATTTACTTCCTGCGGCCGCTGTTCCTGGAAGAGTGTGGTTACCGTTCCTTTGGCACGTACGTTCTGTGTCCAGGGCAGGAATAGAAAAATGATAAATACCAGCACGCAGATAGTGAACCAGCCTTTAACGCGACTGTTCCGGTCATTCAGGTAAATATGAGCATATGATTTAATGGTGTAATTTTTCATGCCTGCATGTTTTATGATCTAAGGGTAACGATACCGCCTTCTTCCATGATCAGCACCTGGTCGCACTGGCGGGCAAAATCTTCATCATTGGTTACCACCACCAGGGTGGTGTTTTTTATTTCACCAAGTAATTGAAGAATTTGCGGACGAAAAGCATGATCGGAATTGATCCAGGGTTCTTCCAGCAAAAGCAAACGTGGTTTGCTGGCCAGCGCCCGTACCAATAGAATTTTATGGATTACCGTTCTGGGTAAGCGTTTGCCGGTGGGGTCGAGCATGGTGTCGTAACCATTTTTCAGGGTGGCTATGAAGTGATTCAATCCTACCCGGGCTGCATAATAGTTTACTGTTTCCAGCGAGGGACCGGAACTACCCAGCACAATGTTTTCCCATAGGGTGCCATGGAAAATATCCTGTTGGCTGATGAGTACGCCAATCTGTGACCGGACTGATCCAAGATCATAATTTCCCATAGGTACGCCATCCAGCAGCAAAGCACCGCTGAAGTCGGTGTAGGCGCCAGCCATTACACGCAGCAGTGAAGATTTTCCTGAACTGTCCCTTCCTTTGATGCAAACTTTTTCACCGGGATTGATCTGGAACGAAATGTTTCTGAGCACATCGTTTTCGTTGTTGTAGCTGAAACTCAGGTTTTTCATTTCCACTTTTAAGCCCACCTGTTCCCCGGATAATTGCGCGGTACCGTTTTGTTCCAGGGGTTTGTCTGTAAGACTTCCTATTTTTTCCACGGACGTTAGTGTATCATACACGCTGCCAAGATTCATGATAAGTTTTTCAACAGAATTCAGTACCAGCAGTATGATAATTTCCGCAGCAATGAACTGTCCGATATTTAGTTGCTGGTTCACCAGCAGTAAAGTGCCCACAATTAACATGGCTGCAGTAATCACCGTTTTAAAGATCACCAGCGAATGGTACTGTAAGAGTAATATCCTGAAATGGCTGTTGCGCGAGTTAAGGTAGCCAGTCACCTGTTCGTCGGTTTTCTTTAGCTGCAGATCGTTGCTTTTGGCTAATTTGATGGATTTAATGACCCTTGCGGTTTCTTCCAGCCAGCCTGCTACGGCGTATTTGTAATTGCTTTCGTCAATGCTTGTCTGCAGGCCCCGGTGACCCGTGTAGAGGAGTATGAGCCATAATAACACCACGAGGATAAATCCAAAAAGGATAAAGGCGGGGTGATAAAAGGAAAGCAGGATTAAGCCGAACAAAATCTGGATACTGGCAGTTGGTATGTCCAGCAAAATTTTGGAGAGGCTTTTTTGCAGCACAGGGATATCAAAAAAACGGTTGACCAGCTCAGGTAAATAAATATTGTCCGTTTTTTTCAGATCCAGTCTGGGTATATGGTACGCAAAGGCAAACGCGTACCGAACAAAGATCTTCTGCTGGATTTTTTCGATGATTTTCATCTGGTTCACCTGCATAATGCCGGCGATGAGTACGCCCGCCACCACCAGGATGATAAGAACAACCAATGACGCACGCATTGACGCGCCCAGCACGAAGCCAATAATGGCCTGTACGCCCAGCGGAAGTGATAGCTGAATCAAGCCGTTTAATATGGCATATAGGTAAATGGCAGTAATTTCTTTGCGCTCAAGTGTCAGCAGGTTTAATATCCTGCCAAGTGGCGTTTTTGTTAGTGGCATCTGTTCTGGTTTATTGACCGATACATATTTGTTTCGTTTTGCCCCCCAATCATCAGTTCGCGAAAGTACGAAGTTGTTGGCGCGTGCCTGGTTTTAAAGATAGGGGCGTCCCGCATTATGGATTTACCCGGGTACTGCCTCAATTACCCCTGTTTTTAGTCCGTTTATTCTCTGCCGTATCTTATCATGGAGACTGATGGCCATATGTACAATAGGGGTAGCGCAAATGGAAAAGTTGATCTGGGGAAAGTCCCGCTTTAAAGTTGCTTCAATTTCGCTAAAGAGCATACTTTTCGTTAAAAACTGGATAACATAGGAGGTATTTTTTTCCATATGCCCCAAGGGGTTCAGGTGAAAGGAATCAAAGTCGTTACCAAACACATTGAGTGTAAACCGGTTTTTTAAAAGGCTGCTGGCAATCAGGTCTCCCTGTTCCCTATTTCCCACAAGTAGTTTTATGATGATCATTTGAAGAGGGTTTTTATGGTTATGTAATTGTTCCGGACCTGGCCATTCCCGCTCACCTGACCTTCCTTGCGATCGCGCAAAGATAGTATTTTTACCTTAAATGATAGTAATACTACTATTCTAAATTGTAAAACTTTTAACTTATGAATGGAGTTGCAGGGATGTTAGAGTCCCGGAATACGCCGTTATGTAAGGGCTATGAAACGGATAGGATTGCCCTGGGTTCGATCATAGTCGGAGGCTTCACCACAGAGCCACAGAATACACAGAGCTACACGGAGTCATTAAGACATTTGGGGCAGCCAATAATGGTTCTGAGCGGGTATACAAAAAATCGGTAGCGGGTATGGCAGATGTAATTGAGACTAATCTACTTATCCTTTGTTTTGCATCGCTTTTCTCCTTTCAACAGACGGTTATTGATTGGCGCTAATCTGGCATACCAAATCCTATTAATGCGAATCACGCGTCACTTCACTACCCGAACCTCCTTTTAAGAAGTCCAGATCTGCACCCATGTTTGCCTGTTCCACATGGTTAATATAGAGTTGTACATAACCCCTGTCATAGGCAGGCGCGGGCTGGCTGTGTGCGGCACGTCTGCTGGCAAGTTCTGTTGCTGAAACGTCGATGTTGAGGCTTCTGTTTTCCACATCCAGCAACACTGTATCGCCATTACGTATCAGCGCAAAATTGCCCCCCGCCGCTGCTTCGGGGCAAATATGTAAAACCACGGTTCCAAAGCCAGTGCCACTCATGCGGCCATCTGATATGCGAACCATGTCGGTAACGCCTTTCTCCAATAATTTTTTAGGCAACCCCATGTTCCCCACTTCCGGCATACCCGGATAGCCTTTGGGCCCAACATTTTTTAGCACCATTACACTCGTTTCATCAATGTCAAGGTTGGGATCGTCAATCCTGTTTTTATAATCCTCGATATCTTCAAAAACCACCGCTTTCCCGCTATGTTTCAACAGATGCGATGAAGCAGCCGATGGTTTCAGCACGGCGCCGTCTTCGCAAATATTTCCTTTCAATACTACGATGCCAGAAATAGGATTAAAGGCATTGACTTTGGTGGATATAATATTGCGGTCGTAACAGGCCGCGTTATCATAGTTTTCCTTAACCGTTTTTCCATTAGCGGTGATCGCACTTTTGCGTAGCACGCTATCCAGTTCCTTCATTACCGCAGGTAGTCCGCCGGCATAGTAGAGGTCCTCTATAAAATATTTTCCTGAAGGCTGTAAGTTTGCCAGTAATGGTATTTCCCTGGAAAGTGTATCAAAGTCGCTCAATTCAAGTGGCACGCCAATTCTGCCTGCGATGGCAAGCAGGTGTATCACAAAATTGGTGGATCCTCCTATGGCGGCATTTACCATGATCGCGTTTTCAAATGCTTCTCTTACCAGGATATCAGACAGCTTCAGGTTTTCCTTTACCATCTCCACAATGCGCATACCCGATAACTGCGCAAGCACTTTTCGCCTTGAGTCAGCAGCCGGGATAGCGGCATTCTCAGGCAGAGATAAACCCAGTGCCTCCACCATGCATGCCATCGTAGCGGCGGTCCCCATTACAGCGCAATGTCCCTTGCTGCGGCACATGGCTGCTTCTGCCAGTCCCAAATCGTCCTGTGACATTTTTCCTGTTCTCACGTCCTCACTAAAGCGCCAGATATCGCTGGTGCCAATATCGTTACCCCTGAATTTTCCGGTGAGCATGGGTCCGCCGGAAACAACAATGGTGGGAATGTTTACGCTGCAGGCGCCCATTACGAGTGAAGGTGTTGTCTTATCGCATCCGCATAAAAGCACCACACCATCGAGGGGGTTGGCCCGGATAGATTCTTCCACCTCCATGCTGGCCAGGTTGCGGTAGAGCATGGCTGTGGGTTTGATCAGTGTTTCACCCAAAGACATTGCCGGAAATTCCAGTGGGAAGCCACCTGCCTGCAGGACGCCTCTTTTTACTGACTCGGCCAATTCCCTGAAATGTGCATTGCAGGGAGTTAATTCCGACCAGGTATTACAAATGCCGATGACCGGCCTGTCGCGGAATTCGAAATCAGGAAAGCCCTGGTTCTTCATCCACGCGCGGTAAATGAACCCGTCTTTGCCTTCTTTCCCAAACCAATTTTGACTGCGTAATCCTGATTTCATATGGTGTCGTTTTAAAATGCCTGCTCAGCCATCTTCCCGGGAAGATCGCTCTGGCAAGTTAAAACGATGTAATGAATTCAGGGCAATTTTCTGAGGGCAGTTGTTTCAGGTAAAGGGTTGTCTGATTCGCAGATTGCAGAATACCCAAAAGTAGAAGCAGCTTTTCAAATTAGGTATCGGCTGGATGTTGTCAGTTCCATAAATGCAACAACATTCATTAGACGTGCGGTGCAAGATAGCGCTGTAGCAAAATTTTTCTATATACTCAGTTTCTGGCAACATCCACCACTTCGCCATTGCGCCGTCTGATTTCGAAGCCGGTGATCTTCTTTTCCGGATTGCGCTTAAATACGATTCGGGTATTGCCGTCATCCCAGAGATAGTTGTCTGGGGCGATTTCTTTCATGGGTATCAACGGTTCATCGTCTCTCTGGAAAAAAAGATCGCTGCCTTTCAAAATAATCTTCCTGAACCCATAGGTTCCCGCATACTCTTTCAGCCTGGAGTCCGCATCTTTCGCAACTGCTTGCTTTTTGTTAGTGGTTGTTGTATCCGAAAGAATGGTTTGCTCAATCCATTTGCTGTAACTGCTAACCCGGGTATAGTATTCTGTAACACCATAACGTCCTTTTCCTAAGGTGGCGCCTCCTTTCTGGTGTGAACTGATGCCGGCAATCTGTGGCGAAGTCACCGTACCAATAAATGCGGGCCCGCCACTGTCTCCGGGGCCACTGATCCCTTCCAATGGCGTGACAGTTTTTTCGGCCGGACCATCAAAATCAAATGAGATGATTCCCGCCTCTGCCTTATCAATCCTGTTGGTGGCAGCCCGGGTAACTTTATCCCATTTTTGGGGTCCTGTTAAACCCGTTCCCTTATCGCCCCTGCCCACTATCGTCACCATTTTGCCAACTTCATCTGAACGGGTATATAGTTTGGCAGGTTGCACATTTTTTACATTGCCTGCTATCTTCACCAGTGAAATATCATGCTTAAGACCATCTCTCAAATCACTGAACGAGGGGTGCACTATGACAGTTGTAACCGAATATTCATTTCCGTTGCACATCACACGTAGGTCCCCACGGGCTAGGTCCTTTTGCAGGTCCTTACCAACATGCCCCGCGGTGAGTATCCAGTTATTCCTGATCAGGGTTCCTTCTCCCATGGGAAAATGACAGACCTGGGGATACTGTAGCGCCAACGTGGTAAATTTCTCGTCTTTTATGTCGTGCCTTGTAATAATGGTAAAAGACAATGAGGCAAGCCCAATAAGGTAGGATAGAAGCGTCATAGTAATTTATTTGTAGCGGTTCATGCATAATTCGGGCATAAAGTACAGAAACTCTTGTTGAAACCTGCTAATTTTCAGATGGCTGGTATCTGGCTAATATATCATTAAATTGAAGGCATCCTTCTCCGTTGTATGCAGAAGTTATATGAGTCAACTACCGTAATGCAGCGAGGATATGCAGGGGTTGTAGTTTTTTCGATGCCGGACTGCAAAAATCTCAGCTTAAACAATAAATGTTTCTGCTGAAGTTGGCTCATATTTATCGTGAGCAATATTATCGCAATGCTCAACACGGTAGATCACCCCGGTAGCTACGGGAATGCGGAACCCTGTACTGTCATTTTATGCTATTTTGATGGATGGAAAGCGTCAATGGACCTTGCAGCCGGCTGGAAACTATCTTTGGAAAAAGGTTTTTTATGCGGGTTATGATCTTGTTTTTTGCATTAAGTATAGCCGCTGCCGCCTGTGCGCAGTCGTGGAGACCCGTACCCCAGCCCATACCCGCAGAGGATGCGCAACTGGTTTATTTTCCACCCACTAAATCCATCATCATGCTTGGCGGCACCACCGTTACGCCGGATTCTGCCAAAACGCTTGTATGGCGTTATCAATCGGGTCAATGGATGCAACTCGAATCGCCCGGTCCCGGTGCCAGGATTTTTTTTAAAGGTGATCTGCATGCAAAGGAAAATAAAATTTATATGTATGCCGGTTCAGGAATTGCACGCAATAATGTTGCAAAGGCCGACTTGTGGACCTTCGACGGATCAAAATGGAAAATGATTTTTGACAACCAGATCGGCGGGCATGATCATCATAAAATGATCTATATCGAACACATGAATGCTTTTCTGATGTATGGAGGAAATCTAAACAACCAGTTTGACACAACTACCTGGCTGCTGAAAGAAGGTAAATTTCATTCGGTACCTACTCCCGGACCTGGAATCAAATACCAGTATGCAATGGCGTACGATAAAAAAAGAAAGAAGGTGGTATTGTATGGAGGAGGTGAAAACCCGGATGAACTGTGGGAGTTTGATGAAAATGGATGGGTTAAAATAGCAAAAGCCGAAGGTCCGGGCGCACGCTTGTATCATTTGATGGTGTACGACGAAAACCTGAAAAAGGTAGTGCTGCATGGAGGACAAAATAACCATCGCCGGGAAGAGCCCCAGAATCTTTCTCCCAGGGCCACCTGGACATGGGATGGAAAACAATGGGAAAAACTTACCGAGGCAAATGTATTTCCCATTAGCATGACCTATTCTCCTGTAAGCAAATCAGTGATGGCCATTGGTTTTGACAATGGGTCGGCTACTGCTACCAAGCGAATGCTGCTGTGGGAACTTAAAAACGGGCAATGGACAACGCTCAAAGATTATGGTGTATGGAATAACCTTTCTTTCCTGGAGAAGCATTTGAACATGCATCCGAACGACTACCCTGCCAAACTGAATTATGCCAGTTATTTAAAACAGGCAGGCAGGTATAGCGAATCAGAAAATGTTTACCTCTCCATGACGCATGCAAAAATGCCGGAGAGAACGCGGCTATGGTTCGGGCTGATTGATGTGCTGATGCTGGAGGAAAAATGGAACGAAGCGGCTGAAGCACTTGAGAAGGCTGATACGACAGATTTGAAAAATGAGCGGAGAAGGGTGGCCAATATGAGTGCCAGGCTTGGGCGAAAGTTTGCTTTACTTAAGGAGACCGGCAAGGCGTTTAAGTTTCTACACTTATCCCTTGACCGTGATCCCTCAGTACTCAGCGATCCGGAGAAAGATGCCGACCTGAAAAATCTTCACGGTAGCAGCGGGTGGGAGGGGCTTGTGAAAAGAGTAAAAGGCTGATGTGAATTTTATTACTCATGATGTTGAGTCAGGATTACGCATCGGGTACCCATAGCCCTGCGTATTTATGGCGTTGCAAAATCGGTATGCTTACTGCTTCGGTGCTGGTTGGCGATAACGCTGTGTGGTACTGTTTATTCTGTGCCTTTGTAGTGACGCATTCCTGATTGAACAGAAGGCTTTACCACAGAAAACACAGATTGCACAGAGAGCCACGGAGACATTTTTCGAACCTCTCAATACCAGCTATTCTATGATGCAATGCGAAACGAAATTGCGCTTATGCTACCGAATCCTGATCAACATTCTCTAAAAAAAATTATTCACTCAGATGCAATACTGCGGGTTGCCTTCGAGGATTTCCTGCTCAAGCTTTGGTGCCTCACCTGCTTTCCATAAGCGTGTGCGATGCACCACACGGTAGGTTAAAGGACCACCATCCGGACGTTCACTGCGTTCCAGCGGCCTCGGTATACATACAAATTCAACGGAAAGTTGATCCTTGGTGGCGGTTACCAAACCATAGCCGTGTCCACCCTGGTCTAAGAATGACAAATGCGGTGCCACATCCGGATTGCGAACGGCACGGGCCTGCACCATATCTCCTGTCTCCTTCAACTGCAAAGCCGAACGCACCCCGTGCAAAGCAGTTACGTTCATGGAAGGAATCACCGAGCCATCGGCCTTATCAACCAGGTGCAACGCACGCATTGGGTGGTCTTTGGGCATGGTCAGTTCCATCACTTCAAAACCTGTCTGTTGTGATATGGAACCGGTAATGAATTCCACACCCAGTGGTTCGTATGCCTTCGGCGGCAATGCTTTGGAGGTTACACCCGCATAAAACGCATGCCGGTCGCCTGCAACCGTACAAAATCCAGTGATCTTATGATCACGTATAAAATCAAATATCTCGTCTTTATCCCTGGGGAACCTACTGTCAATCAGGGCATAGCCCACATCTTTGGGCCATTTACTGCCCATCTCGCCAGGCAGGTTGTGATAATCGCTTCGCAGTTCCATAGAGCCAAAACTATGTCCCCATATTTTCCATCGTGCAGTAGATGCACCAAGCTGTTTTAAGAACCAGCGTCTTTGCTCTTGCCCCAGGAATGTCTGGGCATGAGCGTCTTTTGTTGGATTCGGAAGGTCCTTGCCATTGAAACGAATGGTATCCGGTGGTTTGCCGCCATTATAATGACGACCATAGTCCATAATTTCTGATGGCACTTGTGGGTATACCCTCGGATATCCGCGAACCGTAAAATCATTACCCGACATATCAGGAGAACGGAACGACCAGTTATCCGTAAGT
This sequence comes from Chitinophagaceae bacterium, assembly GCA_031424835.1. Classification (GTDB taxonomy): domain Bacteria; phylum Bacteroidota; class Bacteroidia; order Chitinophagales; family Chitinophagaceae; genus Sediminibacterium. Next base: position 11,854 of record JANPIE010000126.1, read on the forward strand.
AACAAATCAACGTTCCTGCCCCAGCGTAGTACCCGCTGAATCTTCAAACTATTGATCGCCTTCAGGTTGTTAGGCTCTTCTGAAAGTCCGTCTTCATTGAACTTCTCCAAAGGTGTATCTACCACAGTGGGAGCCTTAAAATGTTCCAGCCTGGGGTTGCCGGGCTGTTGAACCCCCGCTGGTATAAACTCCCACCAGGCCTGGTTGGCAAAAACTTTCTGGTTTTGTGCAGGAGCATTGTAGGTACCGCCTGCCACATACTGACTTTGGTATCCAGCCCAGGCAAATTCATGATTGTCCCATACACAAACAAAGGGCCAGCGCGCACGGGCATCCTGCAGGTCGGGATCCTCAAGATAGGCACGGTAGAGCGTACGATAATCCTCCAGTGTAACAGGAAGATGAAAATTGCCAACCTTTCGGCCCTGTGGGAACTTGTACAGATTTTTGATGCGGCGACCGCGGTTTCCATTGGGATTATCTTCGGCATACCAGGTGACTTCATAAATAAAATCGCCCAGGTGTAATACAAAATTAAGTCGTTGATCACCCGCACGTGCCGCATCTTCGAAGATCATCTTCCGGTAAGCATTCAGGGCGCCTTCGTTAGGGCATTGGCAGGAAACAAATGTAAAACGAACGGGTGTATCTGAATTGTCGGCAGGTGCCGTCATTGTACGACCCACCCTGCTTGCGAATCCATGATCATCAATAAAACGGTACCAATACTCGTGGTTGGGTTTGAGGTCTTTTGCAAGGAAACGGCATGTCCAGTCAGCATCAGCACCAATATGGGCAGTTCCCACGGCCACAATTTTATTGAAATCGGGGTTGACAGAAATTTCAACGACCAACTTGCCGGCAGAAGCATTACCCTTCACAGGTGGACGCCTCGTCCACAAGATGACGCTGTTTGATGTCGGGTCGCCTGATGCCACGCCCTGTGGAAACAGGTCACGGCGCTCTGTAACAAGCCGTGTGGCCTTGTTGGCCCAGCTTTTCTTTGTGGTTATCGTGGAAACAATGAAGAAGCCTTGTAAGAATTTGCGGCGTGTTAGCGTCATGAGTCTTGCCGGTTTGGTTGAGAATCAAACCCGTAAATTAATAAACATAGGTTGTCAAAAATTGCTTTTTTACTTCTGTGGTCAATCAGAGAAGTCAGTTAGGTTCAACCAGTTTAAATAAGGGATATCCTTCGAAGAAATGACGCAGGATCCGCGCATGGCCATCCCCAACTATGATAAGTATGGCATCATCGGTATTTTTCGTTTTGACAAATGATGTTTTCTCAACCGGTTTGTTACAGTCACTGTCAATCATTTTTTCTCTCTGAAATCCCGTGAAAATTACTTTAATTGAGTGCATGCACCGTGCTGGAAACATGTGGTACAGTCATTTGATTTTTGAAAGTAACATGTTGTCTGGAAACGTCCTGTTAGGCGGTAAAGGTTTCGATCCTTCAAATATCAGATGCGGTCGTTCCCTTTTGGTAGTGTAAAAAATGGCGCGATCCCGGTGATTCCTGAGTATTTCTATTTTCCCCATGTAGAAAGAGTGCCTGGAAACATCGCGGATGACATAAAACAGGTTTCCCTTTTCGTCCAAGATACCTGTAAGGGTTGCTGAGTCAAAAGTTCTGTCCGGTGTTTGCGGTATACTATTGTCGATGGTGATACCATTTCTTACAAATGAGTGGTAGCCAGTCAGTTTTTGCTGACCTGATATGGATGTAAGAACGATTGTGAATGTGTCACCATTGCCACCATTCCATCTCCATATGCCTTCGAATCCGGATAATTTGGACTGTCCATATATTTCAGATGTAAGCGCATACGAAAATACGAGCAGTATAATGGTAGATTTACATAGATTTTTCATGGGGTGTCAAATTAATTAGTAAACATAGTGCGTATTATTGTTGGATTGGCATACGAGGATATCATCTATGGGTTGAAAACCAGAACCCTGAAAAAAGTACTATGGGCAAAACTGCGAAACGGGAATTGGTCAAAATGGCGTTTCCAAAATCATTAATACGCGTGAGATCAAACAGGCAAAGCAAGCCCGCGGTTTTGTTAATCGTAAAGATTAAAAATCTGGAATTCAAAAAGCTATTCCTCAACGTTTTTCATGGCAGACAGCAATGAATAGCTTCCTTTACGAACCACTTTTTGGCCCGGTGCAAAATTGGCTGGTAAACCAATTCCCACAAATCCTTCCTGTTCCGTTCCCCTGACCA